>JAFMBH010000008.1 GCA_017858735.1 Bacteroidota bacterium
GGAAGTTATGTTCCCGATGCCGGTTACGAAAAAGCAGTGAATAATCTTACCAAATTGGGCCTGCAAGTGGTTCCTGGAAAGTATGTCAGAGAAAAACGTGGCTTCACGGCAGGAACAGACCAACAAAGACTGGAAGACCTTCATACTTTTTTTGAAGATCCTTCTATTAAAGCTATTTGGTGTGCCCGCGGTGGTTATGGTTGTTCCAGGCTTTTACCCAACATCAATTATGAACTCATCAGAAATAATCCTAAAATACTTATTGGTTACAGTGATATAACGGCCTTACTTCAAGCCATTTTCCTTCGAACTAGCCTGGTAGGGTTTCACGGACCGGTGGCTGCAGCTACCTGGACTCCCTATACGGTTCAACATATTAAAGGCGTTCTCTTTGATTCTTTTACAAAACCTTATGTTATTAATTTGGCAACAGAGGGATTAACCCCTGAAAGAGAGCATTTTAAACCTTACAGCATACAAGCTGGAAAGGTCTCGGGAAGGCTAATGGGTGGTAATGTAAGTCTTCTTGCCGCTCTTGCGGGAACGCCCTTTGCTTTTGATGCCTCCGATAAATTATTGTTCATGGAAGATATTGACGAACGTCCTTATAGTCTGGATAGAATGTTCACCCAATTGAGGCAATCTGCAAATCTTCATAAAGCTAAAGGTTTGATTTTAGGTGTTTTCGAGGGGTGCAATCCTAAAAAAGATGAAGAATCACTATCCCTGAAAGAAACTATTTTTGACCGGCTAAGCGATCTTAATGTACCTGCAGTTTATGGTCTCTCCTTTGGTCATGTACCTAATAATTTTACTTTACCCGTAGGTATATTAGCCGAACTTGATACGGAGAATAAAACGTTAACCTACCTGGAATCTCCCACTGCTTAACCCTTTCTAACGATAATGCTTACCTTAAATGTCCATCCTTTTCAGTTAAAATTACGTCATACTTTCAGAATCACCCATGGTTCCAGAGATTATCAGCCCACGGTTATTATCTCCCTTTCCAACGGTATTTATACTGGTTATGGCGAAGCTACCGCTACTAAATATTATGGACTTGATCAGGATGAAATGATTCAACGCTTTAATGCCTGGAAGCCCATTATTGAATCTACGCCTCTGGTAACGGCAGAGCAATATTGGGAACTGCTTCATCCTCTGCTGAAAAATCATCCCTTCGAACAATGCGCCCTGGACGAGGCAGCACACGATCTTTTAGCTCAGATGGAAGGATTACCTCTTTATAAAAAATGGGGGCTGCAATACCAGAATAATCCTCTGACAGATTATACACTGGGCTTCGGTCCAACGGAGGAAATGGTTGCTAAAATGAATGAAATGCCCTGGCCCATTTATAAAATTAAGCTGGGAACAAAAGATGATTTAAATATCATAAGACATCTTCGAAAGCATACTACCGCTGTTTTTCGGGTGGATGCCAATACCGCCTGGACCGCAGAGGAAACATTAGCTTATGCTCCAGAATTGAAAGATTTGGGCGTTGAATTTATAGAACAACCCCTAAAACCTGAAGACTGGGAAGGTCAAAAGCTCTTGTTTGAAAAATGCGTTTTGCCTGTGATTGCCGACGAGAGCTGTCAAAAGGAGGACGATGTAAAACGCTGCGCCGGGTATTTTCATGGGGTAAATATTAAACTAATGAAATGTGGCGGACTTACCCCCGCCCTTCGGATGATACAAGAAGCTAAAGAACTGAATATGAAAGTTATGGTTGGTTGTATGACGGAGTCATCCGTTGGCATTACAGCCATTGCCCATCTATTGCCTTTGTTAGATTATGTCGATATGGATGGCGCTCTTTTAATGTCTAATGACCCTGCTGAAGGGGCTGTCATAGAACATGGGGAGGTAGTTCTTCCCCATCGAAATGGTATCGGCGCTAAACTTAATTGATCAATCTATTAGCTTGAAAAATATTCATTTATGATGTATAACCTGAGTCATCAACCAGGCAGATGGATGTTTTGTGAAGGGTCCGCCCTTTTATATTTTAGTGGAACAAGCTATTTGGGTATAGCAAATAACCCCGTTTTTCATGAAAGGTTAGCCTCCTCCATAAGTCAGTATGGCAGTAATTTTGGAAGTTCCAGGGTAGGATTCATGCGCCTGGCTGTTTATGAAGAAACGGAGGAATTATTGGCCAGGTACCTTGGACAGGAAGCAGCATTAACCGTTTCATCGGGCACTTTAGCAGGGATTTTAGCCTATAAGGTTTTTACCACTGTCGGTGAATTAATATTTGCCCCTAATGCTCATCCAGCCCTTTGGTTAGATATCCCTGAAAGTTTTAGCAGCAGAAGCGAGTGGGAAGAAACTTGTATTTTAAAAAGCCATCAGTCTGGTCCACCTCTTTTTATTTACAGTAATGCCATTGATTCCCTACAAGTTATAGAATATGATTTTAATTGGCTACAAAGACTGGGAAATAAGCGAGAAATTATATTGGTTCTAGACGAATCCCATACACTGGGTATCCGGGGAAAGGACGGTAGTGGTATTTTGTCGTCCCTGACCTTGCCTGAACAGGTTCAGGGTGTCGTAATAGGTAGTTTGGGTAAAGGATTGGGCATTCCCGCCGGTATCATTGCTGGCAATAAATATTGGATAGACAAAATATGGAATAGCCCTCATTTTGGTGGAGCATCGCCTGCTTCGCCCGCTTATTTAGATACCTGGATTCAAATGCAAGACCATTATAAAGCTTTGCGTACCGTTTTATATCAAAATTTAATCCAATTTGAAAATCTCATTGGAGCTGAAAATCAGGTATTAAGAAGTGTCCCTGAATACCCTGTGCATTTTTCGACAAAAAAAACGCTATCAAACCATTTACTCCTTCATCAAATGTACGTCTCCCATTTCCCCTACCCAACGTCACAGGACGAGCCCATCACCAGAATAGTTTTGAGTGCGCTCCACTTACCTGAAGATATTGAAAGACTTGCCACGGCCATATTAAGTTACGACCCTAAGTTGTAGTTTGCTTTGAATTTTCTAAAAACAACTTGTGACTATCATCCGGAAATAGCAGGCTGCCCATTATGATAAAAAAAAGACTAACTCCACCTCCAATCAGAATACTTGGTATATGGCTATGAAAGACGAATTCTGATAATGTCCAGGCAAACAATCCACTAATCATGCTCAAAATAGCCCCAATCCTTGACGTTGATGTCCAAAATAACCCTGCGGTTAAGGGAAAAAACAAGGCAACTAAACTTAACGCCGAGGACATACCGACCAACTCGTAAATATTTGATTTACTTGTTGCCAGAAATGCAGCACAAATGGCTACACCCACTACAGAAAGCCTCATCGTGTGAAGCATTAATTTATCGGAATTATTCCTCAACATTGGCCTTAAAATATTCTCTCCAATGACCGTTGCCGGAGCTAAAATAGCCCCGGAAGTCGTACTTAAAATAGCAGACAGAAGGGCACCAAAAAAAACGATTTGTAAAAATAATGATCCGTGTTCTAACACAATGACCGGAATAATCATTTGGGTATCCGCCGGATTCGATGATGGGTATAAGTAGTTTGCGCATAGCCCGATAAATAAAGGGATTAAGCCCACTGTTAAATACATAAAACCAGCTATCACCCCTGCTTTAACGGCAGTATTTTCCGATTTTGCTGCCATAACCCTCTGAAAAACGTCTTGTTGGGGTATAGAACCCAGTCCTATGGTAATCCACGCGGCGAAATATTCCATCACAGCCATTGGATTTGCTTCGGGTAAGAAACGAAAAAAGCCTTCGGGTTGAGCATCTAAAACCACCTGAATGCCTCCCGCCTGATTTGACAAAGAATAGGCCAGGAACAGTAAACCAATGATAATCATAATGGATTGAACGGCATCGGTAATAGAAACAGCCCACATTCCCCCAAAATAGGTATAAAATACTACCACGACCGTACATAATATAATACCATAAATTAAGGGTATGCCAACAATTGTTTTCAGCACAATGGCCAAAGCGACCAATTGAGCGGCAATCCATCCAAAATAAGAGGGAATCATAAAAACAGCGGAAGTAATTTCAGCTGTTCTTCCAAATCTCATTTTAAAAAAATCATTGAAAGTTAAAATATTTAATTTGTATAAAGGCCTGGCATAAATGAGACCGACGAGAACTAAGCAAAGAGCGGCACCAAAGGGATCTTCAATAATACCTAGAACACCGTTTTCTGCAAATTCTGCCGGCGCACCCAGTATGGTTTCCGAGCCAAACCAGGTAGCAAATAAAGCGCAGGCTGCCAGACTTGTGGGCAACCGACGCCCGGCGATAACAAAATCTTTGGTTGTTTTAACTTTACTTGAAGCCCACCAACCAATAAAAACGGTACCAAGCAGATAAATACCTATAAAAACCAATAAATATCCATGTATCATAATCCCCAACTTACCATTCCGTACTGAACAAACTGATATGGAAGGACTTTGCCCCCAATTTTTTCTAAAGATCTAATAACCTTAAACTTATGATTTTCAGGGGCATAAAAAATCATAAATCCCCCGCCACCAGCGCCTGAAATTTTCCCACCAGTAGCGCCTGCATTCATAGCTGTTTCATAATAAAGATCAATAGAATCATTGGTAATACCCTGCGCTATTGCCTTTTTCTGCTGCCATCCAAAATGAAGAATTTCTCCGATCTGATTGACTTCACCTTTCAGGAGCGCTTCCTTCATTAAAATGGCCTGCTCCTTTAACTGGTGCATGGCATCAATGGAAGATAAAACATTATTATTTACATTATCTTGTTGCTTTTGAATAATAGAGGATGAAAGCCTGGAAGTTTCTGTAAAAAATAATACCAAATTATTCTCCAATTCAAAAAGCACCTTTTCCTTAATTCTTAAAGGGTTGACAATCACCTTGTCATTCGCTCCAAATTCCATGTAATTGAAGCCGCCAAAAGTAGCAGCATATTGATCTTGTCTTCCCCCGGCCATTTTCAAATCTTCCCGTTCAATGGAATAGGCTAAATGAGCTATATCATATTCTCCAAGGGGAAGTTTGAACGCCTCTACAAAAGCACCTAAAATAGCGACTACTAAGGTAGAAGAAGAACCTAATCCTGAACCAGGAGGAGCATCTACATAAGTGGTCAATTCAAAACCCTTCACCGGAAGATTGAAATCCTTTACCAACCGATTAAAAACGCCCTTTGCCAAATCTAAATTACCATCCAGCCTTAAAAGGGGACTCACCTCGATATTCACCTCTTCCTGCTTGTCCATGGCCTTTAGAACCACGTGGTGATCATCTCTCAGCTTTAGAAAAGCGTAGGCAAATAAACTAATCGTCGCGTTTAAAATGGCACCGCCATATTGATCTGTGTAAGGACTAACATCTGTTCCACCACCTGCTAACCCAATACGCAAGGGTGCTTTACAGCGAACCATCATATTCAACCATTTTGAGATAAGTCAATCAAATTTTTAGTCATAACCGACCAAAGATATTTCTTTTTTTCCTGACGTAAGCCCTTTTCTAAGATTTGGACCTGCCCGGGATTTTCGTAAAAATAATCTATTTTCGCTGCAATGTCCGCTGCATTTGGCGAAACCAAGTAACCAGAAATTCCATCGGGAACAATTTCAGCTAAACCACCAACATCAGTTACAATCATTGGTTTTTCGAAATGATAGGCAATTTGAGTGACGCCACTTTGCGTTGCATGCTTATAAGGTTGAACAACAAGATCGGCGGCACAAAAGTAAAGTCCAACTTCCTCATTGGAGATAAAATGATTTTTCCAAATCAATTTATCCTCCATTCCCCATTTCTTTGCCAGATCGAAATAAGGTTTTTCGTCTGTGTAAAACTCACCGGCTATAATTAATTTTACGTTTTCACTTTTTGTTTTTGCCAATCCTTCTATTAGTAATTCAAGCCCTTTGTAGGGTCTGATAAATCCGAAGAACAACAGCACTTTTTCGTCTTCATTTAATCCAAAATAATTCCTCGCAATCATTTTATCTACAGGAGGTCCAAAATTATCAAATAATGGATGAGGGCTTAGAACACATTTCTTTTTAAGGGTAAATCGCTTTACATCGGAAGCCACGGAATGGCTCATTGCTAAGAAAGCATCTATATTCCAAACGAAGAATGAAGTAAGTAAAGCGTCTAAAAACCTTTTTTCATGAGGAATGATGTTATCTAAAATGGCCAGTCTTTTAATCGATTTCCTCCACCCGGCTATCATAGAAATAACGCCAAAACAAGGGGCCATAAAAGGAAGCCAATATTTAAAGAGAATGATGTCAGGCTTTTGAGATAGTAAGAACAAGCCATTCCGAATCCAGGAAAATGGATTTATGGCATTAACCTGTCTTGTGATATGTAGATTTTCCGGAGCGGGACTATCACTGAATTGTGTTTTTCCGGGAAATAAAAAAGAGGGGTATTGTAGCGTAAAATTTAAAATCATTACTTCATGACCTTCCTCTTGAAATTGTGTCATTAACCTTTCATTGAAAGAAGCAAGTCCGCCTCTGAATGGGTGCGCTGTGCCGATCAAAATTATTTTCACGCCATATCTTATTGATGAACCTCAAAAATAATCTATTTTATGTACTTTTGAGGACTTTTACATTGGTTTACCAACAATACAATCATGCAAGAAATTATTACTAAAAGATTTAAAGAGTCTGTTGAAAGTAAACAAGCCCTTTTAAATAATACGGCATTAACCATTCTAATGAGTGAAATGGCTCAACGGATGATTGCTGCGCTTCGCAATGGCAATAAAATAATGTTTTGTGGAAATGGTGGCAGTGCTGTCGATGCCATGCATCTTGCCGCTGAACTCTCCGGCAGATACTACTTTGACAGAAAACCATTAAATGCTGAAGCATTAAGTGCTGATAATGCTTTTTTAACGGCCGTAGCTAACGATTATGGGTACGAAAAGGTCTTTTCCCGTTTACTTACCGCCAAAGGGAAACCAGGTGATATTCTGTTGGGGCTTTCAACCTCCGGCAACTCACAAAATGTTATCAATGCTTTTGAATATGCCAGGGAAAACGATATTATTACCATAGGTTTTACTGGACAAAATACATGCAAAATGGACCCATTAAGTGATTATCTTTTTAAGGCTCCATCTACTGATACCCCAAGAATTCAGGAATGTCACATGCTGGTAGGACATATTTTATGCGAATTAGTGGAAATTGATTTTTTAAGAGATACCGCAATAGCTTAGATTCCAACCTTTATGACAACGGAGGAATACAGGGAATTGGCAGAAACCATTCCTAAAACACCAGGCGTTTACCGATTTTGTAAACAGGACGGTACCATTCTTTATGTAGGGAAAGCTAAAAACCTGAGGAATAGGGTTTCTTCTTATTTTGGAGAGAGACGGGATCGTCTTTTTCGAACCCGCATCATGGTTAAAAATGCTGATTTCCTCAATTTTACCATGGTCGAATCTGAAACAGATGCGCTGCTTTTAGAAAGTGCTCTCATAAAGGAGCATCAGCCAAGATATAATGTTTCCCTCAAAGATGATAAATCCTACTCCTATATTTGCATTAAAAATGAACGATTCCCAAGGGTAATCATTACCCGCAGAGTCATTAGAGATGGATCAGTTTATTTTGGACCTTATACCTCAAAAGGCAGGCTAAAAATAATATTAGAATTAATCAGACAATTATTTCCTCTAAGAACCTGTGTTTTTAATCTGAGTGAAGAAAATATTAGAGATGGAAAAGTTAAGCTTTGCCTCGAATACCATATAAAAAATTGCATGGGCCCCTGTGCAGGACTAGAATCAGAGCTTATCTACAATGAAAAAATAGAACAAATTAAGAATATTCTTAAAGGCCATTTTAGTTCCGTATTACAGCATTTTAAAAAAATAATGAACCAATATGCTGAAGAACTGGCCTTTGAAAAAGCACAGGCTATTAAAGAAAAATTAGCTGCTTTTGAAGACTATCAGGCTAAATCCACCATTGTAAGCCATACGATAAGAGATGTTGATGTTTTTACTATTTTAACAGATGAAAAAGAGGCCTATATTAATTATTTGAGGGTGGTCAATGGGGCTATCATACAGGCACATACGCAGGAACTTACCCTTCAACTGGAGGAAGAAGAACCGGAAGATTTACTGTCGTTAGCTATTCCAATCATCAGGGATCGGTTCAATAGCTTTGCTCCTGAAATAATTACGTCAATCCCTGTTGTCTTAACTGAAACCAATGTAAAAAATACAGTACCCCAAATTGGTGATAAGAAAAAATTACTTGAACTCTCGGAAAGAAATGTGCTTTACTACAAACTTCAAAAAAAGAAAGATCTTTTAAGTAAAGAAAAGAAACAAACACCTACGGAAAGGATTTTGAAGCAATTACAAAAAGACCTAAATATGCCTGAAGTACCTTTTCATATTGACTGCTTTGACAACTCTAATATACAAGGTACCCACCCAGTTTCTTCTTGTGTTGTATTCAAAAATGCCAAACCATCAAAAAAAGATTACCGCCATTTTCATGTTAAAACAGTCATTGGGCCCAATGATTTTGCGAGTATGGAAGAAGTTGTTTATCGCAGATATAAGAGAATTTTAGACGAAGGAAAGGATTTACCACAATTAGTAGTCATTGACGGAGGTAAAGGCCAGTTGGGTGCCGCTATGAAAAGCATAGAACAACTGGGATTAAGTGGAAAAATGACCGTTATAGGTATTGCCAAGCGATTAGAAGAAATATTTTTCCCCGGCGATGCAATACCGCTCTACATTAATAAAAAGTCAGAATCATTAAAATTAATTCAACAAGCCAGAAATGAAGCGCATAGATTTGCCATAACTTTCCATAGAACGATAAGGTCCAAAAATTTTATCCAATCGGAATTAGAAAATATTCAGGGGATTGGGGAAAAAACAATACAGACATTATTGAGCGCTCTTGGTTCAGTAAAAAAAATAGTGGAAGCCAGCGATGAGACCCTCACCAGTCTTTGTGGAGAACACAGAGCAAAATTACTTCGCGCCTACTTTGATTTAAAATCGTCCAGTGAAACGCAACCAAAGCTATAAACTTTTAGTACGCCCCCCATCGACAATAATACTGGTTCCTGTGACATAAGAAGCTGCCGGACTGGCTAAAAAGGAGGCAACATCGGCTATTTCCTCAGGTGTACCAAAACGTCTCATTGGGATGGATAATTTACTTTGACTTATTTGTTCTTCCTTGGAAAGGCCATTTTGCTTAGCCCAAATCTCCATTAAAGTATCCAACCTTTCCGTAGCGGTAAATCCTGGAAGAATATTATTAACAGTAATCCCGTAGGGCGCCACTTCATTTGCCAGCGTTTTTGCCCAGGACGCCATGGCAGCTCGGGTGGTATTGGACACTCCCAATCCATCAATTGGCATACGAACAGAGGTACTTATAATGTTGATAATTCTACCATACCCCACCTCTTTCATTTTTTCAGTCATCAATTGAACAGAAAGGTGGCTACAGTGTAAATGCATCTGAAAAGCTTGCTGAAATGCTTCCCAATCGGCCGATAAAATGGCCCCCGCGGGAGGACCTCCCGTATTGTTAATCAAAATATGATAGGTTTTTACATTTAACAAAATTTGTAATTTTCGTTTAATGTCTGCCGGGTCATTTCCGTCCACAACCAAATAGTCGTGATCCTGATGATCTGCTACTCTTTGTTTATTTAGCTCCAAACTTATTTCGGCTAATTTCTCAGCAGAACGGGCAGCCAACGTAACATTTGCCCCCAGAGAAGCTAAAGAAAATGCAATTGCCTTGCCAATCCCCTTACTTGCACCAAATACAAAAGCATTTTTGCCAGTTAAATCTATATTCATACCTTTTATTTTATACCTTAAAAAACAGCTATACCAGCTTTGCTCGTTAATTTATTAAATTTGATGCATGGAAACAAGAAAATTCATTTATTTCGCTTCAGATTTTCATTTGGGGGCCGGCACCTTAGCTGAAAGCCTCCTTAGGGAAAAAAAGATTATCAGATGGTTAGACCATGAAGTTAAACCGAATGCCTCTGAACTGTACCTTCTTGGTGATATTTTTGAATGCTGGTTCGAATACAAAAAAGTAGTCCCCAGGGGATTTACCCGCCTCTTAGGTAAGCTGGCTGAACTGGCAGATCTTGGAATACAAGTAACTATGTTTACAGGAAATCATGATGTATGGATGTTTGGTTATCTGGAGGAGGAATTGGGCATATCCCTGAACAAATCGGAAATTATAAAAGAATGGGGCGGAAAAAAGTTTCTACTCGGTCATGGTGATGGTCTCGGACCCGGTGATTATGGCTATAAAAGAATGAAAAAAGTTTTTACTCACCCTCTTGCTCAATGGGCTTATAGCCGGTTACATCCAAATCTGGGTCTGTCTTTGGCCCAATATTTCTCTTCCCTTAGCAGAAAACACAATACTGAACCCCAGCATTTTATGGGTACAAAAAAAGAATGGCTTGTACAATATTGTGAAGAAAAGATAAAGGAGGAGAACATTGATTATTTTATTTTTGGACACAGACACTTACCTATCAACCTTACCCTTTCAAATAAAAAGAGCAGATATATCAATTTAGGGGACTGGTTAACGTATTTCAGCTACGCACGCTGGGACGGAACAGCGTTGAATTATCATTTTTTTGAAAATAATCAGGGAGAAGTGTATGAAAATATTTAGGCAACTGATTTGTTTAATCCCATTATGCAGTCAATTATTAGGGCAACCTACAGCGTCTAATACCCTAAAGCTTTCTGAAAATACGGATCTTTTCAAAATGGATGTACTGGAGCAGATTTACACATTGTCTGAAGACCAGTATCTAAAAAAATGGGATACAAAGGGGAATTTACTATTTCAATTTATTAATAACCGGGACGGGAAACTGAGCCAGATAGATGTAAGAAATCCTTTACAAATACTCCTTTTTTATACGGATCAACAAAGATTTATAACTTTAGACAGAACCCTGACCCCTTTAAAAGAATGGCAGCTAAATCAAGAAGAATGGGGCTTCATCGGTTGTGCAGCTACAGGTAAGAATGACCAGATCTGGTTATTTGATCAATTCAACTATCAGTTAGGCAGCGTAAGTGATGAGGGAAAGATAGAGAGGCTAAAAACAGATTTAATTTTTTGTTGCCCACAACCACCTGATATAATGTATATGGCACAAACGGAAAGCCATCTGTATTTGTTTGATCAGAATCAAGGCATTATTCAATGCGATTTACTAGGTCAATTTCTTCTATTCATTCCTTTAAAAGAATGGCAAAAGGTACTGACTTTCGGAAACACAATATGGATTATAAAAAATGATAAAGTAATAGAAATAAATAATGGTGGACAAATTAGGGAAATCAGTGGTCTAAAAGATACGAACCTCATCGTTGGTTTCAACAACAAAGAAATACTTTTGAATGACGGTAAAAGCGAACAGGTTACAATAATAAAGAGGTAAAGAAAAAATCTATCCCTTTTTCCAGGAGAACTGATTTACCTTCCTGCCCACGCGAATACCCAGATTCACGCCTTGCTCACAATCCATTCTAAAATGTACCCCTAAGGGAACCCTGGAAATAGCGTTTTCATTAGCCATTTCGTAGAAAGAGTTGAACTGACGGGGTTTCCCACCTTCAAAATCTTCTCTACCTTCATGACAACGGTCAGTCATCGGAAAATAATTTCCAAAAATATCCGTCAGAACTTCCGCAGCACCACCACCCATCGTCGAATGACCAGATGGATAGGCAGGGAAATTTGGTGAAATACCTGTCTCTTTTGTCAAAGGATTATACAAGGCAGGTTGCCAGGAGGACCGCATCCTTTTTCTTATATAGTCAACAGGTCTCTCGACATCGTAGAAATATTTTGAATACCAGGCAGCTACCACACAATCATTTAGTGCTATTCCTAATTTTGCATTGGCATATATGGCCGTCTCCAAATCTACATTTTCCAATTCATATACTTGATTGGCAATAGCCAGCCATCTTGATGGAGGGCTGAAGGTTAAACCAGTTAAATCATCGCTCCAAAAAAAGGCCAGCCATCTTTGGTCCGGTGTTGGATTATTAACCGTTGCATATACTTCTGCGGCCTGAACATAATATTGAGAATTAACTTCTTCACTGTAAGGAATGGGCGCAGGAATCAACTTATCTCCCTCATTAATCACAAAGGTCCGAGCATAGCCAAAATCAGGAAACAAACCAGGTGCACTCGCATTCGTAGGAGAAAACCTGCCGGGCTTTGGACTGGTTGTATATTTACTTACTGTATTCTTAAATGGATTTAAATGATAGTCATGCCCAACAGCGTCTGTTTTGGCATAGTCAAAAACGGCTTCTGCAATCTTAATACCATATTCATCTGATTTTATGATACTTTCAGCCGACGCATCGTCTTTATAATCATTTTTGAGTTTATTATATAACGAAGAAATTTTTGAAAACTTGTCGGCTGGAATACCGTTAACATTGCCCATAAAATTGGTGAGCAACTTACTATAAATAGCATTAACTACCGTTGGATAATGATAATCAACGAGGGGTTCTTGGGTAGGAAGGCTTAAACCCGGATAGTTAAATCGTAAACTTTTATAAGCAGGCATATCTATAACGCATGCTTCGTAACAGGCTAAACCTATATATGCCAGAGCTCTGGGTGTCGGACAAGGTCTGAAACCCTGCGCATAACGTTCGATTTCAAGAAAAAGATTATTCCATTGTAGTATAACTTCCCCATTAAAATCTTTTGTCAATCTCGACGAAAAAACCTCTGGATTATCTTTTTTACATCCATTTACGAATAAAACAGATAGGATTACTATTACAAGAAGTGGCTTATTTATTAGGTTTGGGAGAAGTTTTTTCATACAGCTATATAATTGGAAAATTCCGTGCAAGATATAAATTTTATTACAAAAAATCAAAAAGACAAATGTCATTTTTTTATAATTGAACATACCCTTCTAAAACTACCCTTTGTCCTTTATCAGAAATTAAGTAAATTTGTTCTTAAAGTGAATATACTTTGGTTTAGAGACAATAATTATAAAGCATGGAAAAGCCCAAAATAGGGATTAGTGTTGGTGACATCAACGGTATTGGACTTGAGGTCATTATCAAAACCATTTCAGATCCTCGCATTCTAAACTTATGCACTCCCGTAGTGTATGGGTCTGCAAAGGTTTTGTCTTACCACAAAAACATCACAGAACTGGAATTTCCTTTCCACCAGGTGCGTAATGGTGAAAAATTCCAACCAAACACAGTTAATGTTGTCAATTGTTGGCAAGAAAGTGTAAATATTAACTTAGGTCAAATTACTGAAGAGGGAGGTGTGTATGCTATTAAATCGCTGGCAGGCGCAGTTAAAGAGTTAAAAGATGGACAAATTGATGGGTTGGTAACCGCCCCCATCAATAAGGAGACCATGGAATTAGCGAAATTTGGATTTCCCGGACATACTGAATATCTCACCCATGCTTTCGGTCAGTCCGAAAGTCTTATGTTCATGGTACAAGATAATTTACGGGTAGGACTGGTAACAAATCACCTTCCTTTAAACAAAGTGGCCACCTCTCTAACGAAGAATCAAATCATCAAAAAAATCCATTTGATGGAGGCCTCACTCCAACAAGATTTCGGAATAGACAAGCCTACTATAGCTGTGCTGGGATTAAATCCGCATGCAGGTGATGGAGGTGCCATAGGAATCGAAGAAAATGACATCATCAGACCTGCCATCATTGAGTGTAAGAAGAGTGGCACCCTGGTATTTGGCCCGTTTCCAGCTGACGGCTTTTTTGGCTCTGGTAATTATGCGAAATATGATGCTATTTTAGCGATGTACCACGACCAGGGTTTAATTCCGTTCAAGCTTTTATCTTTTGGCGTGGGGACTAACTTCACTGCTGGCCTGCCTTTTGTGAGAACTTCGCCTGACCACGGTACAGCTTTTGAAATAGCGGGAAAAAATGTGGCAGATCCAAGTTCATTTAGAACAGCTCTTTTTACTTGTATCGATTTAGTTCGTTCACGTCAGCAGTTTAAATTAGATCATGCAAATCCTTTGGTGCGAAGACATAAAGCAAGTATCCAGAATCCTGCAAGTAACGAAGAGGAAGAAATCATCGAAGATTTAGATTAATGCAAGAGGAAACGGTTCAAAAACGATTCATAATGGTTGCTTCCATTGTGACATTCATTTTATTGCTGGATCAGGGACTTAAGATTTGGGTAAAAACCCACCTTACTTATGGTGAAGAATTTCCATTGTTTGGCTGGTCATGGATTTCCATACATTTCGTTGAAAACAACGGCATGGCCTTTGGGTTTGCCCTTCAGGGAGTATATGGGAAACTATTACTAAGCACCTTTAGAATCATCGCTGTATCGTTCTTACTATTTTTTGTCCACCGGCTCATCGTGGAAAAAGCAAATATATTGGTACTCATTAGTTTTAGCCTTATTTTATCAGGAGCCCTTGGAAATATTTTAGATAGTGCGTTTTATGGCATCATTTTTTCTGAATCATATTATCACGGGGACGTGGCAGAAGTATTTCCTGAAAATGGCGGATATTCTGGATTTTTGCGTGGAAAAGTAGTAGATATGTTGCATATCCCCTATTTCAAACCCGTTTTTAATATCGCTGATGTTGCCATTACTTTGGGCGTAATATTCATAATTTTTAGTTACAAACAATTTTTACACCTGGAAGAAAATCAGGTAGATGAACAAAAAGAAGTTAGAGGCAACTTTGAAGACTAAGCAACAAAATCGCCTCTATCCTTTTATGTTTTAATTTTCCGCTTGCAAGAAAGATTTAATCGCCTGTACTGCTCTATCTACCTTTGTATAGTCGATGCTATATTGCACAAACTTACCCTCCCTGTTTGTCTGTACGACATCAGCATTCCTAAGAACGCTCAAGTGTTGAGAGGTGATAGATTGCTCTAAGTCGAGCGTGTTGTAAATTTTGTTTACATTTATTTCATCATTTTGATCAATAAATGACAAAATTTTGATGCGTAACGGATGGGCGAGTGCCCTCAAGATGTCGGTAGAGTTATCTAACCGCTCTTGGTTGAAGTTGATTTTTTCTTTTACTTTTCTCATAGTTCTAAAAATTTAAAATAGAAGTGTGTGCATTTCACTTTTTTAAGATTTGGGAAAATGCCGCAACTGAGGGTTTTTGCAGGCATTTTCCCAGAGGGGGGTAACTTGAGACATACCAAATTAACTTTGAAAAATGTGGGTCTTACCCAGCTAACTCATCCACTAAACGTGCAATCTGCTCTAAACGATTTTTGTCAAGGGAGTAATGAATAAACTTACCTTGTCTGGTAGTTTCAACAACACCTACGCGACGTAAAATAGCTAAGTGTTGTGATGCTACTGATTGTTCTAAGCGCAATTTAACGTAAAGATCGGTCACTGTCATTTTACCATGTTCATCCAGTTGATCAATTACACGCTGTCTTAACTTGTGATTGATAGCGCGTAAAACCAAAACGGCTTTGCGCAGTTCTGCATAATCTAATGGAATGTCAGATTGTCCTTTTTTAAGGATGATAGTCTCGTTTTTTTGCTTTCTCATTTAGCCTTTTTTAAAAATAAGTAAAATAACACAGCTTCAAAAAATCAAATACCGTACCAATTTTCCTGAATGGACAGACTAAGTGATTTTTATATATTAAGAATTACTGCCAGAAGAATTGGCGCTTGCGTCCCTGTGGTTCAAAAGCCGCCATTAAACGCTCATTTTGAATGGTTTCCAATTGTACCAGTGATTGTATATGGTACAATTTCTCCACATTCAAAAAATAAAAAATAAATTTACCCTGCCGCTCCGTTTGTACAACACCAGATTGCCTTAAAACAGCCAAATGTTGTGAAACAGCAGATTGGTCAAGGTTCAATTCGTTACAAATATCTGTAACAACTATTTTCTTACCTCGTCCAATGATTTCAATGATACGCTGGCGAATTTTATGATTTACCGAACGCAATAAAATTAAAGTTTTTCGAATACCAGCATAATCTAGGGGGAAGTTTAGCTGTCCTTCTTCTTCTAAAATTTTGTTTTTCATCGTTTTAATTTAACCTGTTATGGAATGAAATGCTTTCGCATCTATCATATTACAAATACTGTACCTTTTTAATGTTTGGGGGTAAAAATGTACAACTATAGGTAATATTTTTAAAAGTTCAAATATATAAAATTATTATATATAAAAACTTTACTATGTTTATTTCAAAGGCTTATTTTCGCTGTTGTAATGTTTGGTGGCTTAAGATAAATAGGCTCACCATGCACTAAATCGGAAAAATCACCCTTTCTATATTTTTCGTCACCGAGCTTAGCAAATACGGACCAGTCCATATTTTCTGAAGTCCAGACTAAGTTTTTCTTTTCTTCATACATACTTTTTGCTTTTGACATACCGTCGCCGGCAAAAACCAGTACCTGATCATTGTATGCATCAAATGAATCGGCATTTAATATCAATGCGTGATTCGCACCTATTTCATTACCCTCTTGATTATATAAACCAATATAAACCTCCATTCTCCTCGCGTCAGTCATACCTACATATAATGCATCATTTATTTGGTTATATTTTAATGCACTTAAGGCTAATATTTTTAGGGTAGGAATAGCTATAATCGGAATATTCTGTGCAAAAGCTATGCCTTTTGCTGTACTGACCCCTACTCTTAAAGAAGTGTAAGAGCCCGGTCCCATACTGATGAATATACCTTCTAAATCCTTTATATTTAAAGACACCTTTTCTAAGCAACTTTCAACCATTCTGGTGAGTACCGCGGCATGGGAAAAAGCCTCTGTGTGCTGAACGATGGATTTTATCTCTCCATTTTCACACAATAAAACAGTACAATATTCAGATGATGATTCAATACCAAGTAAAAGTGCCATGCTGTTAGTATTTTTTATATAAGCAAAACAAAGATATAAAGAAAAATGTAATTTATACTGTAAGCGGTATATTTTTTTTAGGAAACGGTCATTTTTTGTTATTTATCGGTAAATAAATTCAAAAAATAAATTCAAATAGCGTTTTACCGTGGAAAATCGTATTTTTGCGTTTTGAATTTCACACCAGATTATTAAGTTGGATATCGCTTTATGATTGATAAATTAACCGCCATTTATAGCAGGTATGAGCAATTAGAGGAACAATTAGGAAATCCTGATTTAGTCTCCGACCTTTCCCGATATAAAAAATTGAACAAAGAATATAAAGACCTAAAACCTTTGATTGAATGCTATTTGATCTATGCTGATATTATTGGCAATATTAATACATCTCAGGAAATGTTAAAAGATAATGATTTTGATATGCGCCAAATGGCTCACGAGGAATTATCGGTTCTTTTACCTCAAAAGCTGGAATTAGAGGAGCAAATTAAAATGCTGCTCATTCCAAAAGACCCTGCGGACAGCAAAAATGTTATTCTCGAAATTCGCTCGGGCACAGGTGGTGACGAAGCGGCTATTTTTGCTTCAGATCTCTTTCGCATGTACTCAAGATATATGGAAAACAAAGGTTGGAAAACAGAAGTTCTCGATGTTACTGAAGGGGTTTTAGGAGGCTATTCCAAGATAGTTCTCGAAATACAGGGCGATGAAGTATATGGCCATCTGAAATTTGAATCCGGAGCACACAGAGTTCAGCGGGTTCCTAAAACAGAGTCTCAGGGACGTGTTCACACCTCGGCGGCAACTGTTGCCATTATTCCTGTTTGGGAAGACGAAGAAATTAATATAAATCGTGCCGACCTGAAAATTGACACTTTTCGTGCCAGTGGTGCGGGTGGTCAGCATGTTAATAAAACAGAATCAGCTATTAGAATTACTCACCTGCCAACAGGTATAGTTTCTGAAAGTCAGGATGGTCGTTCCCAACATCAAAACAAGGAAATTGCCATGCAAAAACTGTATCAGCGTATTCTTGATCAACAAACTGCAGCAAAACAGTCTGAACTTGCCGCTCAACGGAGAAGTCTGGTAGGTAGCGGCGATCGCTCTGAAAAAATCAGAACCTACAATTATCCGCAGAATCGTTGCACAGATCATAGGATAAATTTAACGCTTTACAATCTGGATCAGATTATGGACGGACAAATTGACGGTATCATTGAAGCGCTTCAAATGGCTGAAAATGCAAGAATATTAGAAGGTTCTGAGAACGGATAATACGGTTTTCTGTCCGGAATTAATTATTTTAATAACACCATTTAGCTTTATCTTTGAACATTGGCTTCAAAATGGTTCTCTATGTCTAATATTCGCATTATTCTTTTTTTTATTTTTTGCAACAGTTGTGATGTAGGAAAGGAAATTAATTTCTCAGACCCTTCTCCCGAATTGGCTTTTCCTCTTGGATATGCTGTTTTTGAGCCAGCTTCCTTTTTATTGAATCTAAAATTACCCGCCACTTTTACCACCGATGCGAATGGATTTATTACCTTCTCATATTCTACAGTTTTACAGGAAGTTAACGCCCTGCAGTTCACAGGCGAAATAGATGACTTATTCCCCTCTCTCATTCCAATAAATAAAAATGATTTATTTCTCCCTATTTCATTACCTAATGGCATAGATCCCGTCTCCGTTCAATTTGGAGGCGGTGATTTACAATGGTTTTTTGAAAATTCTTTCACCGAACCTATAGACATTATCCTAAAACTTCCTTTTGCAGATTCATTAAATAACTTAACCGTCCAAACAATATCTTTACCTGCCTATAGTGGCACCGGACTGAAACCATCTGCTACCAATGCGCTGAATCCACTTCTCCTGTCAGGCAAATTTCTACTTATAAAAGATAAAAAAATCAGTCTTTCCTACGAAGCAAAAGGGAAGTCTGGAAAATTATATACCCTAAGCAATGCAGCGATTAGGCTGTCAAAGCCTGCATGGAAAGTCATAAAAGCCTCTTTCAATCAATATGAACTGGATTTTGGGAACATAGAAAAATCCCTCGATTTTCTCAAGCCTTTCTATGCCAGTGATTTAAACTTTGACCGCCCCGAAGTTCAGCTATTCTTTGAACATAATTTTCTCATCCCCATTCAATTTTCTATACCATCTATTATTATAAGTCTTCCCGATGGGAAAAAGGAGTCGCTCATTGCCTTTAATAATCAAATGTTCAATTTAGGAATAGCTACCTCCTCCAATCTGGTAAGACGCGATTCCATCGTATCTATCAACGCTCCAAATCCTATCAAAACGATATTCAATAAAAAAGCTACGGCACTTAACTTTCGTCTTACAGCGGGGCTAAATACAAAAAGCTTACCCAATGAACTGGGGTCAATCAACCGAAATGACCAATTAAAAATTTCTGCTAAAGTAAATATTCCATTAGCCGGGCAATTAAGAAACTACCCATTGTCTGACACTATTCCTTTGAATTTAGGTTTGCTGGAAAGGGTGAACCGGGGAACAGTAAGAATCATTTCAACCAACTCCATCCCCATGTCTATTTATGGGCAATGCTACTTTATGGATGACAAAGGAAATAAACTAGATTCATTAATGACAGGAGGGCCTGGCATTATATCAAATGCAAAAACTTCCTCCTCCCTCAATCCGACGGCTGAAATATTCGATTTCCCCGTTTCTGAAAGTCAAATGAAGGCTTTACGAGCGTCAAATCGCTTCATCATAAGCGCATTTCTAAGTACACTGCAAAACGAGAAAGAATTTATTGAAATAAAAAAGGGGCAGCAATTATCTATGAAACTAAGTTTACAAGCAACCTATTAAGCCTCTTTCTCATGATTAAAAAACAAAGCATTCTTATATCTTTTATCTTTTCAATCCCTTTTTACTCCCCAGTTTTCAGCCAACACTCGTTAGCTTTGAATCTGGTTCCTGAAAAATGGCAGGGAAACTTACTTAATCCGGCAAATTTTCCGATGGAGAAAAATCTGGTTTTATGCCTTCCCCACCTTCAGGGAGGTATTCAATGGTCGCCCTTTTCATTATACAAATCTTCATCTAAAGATTCCCTAAACCGTATTGACATAGATCTTAATAGCGCCATTCAATCTATGGACACGATAAACAGGGTTAACCTTGGAACACAAATAAATACTTTTTCCATTGGATTTAGGGCGGGAGAAAATCATTGGATTGCCTTAGGGCATAGATTTGTGGGAAGAGCAATGATTCAATTTCCAAAATCATTGGCTCTTCTTGCTTATGAAGGTAACAAATCCTTCATTGGTGAGAACGTAATCTTATCTTCCCGTCTTGATGCCTTAGCTTATCAAGAGCTTTTTTTACAAATGGGGTTTAGGTTGAAAACGGATCCTGCCATTAGCTGGGGTTTTAAAATTAAAATCCTCGACGGATTAACAGGTGTGAAAACCATGGCTGGGGAAGCTAGTATTTATACTCATCCGGAAGATTATTCATTAACAGGAAAAATTAATTATTTAGTAAATACAGCCCCCATAAATAGACGCCAACCCTTCACAAATTTAGGTGCTGCCATTGATATTGGGTTTCAATATCAAACAGAAAAAGGGTCATTTTCAGGGGCAATTGTCGATATAGGAACCGTTTTTTGGAAAAATGCCCGGCAAATATCTTTGAATAAGTCCGTTACTTTTGAAGGATTACCTCTATTGGATGCAGGTCAATCTATTGATGCTAATTTTGATAAATGGGTTGATTCCATTGAAACACAACTTACTCCTTTAAGTGAAAAAGTTTCTTACGCCAGTCATCTGCCTGCTAAATTATTTCTTCATGGACGATACTCCATATCCAGGAGCAGTCATTTAAACGGATATTTATTCCTTGAAAAATACACAAAGATCCTTCATGCCACCGCAGGCGTTGGATACCTTTTGACATTGAACCCTGTGTTAGATCTGGGCTGTAATGTACAATACCATGTTAACGGTCAGATTCAGTTGAGTAATCATATTGGCATTAATATAGGGAATGTAGCATGTTTCGCTTCCCTGGAAAACTGGAATTCTTTGCTCAGTGTGGCAAAAAAAACACAGGGTATTAATGGGCAATTTGGGTTAAACTATGTTATAAAGTCCAATAAATCGTCTGATCAACACCAAAGATCTAAAATGAACGAGAAAAAGTTTTTCAGGAAATAGTGGCTGAAGAAATATCCTGACCATTAAAAAGAGCGGCCATTAATTTTGGAAATTGTTGAGGGGTACTGGCAAAAGACGGGATTCCCATGGCTGCCAATCTACGTCCATTTTTTTTATCATAAGAAGGAATTCCCTCATTATCAATAGAAAGCAAAGAAACAAATTTCACCCCACCCGATTGTAATTTGTCAATAATTCCAAACATATTATCTGACAAATCTCCTTCAAAAAGGTCAGAGATAAGTATTATGGTAGTTTCCGCTGGGTGGGAAATGAGCGTCTCACAATATTTCAGTGCTTTGGCAATATGGGTTCCTCCTCCTAACTGGACAGAAAAAAGCAACGAAACAGGGTCCACTAACTGTTCCGTCAAATCAATCACATCGGTATCAAAAACAACCAGATTGGTTTTAAAGGAGGGAATTCCAGCGAGTACGCAGGCAATAATACTGGCATGAACAACAGAATTTGCCATTGATCCACTTTGATCTACAGCAAGAATAAGTCTGCTTAATTTAGGGGTATAGGCATTAAAACGGTAAAAATGTTGAGGAATAATAAGATTTTCCTTGGGTTGATAGTTTTTAAGATTCGTCAAAATAGTTCTCTTCCAATCTATTTTTCCTTTAGGAAAAGCAGATTTAGTTGAATTATTTTTAATGCGCCCCCGATATGCTTGTTCCATTGGGCGGGCCAATTCATTTTTCAATTGTTCAATCAACTTTTGGATAACTATTTTCGCTGTATCTTTAGTTTCCTCGGGTAAAACATCTTTTAATTGAAGTAAGGTAGCAACCAGAGAGACATTCACTTCCAGAGAAGCGAGCAATTCAGGTTCTAAAATCATTTGCTTTAGATCCAATCTTTCAAAAGCATCCATTTGTAATATTCGAACCACTGGCGTTGGGAAATATTTTCTGATATCCCCGAGCCATTTACTAATTTGAGGGGAAGAGCCATTTAAAGCTCCCATATTATCGGCATCATAAATAGAAGCGAGCAAAGCGTCAACTTCCAACTGATTTTTATCCAGCAAAGGAGACTCCTCCTGGGCTGCTTCCGCTCCTAATATTAAGCGCCAACGCTGTAAATGAGTTTCCATAACAATGATTTCCCTGAAATTAAAACCTTTAAATAAATAAATGCTAAGTTAAATGCTTATTTTGGGAAAAGAAACTCACTATCATTAAAGATGCAAAAAGAGAATTTTCCTATTCCTGAAGACAAAAAAGAGGAGGCTATTTTACAGTCTATCCATTTGAACAAGATTATTATTCCTATCATTATTGGCATTTTTACCGTAGCCTATTTAGTATGGAATCAAGTAGAATGGAAGGAACTTAAAAATATTTCATGGAATGGATTTACGCTATTTTGGTTAGGCATTGCGATAGTTTTTTTATTTATACACCATATTTCGTATTCTTTTAGACTGTATTCTCTCAGTGATAGAGAATTTAATTTTAAAAAATGTATTGAATTAATTTTTATATGGGAATTTAGTTCCGCGGTTTCACCCACGAGCATTGGTGGATCGGCCGTTGCCTTTTTCTTGCTTGCCAAAGAAAAACTTTCTTTTGCTAAAACGGCAACAATTGTCTTATATACCATTGTACTGGATGGCTTATTCTTTTTATTTTCCATACCCGTTCTGTTTTTTATTTTTGGAGGCATCATCATAAGACCTGATATGCAGGGATTCAGCAATCTCGGAGGCTGGGGTAATTATTTTATTTTTTCCTACTTATTCATGTTTTGCTACACCCTTTTATTTTTCTATGGCTTATTTTTACGCCCTGCAGGAATAAAAGAATTATTATTAACCCTAACTCGTTTTTCCTTCACTAAAAAATGGAGAAATGATGCCGAGCGTGTTGGTAATGAAATATTACTGGCAAGCAAAGAATTAAAAATAAAACCAGGAAAATGGCATTTTCGCGCCTTAATAGCAACCATTGGCGCCTGGAGCACTCGTTTTTTGCTGCTTCTTGCAGTAATACTGGCTTTTAACCCTGAAATTTCCCGGGAAATAACAGATCTTGTTCAATTGTTTGCAAGACTTGAAGCGATGTTTTTAATTACCCTTTTTAGCCCTACTCCAGGTGGAGCCGGCTTTGTCGAAGTACTATTTGGAGGATTTCTTATCGATTATATACCCAATAGTACCGTAGCTACCTTAACAGCAACCGTTTGGCGATTACTAGGCTACTATATTTACTTATTCATAGGCGCTGTAGTAGTTCCAAACTGGATTCGCAAAAAGGTGCTAAACGAAAAAATCAATCCTATTTAAAAATCCAGACCCATGGATATATGTAAAATAGGTTTTTGAATTATTCTGGTTTCTATCCCATAGCCATAATCAGCACGTACGAAATAACCAAATAATTTGGTTCTCAAACCAACGCCATAAGACGCGGCGATAGGATCCCGGAAATAATTAACTGTTACAGTGATGGTTTCTCCCTCTTTATAGGTCGTGGTATTTAACGGATTATCTGCGCGATAAGGATTAAAACCTGTCCATGCCGAACCTACATCAAAGAATCCAACGATTTGAAAATTTCGTATTAACTGGGAAGATATATTCTTAAAAATGTATCTGGCAACAGGCACTCTTAATTCGCTATTGATAAGAAGATAATTATTCCCATTTCTGGTATTTAATTTGAACCCACGAAGATTAGCAGCCAGGGTTTGGAAGGCAAAATCCCCTGGAGGAATAGAAATTTCCTCATCTCTTTGAGGCATTAACCAATTATCAACGCCACCAAGAAAATATAATATTTTCTCTGAACCAGCCACCGTAGCGCCAGCAATTCTGGTCGCCCACACACTATGTCTGAGTATCGGTTGGTAAAAACGGGCATCTACACCTAATATGCTCATTACGCCCTTACTAAAAGTTAGGGATTGCCCTCCGTTTTCATTGGTTGAAAAGTCAAATTTCTTTACAAATTCAGCAAAAAACTTATATCTGGCACCTGACCTTAAATTAAGTCCCGTCTCCAAAGAATTATCAAATACATATTCTAATCTGGCGCCAATCCTTGGTTGAGCAGTAACTTGCCTGGTATAGCTGGCTACATCTGTGGCTAAAGGAACATTTTGATCTCTTCTCAAGGTCACGCTTCCTCTTAAACTTCTAAAAATATCTAAAGGATATCTAAGGGTAAATTGACCCAATAATATGTTATACCTATCTCTTTGCGGAATATATGAGTTGGCATCTGACCTGTTCCTTTGATCTTTCATGTAAAAGGCCCATCTTTTATCCAGTCTATGTTTTCTATTATGGTAGAGGAAGAAATATTCTGCACCATTGAATGAGGTAGGAACCCTTATTCCACCCTCAAATTCATGATCTTCGAACAAATCTTTTAAATTCACTTTCATCAACATTCCGGCGGGTGGTACAGTAAACCCATCAGCCGTTGCCGCGAATTGATCTAAACCACCAAACAATAGCGAATTATCCATTTGTGTGACCACATAATCAGTATGAAACTGGGTTCTATACGGAATTAACTGTGTAGGCCGCAGACGATACACGGGCTTTTGAAAAATACTATTACCACTCAGTAAGCCCGAGGGTGTCTGGTCTGTTGGAACAGGCGCTGAAGATTCTATTTTCTTTGCCGGTGCACCAAAAGGTGTTTGGAACAAATATTTTTCATCAAGTTGTTCTTCCTTCGCGGTAATCTCCGATTTCTTTGCTATTTCACGTCCAGAGGGCGTTATATTTGGTAAGGCTAACACAGGAAGGGAGGAATTTTCCATGCCTCTAACTTTAGCTGATTTTACCCAAACCGTTGGATCAACTAACTCACTGATAATCTGATATTTTTTTTCTCTGTATATTAGAGAGTAAACATTATTGCCATTCGCGTCGTAGTGATCTAAAATATTCCTGTCAAAATTTGAATTCAGACCAGTAAAGGCTCTCTTTTTATACACAGGCTCAAGATAAATACTGTCAATAAGGGTTGTGTCAAAACCGCTGGGAATAGAATCAGCATCAAATCTCAGATGGATACCATCTTTTAGGATAACGTGTCTGGTAATATGATGGATATACGTTTCAAGAAAACCTGTTTCCCTATTCATTATACCGGAACGGTCACTTAGAAAGGCAAAATGAGTAGTATCCAATGCTATGGGCTTTCTTTCGTTGGCAAAAGGGGTATTAGTGACTCTAACCAGTTCATTTCCCCTGGTTTCCATATCATAATAAAAAACATCGAAAGGCTTTAACGGAAGTAAAGTATCCCTTCTAACCGCTCTCAAAAGACTGTCCTCTCTGTTGGACACAAATAGAATACCTCGCTTATTTCCAATATTTACTGCTGACGCATCTTTGTCGTCAAAATAATCATTGGTAATCCTCTGCGTTTGGCGAGTTCTTATGGAATACAGAAAAATATCGGCCTGACTACTCACATCAGCACTAAACAACAGCGTAAAGGGATCATAAAAATCCATGCTATAAATACGTTGATATTGCTCGGCTAAAGGTTCTTTGGTTAATTTTTTTGTTTCAATATTATACGTTCCCAGAGATAATTTGTCCTTTTTTTCAGTCAGTATAACCAACTCTTTTCCCGATGGCGACCAGGAAACCAGGGGATACTGGTAATCAGTGGCTTGAAAGACATTTTTCACACCTTGCCGGTAAATAAGGGTTCTATTTTCACCAGACACCTCTTGCAGATAGAGTTTAATCTTGCCCTTGTCGTTTGTTAAATAGGTCATAAAACGCCCATTGGGAGAAATGCTGGCCTTTGACACAGGAACCTGCTTTTTGTTCTTTATGGGTATCGTTGAAGGTGGTGGCATTTTCCTGGAAGCCTGGTCAGCTTTATATTTTTCAAGAAAAAAACGTTCGCAACGCAAAACAATCTCATTCAAAGAAACACCCATAACATATTGAAATCCACCTTCAACGCTTCGATTAATACGGGTAAGGTAGAGTAAATTTGACACGGTTTTGGGTGTGTATTGCGTTCTGATAAAATACCAAAGTGCATTACCCATTAATCTGGGATTTGACGAAGCCAGGCTACCAAAACCCTTAAACTTTGGGTCTAACATTTCCTCTCTCAGTGCATTATCCACATCCGTATTCCATGGTTCACCTAAATAGGCAACTAAACCCTGCGTAAACCAGAGAGGCAGATTCAAAGAAACGGCATTTTGAATGACCTCCTGAAAATTAGCGCCAAACAACATGGTATTCAAATATACGGAAGCAATTCCCTCTCTTATTTGCTTTCTTAAATGAGAGTGGTCACCGTCGTAATAAACAAAAAGACTATTTCCAATAATTTTAGTTTGCCCCGCCACATTACCAAAAACCTCCTCTTGCCCTATGTTACTTTGTTTGAAGTCTGTAAGATCAGCATACACTACTATCTGGACCTTTTCATTCATCCTATGTTCTAAACTGCGTTGCACTTCATCAAAATCATATTCTGCTAATTGAACAACCGCTTCCCCAATATTCCTTGACCTTCCGTACCAAAAAACAACAAAATTATCACTCTCATACTGAGACCATTCGTCAAAATCACGATGATATTGAACTCTATTTTTTCCAAATTCGACTTGTGTTCCCTGTGCTAAAAGGGAAGAGGAAGAAAGTAAAAAACATACCAAACCGATAAAAAGCTGCGTATTATTCATATTGGTTGCTCTATTAAATCATTTAGAAGAAATATAAGAGTGCGGTGGTTATTCCAAATCTAATCATTTGTACATTAAATTTAACAATTATTTACCCTATGTGTTTAATCTTTGTTACCTGACTACCTAACTTTACACATTTTAATCTATCAGACATGGCTATTGTTACCTTTTTGACTTTCAATCCGTTTCAGGAAAATACCTATATCGTTTATGATGAAACGGGTGAAGCCGTTATATTTGACCCGGGTTGTTCTAATGATCAGGAAAAAAATGAATTACTTCAAACCCTGGATAAATTGAAAGTAAAGCCAATCAGACTTATAAATACCCATTGTCACATAGATCATATATTGGGAAATAAATTTGTAGCAGAACACTTTAATCTGCCCCTGGAAATACACAAAGGAGAACTTGGAATGCTCGAAAAGGGTGCCATTGTTGCCGCCCGCTATGGCATTTCTTACACGGAACTATCACCTGTTGCTTCCCTTTTTTTAGAGGAAGGCGATGAAGTAACTTTTGGAAACAGCGTATTAAAAACCATTTTAACGCCAGGACATTCGCCTGCAAGTTTATCTTTTTACTGTGAAAAAGACCATTTTCTAATTGCCGGCGATGTGCTATTCAGAGAAAGTATCGGAAGAACCGATTTACCCGGTTGTGATCACAAACTATTAATGGAATCCATCAGGGAAAAGTTATTCAGATTACCAGAAAATACAGTAGTCTGGCCAGGACACGGAGAATTCACTACCATTGGTTATGAAAAAAAACATAATCCATTTGTTGGCATGAACTAGTATTCATTGACTACTTCTCCGGCCATTACTTTTTTAATGGTTTTCTTCACCGGCGTGCCATAGTAGGTTACATTTCCTCCGGTGTTTGATCGTATGTCAAGCTCTGAAATAGCTTTGACTAAAATACTTGCGCCCGTCGAAGAGACCACGTAAGCCCGGTCCACCTCCAATTTCTTACCGTCTATCATTCCTCCCGTTGCCGCCGTTAATTGACCAGATTCAACCTTACCACTCAACAACAAATTTGCACCTGATGAGCAAAAAGCTTTTAAAGATTTAACATTGACGTCAATAGAAATTTTTGCACCACTCGAAACGTCCAAATCAAGTTTATCCCCATTTAGCGTCTCCTCCTTGGTAACAATAGCGCCGGCAGATGCTGAAATTTCATATAAATCTCTATGGTAGATGATTATATTTATTTCAATATTTTTATTTTTAAATGCGTTCAATGCATTTATTTTAAGAACACCTCCCTTTACATTCACACCAATATTATCGACTTCTATTCCCTTTGTTTCAATAATTACTTCCTCTTTATCAGCGATTTTAAGTTCAACATTCAAACGTCCTGTCAACACTATTTCCGAAAAAGATTCCACTGAAATTGCTTTTTGAGCAGACAGGGAATTTACAAAGGACAGTGCCAGGAGACAAAACAAATAAGAAAATAGGCGAGATTGTTTCATTGTATTACTGTGTTTTAATGTACTTTTGCAACGCTTTTTTAGTTTATTTTGTTTAAAACCAATCCAATGGCACAGGAAATAGTTGATTTATTTAAAAAAATCACAGGACACGCAAAGGAATATGGATTTATTTATCCTTCAAGTGAAATATATGATGGCCTGAGTGCCGTGTATGATTATGGTCCAAATGGGGTAGAACTAAAAAATAATATTAAACAATATTGGTGGGCAGCAATGGTTCAAATGCAGGAAAATATTGTAGGATTGGATTCCGCTATTTTCATGCATCCGAAGATTTGGAAAGCCTCCGGACATGTTGACGCTTTTAACGACCCTCTCGTCGATAATAAGGACAGTAAAAAAAGATATCGTGCCGATGTTTTAATTGAAGATCAGATAGATAAATATATCGCAAAAGCTGATAAAGAGGTTGAAAAAGCAATAAAGCGCTTTGGTGAAAATTTTGATGAAGCATTATTCAGAAAAACAAATGAAAGGGTTTTAGCCAATGCGGAAAAAGCAACGAATTTAGCTACCCGGCTGGCTAATGCTATGCGCGAAGGGAATATGGCTGAATTGGGGGCTATTCTCGCCGATGAGGAAATTACCGATCCTGATAATGGTTCTAAGAACTGGACAGAGGTAAGGCAATTTAATCTCATGTTTTATACTCAATTGGGAAACATCTCCGGCGAAGAAGGAAAATTATACCTAAGACCTGAAACGGCACAGGGCATTTTTGTAAACTTCCTAAACGTTCAAAAAACAACCAGGCAAAAAGTTCCTTTTGGTATAGCTCAAATTGGAAAGGCCTTTAGAAATGAGATTGTCGCCAGGCAATTTATTTTCCGAATGAGAGAGTTTGAACAAATGGAAATGCAATTTTTCATCCGCCCGGGTGAGGAAATGACCTGGTATGATACCTGGAAAAGATTCAGAATGCAATGGCATTTAGCGCTTGGAACACCGCAGAATAAATTGCGATTTAAAGACCACGACAATCTGGCCCATTATGCCAATGCCGCGGTTGATATTCAGTTTGAGTTTCCTTTTGGCTTCAGAGAGCTGGAAGGAATACACTCCCGTACCGATTTTGACTTAAAGAGCCATCAAGAATTATCAGGTAAAAAATTACAGTATTTTGACCCTGAACTTAACGAAAGTTATACACCCTACGTAGTTGAAACGTCTATTGGTTGCGATCGTATGTTTCTTGCTATGTTGTCAAATGCCTATTGCGAAGAAGTTATTCCCGATGCCGACGGCAAGGAATCAACCAGGGTAGTTCTAACATTGCATCCTGCATTAGCACCTGTTAAAATAGCCATTTTACCTCTATTGAAAAATAAGGAAGAATTAACCACCGCCGCAAAAACGATTTACAATAAACTAAAGAAAGAATTTTCTTGCCAATATGACGAAAAAGATGCCATCGGTCGTCGTTACAGACGGCAGGATGCCATCGGCACTCCTTTTTGCCTGACTGTCGATTTTGATACCTTAGAAAATGGCACCGTTACCCTACGCGACAGGGATACCTTAAAGCAGGAACGATTAACCGTTGCCCAGATTGAGGATATTGTCAGATCAAAAGTTTCTTTGGCAAAGCTTCTTGAGGGATTAAATTTGTGAGTATCTCCTTAACCTTGTGAGGTAATAATGAGGTCGAGGTTGGTTGCTTTCATATCAAACCTTTCTCCAAGATAAGCATTACATAAATAACCGTTATAGGTATAAACCCCGTGACGTAGGCCAGGATTATTAAACAACCAGGATTCGATGCCCCCTGCGGAGGCTGCATGCAATAAAATGGGTGTAAGTATGTTACTTATGGCCATGGATGCCGTCCGTGGTACCCTTGACGTAATATTTGGCACGCAATAATGAATTACACCATATTTAATGAAGGAAGGCGACTGCAAAGTGGTAACCTCTGATGTAGCAAAACAGCCCCCCTGGTCTATACTAACATCGATAATTACAGCTCCAGTCTTCATTTTTTGTATCATTTCCTCACTCACAATTACAGGGGTTCGCCCCGATTTTGAATGTATAGCTCCAATAACAACGTCAGCGGAGACCAATTCTTCCTGCAAATAAATTGGATTGAGTGATGAGGTATATAATTGCCTGCCGACCTGATTTTGGAGGCGCTTCAATTTATAGACATCATTATCAAAAATCCTCACTTCAGCACCCAGACCGATGGCTACTCTGGAAGCATATTCAGCCACAACACCTGCACCGAGAATAACCACTTTGGCACTGGGAACCCCTGAAATACCGCCCAAAAGTACCCCATTCCCCCCTGCATTCACTGAAAGTAGCTCCGCTGCGGTAAGCATAGCTTCAATACCTGCCATTTCGCTCATGATACTCACCAGGGGAAAAGTATCCGACTCATCTTTTATATATTCCATTGCCAGAGCCAGTACCCTTTTTTGCCTTAATTTATGAAAATACGTAGCACTTAAAGTAGGCATTTGTAAGGGAGATATAAGAATTTGATTGGCAAACATCAAATCGATTTCCTCATTAGTGGGTGGAGCTGCCTTTAAAATGACGGCCGCTTTGTAAACCTGTTCTCTATTTTCCGCAATTTCTGCTCCGGCTTCAGCATAATCTCTATCTGAAAAATGAGCTTTTAATCCGGCACCTCTTTCAATAATAACTTGGTGACCCTGAGCCACCAGGGTTGCTACGGAGGCGGGTACCAGAGGAACTCTGTTTTCCTGAAGCGTACTCTCCAGTGGAATACCAAAAAAAAGTTTATCGAGTTTCGCCGATTTCATTACCATTTCTTCCTGGGTATAAAATTGCTTTCCCATTAATTCTTTGGGCATCGGAATATTAGTACCTAATGGTTTTTTAATGTCATCACTCATAATATAGCTTTGTAGGGAGAAATTAAGTCAGCAATTTCACTGATAATCATCGCCGTCGCACCCCAGATTATCTTTTCCTTCATGTTAAAACAGGGAACATCATTCAATACAAAATCCTTATGGATTTGAATATCCGATAATTTCTGATATTGTGGATTTAACAAATCGAGCATGGGGATTTCAATAATTTCCTTTACTTCTGACCATTGAGGCTTAAAAATAGGCGCAAAATTCATCACACCGATAAATGGAAAAACATGAAAATTACTGACGGAAATATAAATAGGCGTTAAAGATCCGAGTATTTGAATGTTGTGGGAGAAAACACCAATTTCTTCTTGGGTCTCTCTGATAGCTGTGCTCGTCAAATCAACATCGGTAGCATCAAATTTTCCCCCTGGAAAGGATATTTGACCTTTATGTTGATCCCTTGCATCAAATGATTGTCGTTCTATGAGAACCATTTGCCATTCACCTTCTTTGGGATAAAAAAGGGCCATGACACCAGCCAATTTTGCATTTTCCGGGGGAAAATCCATAGAACGATGGGGGTGAATCATTTTTCTATGAGCCGTTGGTCCAGGTAAAGAGCCAATGGATAGCTTCTCTGTTAAATCCCTTACCCAGTCCGTTTTCATGGAAATAGTAATTACCCGACGACCTTATTAGATTTTTGAAGATATTGATCTAAAGCAGCCGTCATAGAAGGAGAAACAACAGACGGTGCCTGAATATTTACTACTAAATTCCTTTCCTCTACTGCCCGTCTGGTAGAATTTCCGAACACGGCAATCCTGGTATCATTTTGCTTGAAGTCCGGAAAATTATCGTACAGAGATTCAATTCCCTGAGGACTGAAAAAAACCAGAATGTCGTAGGTAACGTCACTTAAATCAGATAAATCGGAGCTTACTGTATTGAACATAATAGCTTCTTGCCATTCTAACTCATTTTCGTCTAAATATTTACACACATCTTTCGCCCCAAGATTGGAACAGGGGACTAGAAATTTTTCTGCTTTATTTCGTTTTATTGCCTGACTTAAATCCTCAATTCCGCGATTTCCAACAAAAACTTTTCTTTTTCGATAGATTATAAATTTTTGAAGGTAGTTGGCAATAGCCTCCGTGAGACAAAAATATTTCAAGTCCAAAGATAATTTAACCCTCATTTCTTCAGCCATTCTAAAGAAATGATCTACCGAATTTTTGCTGGTTAACACGACGGCTGAAAAATCTTCAATACGAACCTTACATTTTCTGAAATCTCTCGCCAAAACAGGTTCAATGTGAATGAAAGACCGCCAGTCAATGGTAATATTATACTTTTTCTCCAATTCATAATAGGGAGATTTGTCAGCAGGCTTAGGTTGCGAAACCAAAATACACTTAACCTCCCGGTGACCTTCAACAAACATTCCATTCATTGTGGGTTCCGAATTAGCATTTATTATCTGATCTGTGTTCATCCGTTTTTATAAGGAATTGATAATCAATTTTACCAAAATAAGAACTGGTGCAATTTCAACGGTGCAAATATACAATAAAAAGTGGAACTGATGCGTACCAATAAATCTTACACCGAGGGTTAGTCCTCTTAAATAATGGTATAGTAAAATAAGGCCCAGAAAAACTAAAGTACCTAAAATGAATATTTGCTTCCATTCTTCATTTAAATAGGGAAAAAAAATATTCATCGGGGCAATCAACAAACCAATGGAAATACCCGTGACTACCATTAAAAACTGGTATCTGTCCATTTCCTTCTTAATGGGAAATACAAATCCGATAAACGTCAGTAATAAATGTCTTAATACTAAAAAAATAAGTGGTAAAAAAAAGACAATAAAATAATTTGGCTCAAAGGCATACTGCATGCTATCTAACAGAACAGGCATAGCAAATTGACAAAATATACCCATATTTACAATAAAGAAAATATATAACAAAAGGTAGGGTAAAAAGCCTCTTCCGGACATTTCCCGATATAAAAAATTAAATAAATTCTCTGTACCCAATGCACCTATAGAAGCGACAGCAAAAGATCGCAAAAAGGTAAGTAAAAGAGCCAGCAGTAATAAAAGGGTGATTAATAAGAAAAAATTCGTCGATTGTTCTGTAAATAATGGCTTAACTATTATCTCTTCTTCTGGCACTTCTTTGACAGCATTCAACTTATCAAATGGATTTTCTGAAACCTGTTTACCCGATTCTTTGGAACCTTTCCTGTAAGTTAATTCAAAAGGATTTTGCTCTTGTGCAAAAGAATACATCCCTTGCGAAAACAAAAGACAGGAAAAAAGCAAGATTATAAAAATCGGTCGTATTTTGCCCAAAATCCTTTTTTTTCTGCAAAATTAACAATTTTATGGTTAAAAAATAAAATCAATGCGAGACCTTCAAGTCATTAGAATTGTTTGGCTGGGTTTAATAGCCATTGTTGGCATTTTAGCCGTTCAAACCTATTGGGGCATTACGACCTGGACAGCAAACGAATCAGATGTAAATCAAAAAATTCATTTAGCTCTTCGCAGGGTAGCTGAATCATTAGCCGTGGCGAATGGGACTGTTTTGCCCACAGGCAATATTATTCGCAAGCGAAGTGCCAATTATTATCTCGTAAATATTGCTTACGAAATTGATGCCAATCTGCTTGAGTTTTATCTTCGTAAAGAACTTGAGGCATTAACGGTTAACCTGGATTTTGAATATGCCATTTTTGATTGTAGCACCGATGAAATGGTATATGGTGCCTATTGTGCTTATGAACCGGCAAAAAAAGCACCCGAAATAAGCAAATCAATGCCAGGCTATCACGCTTTCACCTATTATTTTGCTGTTAAATTTCCTGGTAGATCCAGTTTTTTATGGGGCCAATTTCAAGTAGTTCTCTTCTTTTCTGTCATTCTATTTGTTACCATAGTCTTCTTTTCTTATTCTCTTTTTGTTATTATCAGGCAAAAATGGCTATTTGAGCAACAAAAAGATTTTATAAACAACATGACCCATGAATTCAAAACACCGATTGCTTCCATTCAGATAGCCACCGATTATTTTTTAAATCACCAACAAATAAAAGAAAACGAACGACTCTTAAGATATTCAAAAATAATAAAAGACCAAAATTTACGTTTAAATGAGCATATTGAAAGACTCCTTCAATTAGCAAGATTTGAAAACAATGGTTTTAATCTAAAACTGGAAACCATCCAGGTTATCCCCTTTTTGACAGAAATTGTAAGTGCTGAATCTATTAGATTTAAAAATTTAGGCGGAAGACTGGCCTTTGAATACCCCTCAGATGATTTAGAAATTGTTGCAGACAAATTCCATTTGACGAATACCTTAAGCAGTCTTTTAGATAATGCAGCAAAATTTTCCACCAAAGAAGTTTACGCTTTGCTAAGGGTAGAAAAAACGAAAGAGATGCTCATTATAAGTATCATAGATCATGGTATCGGCATTCCAAAAGATTTTAAAGACAAAGTATTCGACAAATTTTTTCGAGTGCCTACCCAAGCTATTTCAGAGGTAAAAGGTTTTGGCATAGGACTTTATTACGTGAAGGAGGTTTGTAAAGCACATAAATGGAAAGTTAATATAAAGAACCGCTTACCATTGGACGGTACCGAAATAAATCTGTTAATCCCGTTAAAATCACCTATATGAAGCCCAAAATTTTGTATGTTGAAGACGATGAATCTCTGGGTTTGTTAACCGCAGACCAACTTGAAGATGCTGGGTACGATATACAATGGTTAAAATCAGGGACTGAAGCGAATGGTTTAAAAGAGTTTACCTCTTTCGACCTGGTTATCCTGGACATTAATCTTCCTGGAATGAACGGTTTTGAGTTAGCCTCAAAGATTAGAACGCACTCCGAGGCTATTCCCATTTTATTTTTAAGCGCACGCTCCCTCACTGAAGACAGAATACATGGATTACAGATTGGCGCCGATGACTACATGATAAAGCCTTTTCAAATCAAGGAACTGATTTTAAAAATTCAAATTTTCCTAAAAAGAAAGGCGATACAAAAAGAAACCGATGCCTCCGAAGTCCTTCAGATTGGATATTACACGCTGGATAAAAAAAATCTTTCTCTCATCTCATCTGATGGCACTATGAAGAGAATGACGAGTAAAGAAGCAGAGCTATTAAATTATTTTGCCAGACACGCTAATCAGCTTATTAAACGATCTCAATTGTTAATTGACGTCTGGGGAAATGATGATTATTTTTTGGGCCGAAGTATGGATGTCTTCATTTCAAGACTAAGAAAATACTTAGCCGATGATGCCCGTATTAAGATCGAGGCCATCCACGGGGTAGGTTTTCAATTTATTTGTCCCGAATAAATAGTTTCCTCTGATTATTTTTGCAATCTTTACAAGTAAATAGGTAAAGATTTGCGAAAAAATAACACTCTGACTTTTAGATTAAGCGCAGAAACTGTATTTTTGCACTCCTTGACCAAATTTTACAAATTTTTGGTTGAGCAATTGAATTTTTAAGACAAAAAACAATACCGATAAACATGGCATTGATTAGTAAAATCAGACAACAAGGTAGTTGGATATTAATTATCCTGATAGCTTTGGGCTTAGGTGGCTTCATTCTAATGGATATGACGTCTGGGCAAACAAGTGTATTTGGCAGTTCACAACCTGTACTGGCTAAAATTAACGGTCAAAAAATTGACGTAAATGAATTTAACAGAACGGAAAGTATTTTGTACTCCGGTTCTACCAGTGATGTTTTCGCACGTAGAGAAAATATTTGGAATTATTTCGTTGAAAAAATCTTGATTTCAGAGCAAACGGACAAATTAGGACTCGGCGTAAGTCGTGCAGAACTCCTTGATTTACAATTTGGTCTTGAACCAAGTCCCGTTATCACTCAGCGTTTTGGTGACCAAACCACTGGTCAGATTAACAGAGAGCAGTTAAACCAGGTTCGTCAGATGATTGAATCTAACACACTTGAACCTCAAATGCGTTCTTATTGGGCTATTCAGGAAGGTGAGGTAATTAAAGAAAGACTGCAACGGAAATTAACTTCTTTAGTTGCCAATGGGTTTTACACACCAAACTGGCAGGCTGAATTGTTATTCTCGGAAGGTTCTGCCTTCCTACAGTTTGCCTATGTAAAAGTGCCTTTCGACAATATCGATAATAGTGAGGTTTCTCTTTCTGATCAGGATTACGAAGACTATCTTGACAAAAACAAAAAGAAATACACGAACAAGGAAGAACGCAGAAAAATAGCTTATGCTATATATAATGTTTTTCCTTCTAAAACTGATACGGCCGATATTTATAGTAAAATAAATGCTCTGGCTGATCAATTTAGAAATGCTTCTAATGATACCAGCTTTGTCGAACAAAACAGAGGGGTAATGTCTCCGATTTATGTAAAGAAATCGGAAATTAATCCTATGTTCGCAGATAGCATTTTTAATTTACAAAAAGGTGGCGTTTTTGGCCCTTACACTGAGTCCGGCGCTTATCGTGTAGTTAAAATGATTGACAAAAAAGCACTTCCGGATTCTGTTAAATCAAGACATATTCTCCTTCCTGCATCTGATGCAAATAGCGCTTTTTTAGCACAAAGAACCATCGACTCGTTAAAACAGGTTATTGAGAAGGGTGAGGCTACTTTCGAAGCTATGGCTGCTCAATTTGGTACCGATGCAACGTCAACAAAAGGGGGTGACTTAGGTTATGCCGCTCCTGGTCAGATGGTTGCAGAATATAATGATCTAATTTTCTTTCAGGCTGAATCTGGTAAGTTATATACTGTAACTACTCAATTCGGTGTGCACCTGGTAGAAGTTACTGGTAAGAAATTTGATAAAAATGAAACTGGCATCAGAATTGCTTCCCTCGTTTCTAACATTATTCCATCTGAAGCTACCCAAAAAGATGCCTACAACAGGGTTTCCATTATACTTAATAAAAGTAAATCGGTAGCAGACTTAAAAGCAAACCTGGCAAAAAATAAGGACATTAAAATAGAAACATCTACCCCAATGGGTAAGAATGAATTCTTCTTAGGACCTTTAGGCGCAGGGGTACAATCACGTGATATCATTCGTTGGGCTTTCGATGCAGATTTAGAATCTGTTTCTCCGCAAGTATATGTTTACAGAGATGAAAATCTTTATTTTGACAATAAATACGTACTTATTGGCTTAGAGGATGTTATTGAGGAGGGATTACCTGCGGTTGAAAAAATAAAGAAGGAAATTGAAGGCTTAGTAATTAATGAAAAGAAAGGTGCTTTGATTGCTACAAAAATGAAAGGGAAATCATTGGAATCAGTAGCCAGTAGCTTTGGAGAACCTATTGATACGGCCAATGGAATTACCTTTGCCAATCCGGTAATAGCTGGGGTAGGAAGTGAGCCTAAGTTATTAGGTAAATTATTCCGTTATAATACAGGTGATGTTACTGCCCCCGTAGTTGGTAACTCAGGGGTATATGTAGCGAAAATAATCACTAAAGCGGCGCCTTCTGCAGCTACAGAATTAGTCACCACGAAGAGAAATCTGATTCCCACCTATCGTAATCAGGTAAACAGCAAAATTACCCAGGTACTTAAAGACGGAGCCTCTATTAAGGATAATCGCAGCAAGTTCTTTTAATCATTTATAAACACTACTATTATGTCCTCAGTAAAAAACGCAGGAAAGAAGGGATATTTTATGTTGTATTTCTTTATAACCTTAGTACTTTTTTTCTCACTCGTCGTTTACATATACCAATATAATCAATTGGGATTAGAATAGGTGATTAAAAAAGCCGGTAAGAATTTTTCTTACCGGCTTTTTTTTTAATCCTTGTAAATCTGTTTAATTTCTTCGGAATATTTATCTAAAATTACCCTTCTTTTTAGTTTCATTGTAGGGGTTAATTCCGATTCGGTACCATCCTTTTTAACAGGTTCCCATGGATCAATTAATAATTTAAATTTCTTAACCTGATCAATGTGAGCGAACTCCTTATTCATTTCATCAATAATAGATTGATAAAGGTCAATAATTTCAGTCTTTTGGACTATGTCTGACAAATTGGTCCATGACAAGCCGTTATTTCCACACCAATCTCTTAAAGCTTCCTCTGCAGGAACGATTAGCGCTGACACAAACTTTTGACTATCTCCAACGACCATCATTTGTTCAATAAGGAATGATTCCTTAAATTTGTTTTCAATAGGAGCTGGAGCAACATATTTACCACCTGAAGTTTTCAACAACTCTTTTTTCCTGTCAGTAATTTTAAGAAAGGCTCCACCTTCAGGACCTTCAATAAATTTACCAACATCTCCAGTGCAGAACCAGGATTTTCCGTCAATTACTTTAGTAACAGCAGCGGTTGCATCTGGTTTATTGTAATAACCCATCATGATATTTGGACCTGAAGCTAATATTTCGCCTTCATTTTCCCTATAATTACCGTCGGATGAATCTATGAAAATTTCTACTCCAGGAATAGCCTTTCCCACGGTACCCAAAAGCGCGCCACCTTTTTCAAAGGTACTCGCTGTTAAAACAGGGGAGGTTTCTGTAAGACCGTAACCCTCTCTAATGGGAACGCCGGCAGCAGAAAACACCTGAGCTATTCTTAAAGGACAAGGCGCTGCGCCGGTAACAATACCTTTAACATTTCCACCTAAAGCCTCTCTCCACTTACTAAATATAAGTTTATCAGCTATCTTTCCCTTAAATCCACCAATAGGTTTATGGTAAGCATAATCTTCTGTAAGAGAAAGAGCCCAGAAGAACAATTTTTTCTTTACTCCCGTTAGAGCCAGACCCTTATTATAAATTTTCTCATATACCTTTTCAAGTAATCGGGGAACGGTGGTAAAAAAATGGGGTTGAACCATTTTCAAATCTCCTTCATCACCCCCTAAATTATCTGTACCTGTAAAAATGACAGACACGCCCCTAAACTGATAGTGATAGGAAGCAGCCCTTTCAAAAATATGGCAAATAGGAAGGAAACTCAACACTTTATCTCCATTTTGAACAGGAATAATAGCTGCTGCAGCCTCCACATTAGAAATAATATTGTGGTGTGAAAGCATTACCCCTTTTGGAACACCCGTTGTACCCGATGTGTAGATAATAGTTGATAAATCTTCCGATTTAACGTCATTTTTCAACTCTTCCAAACGATCCATTCCCTCATCCGTCAGAATATCCTTCCAAAATGGTCGGCCGTCCTGTGGGTCGAAAGTATAAATTTCTTTAAGGGAGGGAACCTCTTTTTGCGCAATACTTACCTTATCGTAAAGGTCCAATTTTCCAACAAAACAAATTTTTGTTTCGGAGTCATTAAAGATATAAACGTATTCATTACTACTAATAGTAGGATAAACTGGGACGTTTATTGCTCCAATTTGCTGAACCGCAATGTCAAGAATAACCCATTCTGGTCGATTTTGATACACGGCAACGCCGATTTTATCCCCCTTTCCAACCCCCAATTTCAATAAACCGCAGCTCAGTTTATTAGCTAAATCAACTACTTCTTCCGTGGAAAGGAAATCGAACACACCTTGTTCGTTTTTGGCACCCATACATCGCTCCAATGGATAATGTGCCATTTGATAATGAATGTAATCAAATAATCTGGTTGGCTTCATCTGATATAAATTTCCAATTTTATGAATTAAGATTGTAATATTCTGTACAATCATTAAAAATAACATAAAATTCTGAAAAAATCAGTGGAATCTATTATGCATTTATTTCTTGTTCTGAAATTATATGTATGAGCTGCTCCAAACTCTGTACTTTATGAATATTTTTACCGTGATCTATTGATTGTGCGTTAACTTGATACCCACTTAATAAAATTTGACAATTAAATATTTCATTTGATAAATTATTAACATACTGTTGTATGGACACTGTTTCAAAAGACGAGGTTATCATAGTACAGATATAGTCAGGCTTTATTATTTGACAAGCTACCTTTAATTCGGCTATAGAAATATCATGACCCAAATAAACAACTCTGTAGTTCCTAACCCTTAACATGAATTGTATGAATAACAAACTAAGCTCTTGTTTCTCACCTTCCGGCAGGTAAAGAATGCACTTCTTACCCGTTGTAAACTCTGTAGGTTGAAGTTGATCAATTGCTGCAATAATTTTTTGCCTTATTAAAAAACTTATAAAATTTTCTTGCACAGGGCTTATGGAACCTGTTAACCAGAGAATACTAAGTTTGTCCAGGAAAGGATAAATGAGCTCGATCATAGCACGTTCAAAACCCAGTTGTTGAATGTGAGTGTTGATAATTTTATCGAACTTCAACTCATCCATTTCAATCATGGCTATTGTTAGCGCATCTAAATGCGCTCCGTAAGAAACATCAATAGAAGAGAGCGCAGCGGCAGTTTCATTTATTTCGTCAGGCTGCATTTGAGCTATCCTTGAAATTTTATGCCCATTTTTATTTAAAATGGCAATATTCAACAACTGCTTTAAATCATCGTCCTGGTAGTATCTGATATTGGACTGCGTTCTTTTGGGTGTAATTACCCCATATCGTTGTTCCCAAATACGAATAGTGTGTGCTTTTACACCCGTAAGTTTTTCCAAATCAACAATAGAATATACAGCCAAACCTTTATATTTTGCTGCTAAACAATTTCATACTAAAAAGGTTTAAAATAAAGGTCTTTTGAATCATTAGGTTAAATTTCGATTATTGCATTATTTTTCAACAGCGATTATTGTTAAATTGCTTCATTTAAATTTTTAAAATGTTATTTTTAACATCTGTACATTCGTTAAACAGGAAAGACCTTTAATTAAAAATATATGAAATTGACATTCAGCCACTTGCTTTTTCTACTTCCGTTATTTTGCAATGTAGGGTTAATAGGCCAAAATACCCCTGCCTGTACCTATAAACTCGAGTGTGCTGACCTGGGTCTCGATGGATGGAATGATGCTTCCTTAGAAATTATTGTTGGGAATAAGGTGAACCGGTTTACCCTACAAACTGGAAGTAAAGAAACTTTTTATCTTCAAGTCCATAAAGGAGATTCCATAACCATACGCTTTAACACGGGTCTGTACGACGAAGAAATTCAATACGAACTAAGAAATGAACGTGATTCTGTGCTGTTTTCTCAAAAAGGAAAGTTACCAACGGCGGGTATCGTTTATAAAAATATATCCTTGTGCCCTTCCTGTCCTGCACCCCCAAGGTTTTTTGTAACGCCTGGTTTCATAGGTTCTCAAACGGCCAATCTTGGCTGGCAATCCGTAGCTGGGGCAACTTCTACCTTACTACTTTTTAAAAATTCCCCCATTCTCAATGCAGATACTTTCCGAATCACAAAAAATGATACGCTATTAAGTAAATTAAGCGAACATACTATTTATACCTATTCCCTTGCCAGCATCTGTCCAGCGGGAGATACCAGCCGACCTATCGGACCTTTTAGTATTGAAACCAGATGGAAATTAGATCTCGGAATTTCTAGTCTCGTAGCTCCTTTTTCTGACTGCGGGTTAGGTAATGATTCAGTGAAAGTAGCTATTTTTAACTATGGTGGCGAACCACAGTCTTTAATTCCTTATGGCTACCTGATTAATCGGGTGGAAGTACCCATAAATCGTCCTGTAGATGGTTTCTATACGGGCGTTGTAGGTGTTGACAGTGCCAATATAACCGCATTCGATCAACCCTTTAACTTTTCTGCTCCCGGGGAATATAATATCGTAGCCTGGACGCTAATGGATAAAGACGGCGAGGTTAAAAACGATAGCATGACCGCTAAAGTAATAAGCATCCCAACCATTACCACTTTACCATATTTAACTACCCTGGAAGAAAAATTCACAGGTTGGACAGTCGATGCTAAGAGTCAATTTAATAGTTGGGCACTCGGCACTCCTAATGGATCCACCCTTAAAAATGCCTTCAGCGGCATTAAATCATGGGGAACCAACCTAAATGGCAATCATTCATCAAACGAACTTTCTTACTTAAATTCTCCTTGTTTTGATTTCTCAAGAACTACCCAGGATCCCATTTTATCCTTTAGAGTCCAAATAGATATTGAACGCTGTTGTGACGGTCTTTGGATTGAATATTCAAAAGACGATGGAAAATCATGGCTTAGATTGGGCTCTCCCTCATCAGGAACAAACTGGTACAATGACACTGATAGATGGCTTTGGAATGGAAATGGGCACGCAGATGGCTGGTTCTTAGCTGCTCACGTTATTCCCGGCGTTGCGGGTAACCCCAAAGTAAAGATTAGATTTGTATTTAACAGTGATCTCGGCGTTCAAAGAGAAGGTGTGCTGCTTGATAACATAAATATTTCTGCATCTAACTTCGATTTGGTCGCTTTAAATGTTAAAAACAGCAGAAAATCGGTTTGTGAAAATATCACCGATAACGTCATTTTAAATATTGGAAATATTGGAAAATCTAATTTGACTAGTCTAAATCTTGCCTATCAAATAAATGGCGGACCTATTATAACTGAATCAGCCTCAACTTTAACGGTAAATAGTGGTCAAAACAAACTTTTTACGTTCAAGCAAGGATTTGATTCGTCAAAACCAGGTACTTATAATATAAAAGCCTGGATAGTAGGAGAATCCTCGTTAACGCATAATGATACGTCCTATTTTACCTTTAAAACAAACACTACCTTCCCTTTCAAAGAAGATTTTGAGATGGGTAAGCTACCTGCAGACTGGGTTAGTACTGATCATATTGTTACCAAGGGGCATAATAATAAATCATACGTGGTATCAGATTTACTCACTTCTTCCGATCCTCGTTTTGATCTTTTAACAGCGCCCATCGGCCTTATTTCCTTAAAAGATACCCTGCGGTTTGATTACAGAGCGGTGACTTTTGAAAGTGAAGGTAAAATAGGTGCAACATGGAATAGCTCCGATCGATTAGAAATAGCTATTTCGACAGATTGTGGTGCTACTTTTCAAGTGATACGAACCATAAATAACACGACACATCAGGTTAGTAATAGATTTAGAACCATCGCGGTCGATCTGTCGCCTTATGCTGGTAAAAATGTGGTCGTTAAAGTAAGTGCCCTTTGGGGATCGGGCAATTACTGGGTAGATTTAGATAATTTTAACCTTATTCGATGCCCTTCAAATCTTTCTCTTTCTGCCAGAATAGTCAGTGGGCTTTCTTCAAATTCCAATCAACCAGCCGTAGTAACTATTTCTGTGGAAAATGGCGCTGGACCCTACACCTACTTGTGGAGTAATGGCGCAAAAAGTAAAACTGCCGAAATATTAAATCCAGGCACCTATAAAGTTACCGTAAATGATGCTTTTGGTTGTACCGATAACGTGGAAGTGAAAGTGGGTGTTCCAACCAACACCAAGGAGGTTGCCTCCTGGATGAATGGCATTTCCCTTTTTCCTAATCCTACCTCAGCAAACCCAGCTATTTCATTTACTTTAACAAAAGCAGACAGGGCTACCATAAGAATTTTCAATGCTTTAGGGGCCATTATTTACCAGACCCAAACAGACATTGCTGCATCTCATAATCTCACTTTAAATATTAATAAACAAGTTCCAGGCGTTTATTGGGTGTCCGTTCAGGTCAATGATAAACAATTGGGGCTTCCATTGGTTATTATCGATTAAAGGCAGCATGAAAATAGGCATTGTTTGTTACCCTACTTACGGAGGAAGTGGTGTTATAGCTACGGAGCTTGGACTTGGATTGGCACGTAAAGGTCATCAAATACACTTTATCACTTATCGACGACCAGCCAGACTTGGACATTTTCAAGAAAATGTCTTTTATCATGAAGTGGATACTTCTGATTATCCTTTGTTTGAATTTCCACCCTACGAAACAGCTTTAGCAGGAAAAATGGTTGATGTAGTGCGCTTCGAAAACCTCGATTTACTTCATGTGCACTATGCCATTCCTCATGCCGCCGTCGCCTATATGGCAAAAAAAATACTGCTGAGCGAAGGTCGTTATGTTCCGGTTATCACAACACTTCACGGTACCGATATTACGCTCGTTGGTAATAACAGTGCATTCAAACCTGTTATTGAGTTTTCCATTAACAAATCTGATGGGGTTACCGCAGTTTCTGACCATTTAAAACAACAGACATACGATTATTTTAATATCAAAAAGGATATTAAGGTAATTCCAAATTTCATAGATTTCGACAGATTTAAACGAAGCAATAAAGAACATTTTCGAAAGGCCATAGCTTTGGATGACGAAAGGATTCTTATTCATGTTAGCAACTTCAGGAAGGTAAAAAGAGTAGAAGATGTTATTTCTGTCTTTGCCAAAGTGAATGAACAATTAGCCTCCAAATTGTTGCTTATTGGCGATGGTCCGGAACGGTGGAATGCAGAATCTTATTCGCGAAGCCTTGGGCTGGGTGACCAGATTAGGTTTTTAGGAAAGCAAGATGCCATTGAAGAACTTTTGGCTGTTTCAGATCTCTTCTTGCTAACCTCTGAAAAAGAATCTTTTGGATTAGCCGCTCTTGAAGCCATGGCCTGCGAAGTGCCTGTCATTTCTACTAATGCAGGTGGTATTCCAGAGGTAAATGTTCACGGAGTAACTGGTTTTGTCAGCGAAATAGGCGATGTAAACGATATGGCTAAAAATGCCATATATATTTTAAGTAGCGAGGAAACTTTAACCACTTTTAGAACCCAGGCGCTTGCTCAGGCAAAACGGTTTGACATAAATAATATTCTTCCAATTTATGAAGATTATTACGAAGAAATAATTGAAGCCTCAAACCTAAAATAATCAATTCAATCCTCTCTTCCTATCCACACAATCTTACCCACAGAGGTGTCTGGGTTACTAAACCCTATTAAAGAAGGATTGGATGTACTAAAAACAAGATAAACACCTGACCTTACGTTATTACCCTGAAAATCTTTCCCGTACCATAAAGCTTGGCCTCCAACTGCCTTTGTTTCAAATACTAATTTCCCATTTATATCCGAAATTTTGATCACCGCGTCTCTTGCCAGACCTCTTATAGCTACGGGACCAGAAAAAGAGGGGGGAACAGGATTAGGATAAATTTCCATTTTTTTACCTAAGTGAAAAATTTTAGCCTCCACCGCCTCACTTTGTAAAACGACCAACCCATTCTCTGTTCCAATATAAGCCTTACCTGACTTGGCATCTATAGAAATTGCCTGAACGGAATTACCCGGCAAGGGTGAGTTTAAGGTATTAAAACGACCTACCGTTTTACGTCCATCGGCAGAAAGGATAAATAATCCATTTTTTGTTCCAATCCATTTTCTGTTACCTCCGTCAACAGCTATAGATAAAATTTCTTCTGTGGATAGCAGATAATCGAGGAAACCGTCTTGTTCAACAATTCTCAACTCGCCTTTACAATTATTATCAAAAATACTACCACCACATTCAAAAATAACAATGCCCTTTGCCGTACCCAACCAAACATATCCCTCTCTGTCAACGGCTAAACAATTTACCTGATTGGTAGGAAGTCTGCTTGTGCTGGTATTAATTAATCTGCAACGATCGTCGGAAGGATTTTTCAGGTCTCCAGCATCAAAAACCAATACGCCATTGGAGGAAGAAGAAGAAACAAACCATTTGAATCCATTACCATCTATTCCTACCTGGTGAAGTTGGGTTTCTGCACAATTAGGTTTAAAGGATTGCCACTCTCCTTTATCAGTTAATACAGATATAGGCTTCTCTGCCAGATGGTTAGCAATCCACAAATTTTTATCTTTATCGAAAGCTAATCCACTGACCCTGGTTCTAATAGCGTCTCCAACTGTATTATTCAGCGAAGAATTTTTTTCATCGAACCTGACTATTTTTTCTCCATCCAATTGAAGCAATCCTTCCAGGAAAGAACCAGCATATACTTTGCCATTGGTAGGATGTACCGCCATGGTAATGATATCATACAAGTCGTCATCTGGTGAATTCGTATTTTCACCTAACATAGCGGGCGTGTTAAACCTATTGTAAATGCGCCAGGTACCATCTTTTAATGAAGCGAATCCATGGTCCAGAAACCGATATCCAAAATTTTGAGTCACCCCCCCTGACGCGAGCCATAATACCCCTTCTGGTGAAATGGTTAACCATCTGGACGAGGCTGAAAAGGGCGAATTAAGTGAAAATCTCTTACATTGGCTATCCGTTATTTTATCCATATACCTGAAATCCTGGTATTCATCGCCGAACCAAATTCTTCCATTTTCTTCCTGGATTACATTTTGTAACCTGCCTATGCAGTTACCTGGAATTTTGGTAGGAGGCATATCTTCCTTGACGATAATAATTTCGTCTTGATTACACGAGTTATCTGAACATCTGTAACCCGCTAACAATTGTACTCCATTTCCATTTAAAAATAATAAATGCTGATGTGAGTAAGTGAACACCTCCTTAGCGCTTTTAATATTTTCATCGTATTTAAATAAGACGTTACCAACATTAAAATATAAACTACCTTTAAAAATGCCGAGGGCAGAACAAAATCCAGAAGGAAAGCCGTCTTGCATTTTCAACCATTTCCAATTATTAAAATTCTCCGGATTAGCGTGAGTTGCCTCAATGCGGTATAAGCCTTTCTCCGTAGCTGCATAGATAAATCCTTTATGAAGAATAACATTTTTAACAGGTAAACCAGTAAATACAGAAAAAGAGAATTCCCTTTTAGCCAAATTTAAGGCTGAAACACCGTATTGAGTGGCAATCAATAACAAATCTCCTGCAGCTAAATAAAGTTGGTTTATCGATTTATCTCCAGTGAAATTTTTAAAATTTCTGATTTGAGGAAGACTGACCACCTTACCCTTTTGATCCATTATATCAAAAACTCCGTCTTGATAAGCAACGATCAGTTCCTTTCTAAATGAATTAAATTGTATAAATTTTAACTTTACGTCGCTCAATCCACTCGATTTGTCAAATTGTTCTATGGAAAAATCAGATTTATCAATAGAAACTATAGATTGAGAAGCGATATAGAAAATTTTATTTTCACTTTGAGTTACTTGTTGCCCTTGCCGCAGTGGAAATAAACTTTGCCACTCCAGTATTCTTAATCTTGAGGTATCCTGGCCCTGCAATAAAAACCCATTTAACAAAAATAAAAGGCTGAAGAGTAAAAACCTGAGGGTACTATTCATTGGGCTAATCGTTTTTAAAATTTGTTGAGGCAGGTATGGCATTAAAAACTGCATCGGGAACAAGATAGCGAATAGAAAAACCAGCTTTAATGCATTGTCTTATATAGCTGGCAGAAATATTCATTTGAGGCACATTTTTAAAAATTTTAACCTTAGCATTTTCCTCCATTGGCGCCGTTTCATACTCAGGTCTTGTATATACATAAATGGGAAAATCTCTCAATATGATATCTGCATTTTTCCATTTAGGTAAACTAAGCAATGAATCTCCGCCCATAATAAGATGGAAATTTTTATCGGGAAACTTTTCCTTTAACACAGCTAAGGTAACTATGGTGAATGATGGTTGTGGTAGGGTAAACTCAATGGACGAGGCCTTTAAATTGGGGTTATCGGCAATTGCATCTTGAACCCAGGCCAGTCGATCGTAATCATTGGCTAATGATTTTTTGTTTTTCAAAGGATTGTGGGGGGATACCACAAACCACACCTCGTCGAGATCAGTTTGGGTAGCCATGAATTCAGCTATAACCAGATGGCCGTTATGAATAGGATTGAAAGAACCAAAGAAAAGGCCAACTTTCATAGATCTATATCATTGCTGGAATTTATTTTCCATCGTTAAAAAAATACTATCAATAATTTTCTGGAGTTCTTCGTCCTGATAAATTTGTGCTTCTTCGGGAGGAGCGTCCATTAACCATTTACCTGCTGATTTTTTTAAATAAAACGTATTATCATACACTTCGAACTGATCTTTTATTTTACATACACAAATGGTATGCTCTCCTTTTGGCAAGCAATTAATAGCCAGGAAGGAGGTCTTTAGCAAAGAGGAATCCAGTGTTTCCTGGGTTTTAAACACAAACTTCTTTAAATCATTTAACCTTAATTTTTCCTCTTCTGTTGCATATTCCTCAGCCTTTTCAAAATTATTTATATCTAACCATTGCTGGTATTGCTGTATAAAATTTTCAGGCGAACCCATAACTGCTTTCTCCTGATTCTCTTCAACACGTTCATTTTTTTTACAACTAAAAATAGCACAGAAAAGGAAGAAACCGAAGAAATATATGTTGAAAGTTAACTTCATTAGTTACTTAGCATCACAGGCATTACCAACATTAAAATATCTGTACCCTCTTTTTGCTCTGAGGGGAACATAAGTCCCGCTCTTGAGGGAGTAGATAATTCCAGCAACACCTCTTCAGAATCTAAAACACCTAACATTTCCGCCATAAATTTTGCATTAAAAGCAATAACCAGGGGAGATCCGTCATAATTACAAGGAAGTTGCTCAATGGCCTCATTAGAAAAATCCAAATCTTGTGCTGAAACCGTCATACTACCTTTGGTAATATTCAGCACCACTTGATTTGTTGTTTTATTGGCGTAAATAGCAATTCTTTTAAGAGAATTTTGAAAATCGTGTCTTGAAATCTGCACACTGAGGGGATTATCGACAGGGATAACTGCGTTATAATCAGGATATTTGTTATCGATCAGACGACAAACCAGTTTTATTTTATTGAAGGTAAAAAATGCGTAGCTATTATTAAAGGAAAGAGTAATTTCCGCATCGGCAGGAACCACTGTTTTCAAAAGATTGAGCGCCTTTTTAGGCATTATAAAAGAAGAAGTAACAGCACTTGTTATATCGGTACAAACATAACGAACCAATTTATGGGCATCTGTTGCCACCATAGAAATTTTGTTCGTATCAATTTGAAAATAGACGCCCATCATTGCTGGTCGTAAATCATCAGTGCTCGTTGCAAAAATAGTTTTAGAAATACCTTGAAGCAGGGCCAGACCGGAAAGGCTCACCGCTTCTACTTCATCAGGCGTTGGAATGGCAGGAAAATCAGCTCCATTTTCACCAGCGAGTTTATACTTTCCATACGCTGAAGTTATTTCAATACCGAAATTTTTATCATCGATTTGAAAGGTAATAGGCTGAGCGGGCAAAGCCTTGAGGGTATCCATCAAAATTTTTCCAGGAATGGCCACTTTCCCATTAAAATCAGCCATAACATCCATTTCCGTTGAAATAGCTGTTTCATTATCCGTGGCTGATATTGTCAGGACACTATCCTGGATGGAAAATAAAAAACCTTCCATGATAGCGGAGGAAGGATTCGAGGAAATGGTGCCAACAGCAATTTGTAACTGCTTAAGCAACTCGGAGGAAGATATGCTAAATTTCATTTTATTTTCTTTGGTGTAAAAATAGCCAAATTTTATGGTAATTATAACTTTTTTCTGCGTCCTGTAATAATCTATCTAAACCCTGTTAACTTTGACACCATAAAAATTAGGGAATGAGTTTAAATAGAAGGAGATCGCCTCGTGTAAGTACCATTTCAGGGGTAAAACTTCCCGATAGTGAAAAAATATTTCTGGATAATGGCCTTCCCGTTACCATTCTTCATGGCTCAGAAACGGAGGCATTGCGCTTAGATATTTGCTTTAATGTAGGCAGGCAACACGAACACAAACGAATGGTAGCACGAGCCACCGCCTCGATGTTAAAAGAAGGTAGCTCCCAATATTCCGGAAAAGCCTTTGCTGAAAAAATGGACACCCTGGGAAGTTCCTGGGAGTCCCCCGTGCAATTGGATTATTCCCATTTTTCCTGGCTTGGCTTAAGCCGGTTTGGTATGGAAGCCCTCCCTGTGATTGCTGATATTCTTGAAAATCCGACGTTCCCCACATCGGAAATTCACGCATTTGTCCAAAGAAATGTTGCCCGGCTAAAAGTTGAATTAACTAAACCTGACGTAGTTGGTTACAGAACCTTCACCGCAATTTTACTGGGTGAAAATCATCCCTTTGGCTGGAATTCCAATCAGGAGATTTTTGAAGATCTTACTAAGGAAGATCTTCAAAAGCATCATTCTGACTGGTATAGCACGGAAACTTGTCAGTGTTTTCTTTCCGGCAATGTACCTCTGCCATTTTTAGAAATGTTAAATAAAACTGTGGGTCAGCTCTTTAAAGGCAAAAAAAGCCCGCCTTCTCCAGTCATACCCAAAGTAAATCCTACCTTTGGCACAACCGAGATAAAGTTACCAGGTACCCTGCAGTCGTCCCTTCATATCGGATACCTGACGGGGGTAAGACAACACGATGATTATCCAACCCTGCTTGTTTTGAATACCATTCTTGGCGGATTTTTTGGCTCCCGCTTAATGACAAATATTCGGGAGAAACTTGGCTATACTTATCATATTCAATCTAACCTCGATACTTATCCCGATATGGGATCACTATGGATTAATGCAGAATTATCTCCCGATTACTTAAATCCTACCAGAAAGGAAATATTTAAAGAAATCAATCTTCTCAAAAACAAGCCTGTATCAACCTCGTTTTTGAAAATGGTTAAGAGCTATTTAATTGGTTCTGAACTAAATGCACTGGATGGAACATTACAGGCGATGGAGGTTATAAGAGAAAGAGCGATGGAAGGATTAGAAAAAATAGATTACGCCACTGAGATAGAAAAAATAAATTCCGTTTCCCCTTTTCAAATACAAGAAATGGCAAATAAATATTTTTCTCAAGATAATTTCACAGAAGTGCGGGTTACACCTTAAATTATCTTAATTTGATGGAATTATTATTAATTTTGCAATTGATTGTACTTTTTTTTAAGAAAATAGGTTATTGCTATTAAATTTACCAGATGAACTTCTTCAGTTTTTTTCGTCAAGAGTTGGCTATAGATTTAGGAACTGCCAACACGCTTATTATTCAAAACGGCGAAGTCGTTGTTGATCAACCTTCTATTGTTGCCATTAACCGAAAAACTGGATTAACCATTGCTGTTGGCACTAAGGCAATGAACATGCATGAAAAGACGCATGACGATATAAAAACCATTCGTCCCCTGAAGGATGGTGTAATCGCTGATTTTCAAGCTGCTGAAATCATGATTGAGGGTATGATCAATATGATTGGCCAAAGAAAACGCTTTTTTTCTCATTTGAAAATGGTTATTTGTATCCCTTCGGGAATTACGGAAGTTGAAAAAAGGGCTGTTTTTGATTCTGCTGATCACGTTGATTCCAAAGAAACTTATCTCATCCATGAACCTATGGCCGCCGCTTTGGGAATAGGTCTCGATGTGGAAGAGCCCTCAGGTAACATGATTATTGATATTGGTGGTGGTACTACTGAGATTGCTGTTATTGCCTTGTCAGGAATTGTTTGTGACCAGTCTATCCGTATTGCCGGAGATGAGCTAACGGGCGATATTATTCAGTATATGAAAAGGCAACATAATATTCTGATTGGTGAACGTACGGCCGAACAAGTTAAAATTCATGTTGGCTCTGCCCTCCATGAACTTGAAAATCCGCCTGAAGATTATGCGGTAAATGGAAGGGATTTAATGACAGGGATTCCCCGCCAAATAAAAGTTTCCTATCGCGAGATAGCCTCCGCATTGGATAAATCCATTTCAAAAATTGAAGATGCTGTGCTTATAGCTTTGGAGGCTACACCTCCGGAACTAGCCTCTGATATTTATAAAAAAGGTCTGTATCTAACAGGGGGCGGTGCGCTCCTTCGTGGTTTGGATAAAAGGTTGGCAATGAAAACTAAACTTAATGTACAAGTGGCCGATGATCCTTTGCGTGCCGTTGTTCGTGGTACTGGTATTGCCTTGAAAGAAACGGATCGATATACTTTTTTAATTGATCGGAAAAGTGTTTAAATAAACCGGAATACGGTTAGTATTCAATATTGCTTATGCTTCAAGGGTCAAAGGTTTTTTCCGAATTAGGAAATCTTATCCTTTTTTTGTTGTTAGAAGGGATTAGCTTCTACCTTATTATTACTTACAATGATGCTCAGGCAAAGATTTACCATAACACCATAAATGTTATTTCCGGGAATGTTTCTAATCAAGCCAGTAATATTCGTGGTTATTTTTCTTTAAAAGAACAAAACAATATTCTGCTAAAAGAAAATGCTAAACTAAAAGCTAAGTTATTTAATCTGGCAGAAAAACAAGGGGCAAAACCCGAAGACTTAGATCTTAAGGTTACACAAAACCAGATATTCAACCTGGTGTCCGCCAGGGTTGTCAATAATTCCATTTCCCTTCGGAATAATTTCCTCTCTCTAAACAAAGGCAGAAAAGCAGGAATAACCGAAAATCAAGGAGTTATTGGTGAAAACGGTATTATTGGCATCACAAAAGCTGTCAATGACAACTATACTACCGTTATGTCTATTTTTAATAGTCAAACGAAAATCAGTGCACGCATTAAAGATAAAGGCTATTTTGGGTCTTTAGTTTGGAATAATAATGGAGATGTTCGCTATATGACACTCAATGATATTCCAAAACACGTACCTATCAAACTAGGTGATAAAGTCGAAACCAGCGGTTATTCTAACTTATTTCCCAGTGGCATCAATTTAGGGAAAATTGTGGGAAAAAGAATTCCTCCCGGTTCCAGCACTTATGAATTAAAAGTGAAACTCTATCAGGACATGACAAAAATTAAATTTGCTTATGTCGTTATTAATTACGAAACGCCGGCATTAGACTCCCTTTACCTTCAGACGAAATCGCTATGAATCTTGCGCTGCTAAATAATGGAACTCGTTTTATAATACTTTTGTTATTGCAAATCATTGTGTTCAGTCAGGCAAGGATAGGCCCTTTAGGTCCTTATTACATTGATATAATATTATTCCCATTGGCTTATTTATTACTTCCTTTTCGTACTCCCAGAGAATTACAATTCCTGCTTGCTTTTGGCATTGGATTGATCGTTGATATAAGCATGCAATCTCCCGGGCTTCATGCAGGCGCATCTGTTTTCACCATCGCTGTAAGACCCATTATACTAAGGTTACTTGAACCACGCGGCGGTTACGATAAGTTACATAGTCCAACCTTACAACGATTTAAATGGCCTTGGTTTGCCTCATTTATAAGTATCCTTTCTTTGGTACACATTCTTTTTTATTTTTCTATGGAAGTCTTTACTCCATTATTTTTAGGGGCAATATTGATAAAAACCTTGCTCAGCTGGTTCGTTTCCACCCTTTTCATTTTCTTAATCGTGATTATTTTAAACCCCCTAGATTAATAAAATTTATCAGGTTATGGAAAAAGACAAAAAGAGATCTTCAACCATTTTAATCATTTTCCTGATAGGAACTATCATTCTGATTGCTAAAGCACTGCAACTTCAGGTTATTGACGAGGGTTTCAGAAACAGAGCCTCTTCAATGGTGGTAGAACGCTATACACAATATCCTTCCCGGGGCCTGATTTATGACCGAAACCGAAAATTACTGGTATATAACAATCCTATGTATGACTTACTGGCTACGGTGAAAAGAATTAATCCGGCAATGGATACCAATAGATTTTGTTCTCTTTTAAATATATCGAAAGAAACGTTTATAAAAAACTTAGATAAAGACTGGAAAAGCGGGCAATTTTCCAAGAATGTACCTTTTTTATTCTTAAGTAAAATACCCGCAAATATTTATGCTGCCTTTCAGGAAAATTTACATCTTTTCCCAGGGTTTGATATCACGATTAGAAATGTAAGGGAATATTCTTCTCATTCCGCAGGTCATTTTCTTGGCTATATCAGAGAGGTTAATGAAAATGAAGTTAAGAATCCTGAAAGTATTTACGTCGCCGGTGATTATGTCGGTGCATCGGGTTTAGAAAAAGTGTACGAAGACGAATTGCGGGGATTAAAGGGTTACCGATACGTACTTAAAGATAATTTGGGCCGGGAAGAAGGCGTTTTTAAGGATGGATTATTGGATACCAGAGCTATTTCAGGTAAAGATTTAATTTCCTCCTTAGATATTGATCTTCAAGAATATGCTGAATCATTAATGGTAAATAAAAGAGGCGCTATTGTAGCTATTGAACCTGAAACAGGCGAAATTTTAGCCTTGGTCACCTCTCCCGGCTATAACCCAACGCTCATGGCTATTACAAATCCTAACAGAGGGAAATTCTTTCAGTCGCTTCAATTAAATAAAGATTTACCTCTCTTTGACCGTTCTACCAGTGCACAATATCCTCCAGGGTCTCTTTTCAAACCTTTACTCGCTTTGGTAGCCCTGGAAAAAGAAACCTTGCAACCCAACAGAACCATATCATGTAATGGTGCTTATTATTTTGGTAGTATGCGATTAACCGGATGCCACAATCATGCTACTTGCCGCACGGTGGCAGCAGGTATTCAAAATTCATGTAATGCCTATTTTGTTACCGTTTTTAGAGAATTGGTAGATAAATACGGCTTTTATAATCCTTCAAGAGGCCTGGATACCTTAAATACCTATTTAGATCGGTTTGGCTTCGGAAAAAAACTGGATATCGATTTCCCGGGGGAGAAAGCAGGTAACTATCCAAGCTCTACCTTTTATACCGATTGGTTTAAGAATCCCCGCTGGAACTCCGTGTGGATACGTTCCGTAGGTATCGGACAGGGTGAATTATTGACAACGAACATTCAGCTGGCCAATGCTGCCGCTATGATAGCAAATCGTGGCTGGTATTACACGCCCCATATCGTCAAAGGATTTAATGAGGATAATAAACAAATACCCTTAAAATATAGAACAAAGATAAATGTTGGAATTAAAACACAGCATTTTGAACCTGTGATTGATGGTATGGAAAAAGCACTCTTGGCCGGAACAGCAAAAAGTGGTTTTATTGTCGATATTCCTATCTGTGGAAAAACGGGAACCGCAGAAAATCCTTCAGGAAAGGATCACTCTATTTTCTTTTGCTTTGCCCCTAAAGTAGCTCCTAAAATTTCCCTTTCCGTGTACATTGAAAATGCTGGTTTTGGTGGAACTTATGCCACCCCTATCGCCAGTTTAATCATTGAAAAATATTTAAAAGGAGAAATCAGAGGCGACGATAGAAAAAATTTAGAGAAAAGAATGATGGAAGCTAATTTGCTAAACGTAAAGCCATAATGAAACATACCTTTCTTCTTTTATTAGGCATCACCTTAAACTTACAGGTTCATTGTCAAGTATTTACAGAAAAACTAAAACTTATTTTCGCTGGTGATATTATGGGTCATAGTACCCAGATTAAAGCTGCATTGTTACCTGATGGTACCTATGACTACCATCATTGCTTCAAATACGTTGCTCCAATATTAAAACAGGCAGATCTGGCCATTGGAAATTTAGAATTCACCCTTCCAGGTAAACCTCCCTACTCAGGTTATCCACAATTCCGCAGCCCCGACGCCGTCGCTGTTGCCTTAAAAGAAGCAGGGTTCGATATGATGGTAACAGCTAATAATCATTCTAATGATGCTGGTAAGACAGGGGTTGAAAACACCATCCACACCCTTCGAAACCTGGGTTTTCACCAGACTGGCACTTTTCTGGACAGCATGGACCGATCTTTGAATTATCCCCTGCTAATCCAGCATGGAAATTTTAAACTGGCCTTTCTGAACTATACTTATGGGACAAATGGCATTCCCACTAAACCACCTGTCATTGTCAACCTATTAGATGAAAAACAGATGGCAGCAGATATGGAAAAGGCAAGAGCTGCCAATCCAGATGCTATTATTGTTATGGTGCATTGGGGAAATGAATACCAACTGGTTGAAACCTCTTATCAACGCCAACTGGCACAAAAATTATTCCTTTGGGGCGCTAAAGTCGTCATTGGCTCTCATCCTCATGTGGTTCAATCCATTGAACTAACGACCCAAACTGATTCCATTAGAAAGGGAGAACTAACAGTGGTTGCCTATTCGTTGGGGAATTTTATTTCCGGGCAGATAAAAACCTATACAGATATTGGTGCAATGGTAGAAGTCGAACTTGAAAAAGAATTGCCTTTTGGATCCACTTGTATAACACGAACCCAATATATTCCCGTTTTCAGGTATGTTCACAGAGCGCCTGCCTCCGTTAAATATTATACGCTCCCCGCTACGTTATTCAGTGAATTAAATCAACGGGATCCTTTTCCTATTCCCGCTTATATTAAGGAAAAATTAAAACAGGACTTAAAAATAATAAGACCCATCCTTTCTAAACATGGGATTCCCGAAAAACCTGTTTTTCCCAATTTGATTCTTCCACCGATAATGAAAATGGAAACTCAAAAAATAAATTAAACGATGCGCATTTCAGCTATTGTAGCCATTTCCGATAATCTCGCCATAGGTGAAAAAGATATGATTCCCTGGTATCTTCCTATTGATTTGAAATATTTTAGGGATATAACCATCGGGCATACGGTGATTATGGGACGTAAAACATTTGATTCTATTGGGAAAGCTCTGCCAAAAAGGAATAATATTGTAATTACCTCCGATCCATTTTTAATTTCTTCCCAATTCCATACCGTCCATTCTATAAATGAAGCGTTGGATCTGGCGCTAAGCCAAGGTGAAACAGAGGCATTTATCATCGGCGGTGGCCAGATATATAAACAATCATCTTCCCTTTGGGACCGAATGTATATCACTAAAGTTAATACAACTATTCCTGAGGCGGATACCTTTTTTCCCATTTGGGATGAAAAAGAGTGGCAATGTGTTTCTGAAAAGGTCAATCTTCCTGATGAAAAAAATAAATTCCAAAGTCAATTCCTCATTTATGACCGAATAGCTTAAGCCTCGGAAACCTTAACAAGCTGCCTGTTCTTGTCTAAAAAGGTAAAATAATAAGTGACCCCTGCGGATAGCAACAAATAACTTAATACGAGGGAAGCATAAATGCCGGAAGCACCAAACCAACCCGCGAAATAAAATAAGATGAGCACTCCAGTCATTAATTTTAATACATCCCATCCAAAAGCTTGTTTACTTCCATCCATAAGTTCTGAATATGCAAATATCTGAAGGATCAGAAAACCTCCATAAATAAATATATGAGGTTTACCAATGTCCGCCAGGTTTGCAAACAAATAATACATGAATATTAAGGTGACTGCAACCTGTATCCATAACCAAACCATTAGAAGAGGCGAGGAACTTGTTTCATATTTATCGAATTGATAAGGATCTTTTATTTTTTCAACCGGATATTTTTCTATTACATCATCTGGACGCCAACCTGTGGGTTTAAACCAAATGAGCCATTTATTTTTCCAGCTTTTGGTGTGAATGGCATCCTGAATCAATAGGGTAAGATGTTTGAAGTTAATCCTTATCGGATTCCATGTTTTCATAGGTCTTGTGATACCATACACTGGTGGCACTTCGTCTAACTCTTCTTGAAAAGTACCAAATAACTTATCCCAGATAATAAATATCTGACCATGATTCTTATCAAGATATATTGGGTTTATGGCATGATGAACTCTATGATGAGAAGGGGTGACAATAATCTTTTCAAGAAAGCCCAATTTTCCAATGTGAACGGTGTGGTACCAAAACTGTAAGAAAAAATGGATAGGAGTTACTATGGCGACAACCTGGGCGGGAATACCCAGAATAGCTGCCGGCAATAGAATAAAAGTGAATAAATTTACAAATTGAGCCACTGGCTGTCTTAACGCACAAGCCAGATTAAATTCTTCACTACTGTGATGGATAGCATGTTTGTTCCAAAAGAAATTGATGGAGTGCGCCAGCCGATGGGTACAATAGCCATAAAAATCAAGGATAACAAAAGTGGTAATATAAAGTAACGGCGTCGATTTTATCTCAAAAATAGCTAGTTTTGATACCATAAAACCATAAGAAACAATAACAAATACGATACCTAATGCATCCTTAATTGAATTTGAAAAACCAGCACTGAGACTCGAAATTAAATCCATTTGCTTGAATGGCTCTTTTTTAAAATACCAGGCGTACGTTTTCTCAAGTAAAACGAAAAACAAAAAAATTGGAATAATATACATTAAGATTATTCCATAATTTCCTAGTTGACCCCTCATATTTTTAAAAAATTGAGCTAAATAAAGTCTTAAAATCCAAAAACAAAGTTAATGGAATATTTTATTAAAAACCTAAAAAAAAATCCTTGTGTTAAATAACTCATTATGTAAAACTAAAGACGTTTAACAGAACAAACAACTACATTTTGATGTAATTATGATATAAAAAAAGAAGTTAATGAAAAAGAAAAATGTAGCTATTATAGGCGCAACAGGTTTAATTGGCAATCAGTTGTTAAGCCTTCTCTTAAAAGATAGCCATTTTGCTGACATCTATGTGATAACGCGACGTGACTTGGTGTTTGATGATGAAAGAGTTAAAAACATAGTCATTGATTTTTCTGACGATTTGTCTTTTAAAAATGCGCTAAGTTCTTGCGACGTTGTATTTTGTTCGGTCGGAACTACCCAGAAACAAGTAAATGGGGATAAAGTAGCCTACCGAAAAATCGATGTTGATATACCTGAAAAGGCCGCTCAATTTTGTGAAGAAAACGGGGGAACGACCTTTTTATTGGTTTCTTCCGTGGGTGCGGACAGTAAAAGCGGAAATTTCTACCTGGCATTAAAAGGTGAAGTTGAAGATTATGTAGTTAAGAGAAATATACCTTCTATAACTATTTTTCGCCCATCCCTTTTATTAGGGAATAGAAAAGAATTCAGATTTGGCGAAATCATTTCTACCCTTTTCATGAAACCACTCGCCTTTTTAGTTCCTTCTATATACAAACCTATCGAGGCGGCACAAGTGGCAAAATCTATGTATCATGCGGCAATTTCAAATAGACCAGGCGTTCATATTTATCACTTTGCTGAAATGAATACTGCTTTCTGACAAGTTGGATTTCGCGATATTTGTCCTTTGAAACCATTTAAAATAGGAGGAAATTACAGGCAAAATAAATTATCATGCGTGAAGATTTCCTCCATTTTGTCTGGCAATACCAACAATTTAACACTCATTCCTTAACAACCACACAGGGACATCCGCTGACTATTTTAAGGGTAGGGAAATTAAATAGCCATGCCGGGCCTGATTTTTATGAGGCTCACCTTATCTTAGATGATGTCAGGTGGATTGGGCAGGTTGAAATACATCTGACCACCTCAGATTGGTTAAAACATGGTCACGCGGGTAACTTGCACTACAATAATGTGATTCTTCATGTTGTCTATGAGGAAACTATCAAAATTTATCGCACCGATGGCTCAGAAATACCTTGCCTGGTCTTAAAGGATAGGATTTTCCCAAATTTATCCCTGCTATTCAACCAACTCATCACCCATAAGGATAAGCTTCCCTGTTCCTTTCACTGGCCTCATGTTTCACCCCTTGTAAAACGAAAATGGCTGGAAACCCTTTCTATAGAGCGGATAGAATCAAAAACGGCTATCTTAAAAGAACATTACACCCTATTAAACGGAGATTGGGAACAGCTTGCTTTTCAACGTCTTGCCTATAATATGGGTCTTATTGTCAATACCGAACCCTTCCTGCAGGTGGCGAGAAGCATAGATATTAAAAAACTACAGCGATTGCAAAATCTTTTCCAGATTGAGGCTATTTTATTTGGTCAGGCCAATCTTTTGGGTGAAGAGGAAGAAGTACTGTCGGACGAATATCAAATAAAATTAAAAGATGAGTACCTTTTTCAAAAACAAAAATATGATTTAACTCCTATTCCCCGAGGGCAATGGCGATATATGAGAATGAGACCTTCCGGTTTTCCTGAAAAGCGAATGGCTGCGTTGGCGGGTTTCATTTTTCAAACAGAACATATCAAAAGTAAAATTATTCAGTTACGGAGCAAAGCAGAACTCTATGCCTTTTTTGATATTCGCACTTCCCTTTATTGGAAAAATCATTTTAGATTTGGCAAAATGTCAACCCAAACGAGTGCTGGAGCAGGACACGATTTAATACAGCGAATAGCCATAAACTTTGTTATTCCATTTCAATTCCTATTTTCAGAAATTTACCAGCTTCCCAATGTTAAAGAACATGCCATTGATCTATTAAATGATCTTGAAGCTGAAGATAACCTCCTGATACGTGATTGGAAAAAAATGGGTATTATTCCCATTTCAGCCGCAGAAAGCCAAAGTTTGATCCATTTGAAAAACGAGTATTGTGATAAACGACGTTGTCTTTCTTGTTCTATCGGCCATGCCATCCTACGCGGAAATACCTGAAATCATAGATAATAATCCCTCCGCCTTTTCAATGGCATTCGGCTTACCAACATCTTCCCAAATATCCCCAGTATGATCAAATGCTCCTATTCTCCTGTTTGATGCGACAGATAAATAAAAAGGCATAATTGGGAATATTTCTTCTTCCGGCATTAATTCAAAAATTTCAGGATTAATGACATGGATACCACTAAAGGAATAGAACGTTGGATTTTCTATGGCCCGGGAAATAATTTCTTCGCCCGTTTGATGATTTCTCCATCCACTTAATAAATTTTGATCATTGAACATCATTTGCCTGGAAGATTCTCTTGTTTGAACGGCCAGTGTAGCCAAAAAGGAATGTTCCTGATGAAATTTAACCATTTCAGCCAAATTTAGACTAGTAACAATATCTGCATTAACCACTAAAAACGGTTCGTCTTTCAGAAACCAGGCAGCATTTTTTAAGCCTCCTCCTGTGTCAAGAAGTATTTTTTCTTCGTTAGAAATATGGATTTCAATGTCAAAATTATTTTTTTCCTCAAGAAATGCCATTATTTTGTCAGCAAAGTGATGCACATTAATAATTATTTCATTGAAACCATAGAATTTTAATCTTCTAATGGCCAATTCCAATAAGGGAATACCATTCAAGGGAACTAAAGCTTTAGGAATATTGTTGGTTAGAGGTCGCAACCTGGTTCCCAGTCCTGCGGCAAAAATCATGGCTTTCATATACATTGCATTTCGGAATAAAGATAACAGTAAAATGCTTCAACATCTATTCGTTCGATTTCTTTTACTCCCATTATCTCTACTTTATGGATTTGGGGTGAGTATTCATAGATTTTTATATCTTACAGAAATAATCAAACCATTAAAATTTAGCCTCCCTATTTTATCCATTGGGAATTTATCCGTTGGAGGTTCAGGAAAAACGCCCCATGTGGAGTACCTCGTTCATTATTTAAAAAATTATGTTCAGGTAGGGATCTTAAGCAGAGGGTACAACAGGAAAAGTACAGGATTCATTTGGGTTGAACCCTATTTAAAATCAGATGAAGCCGGTGACGAACCTTTACAAATCAAAAGTAAATTTCCCGATGTTTCTGTTGCTGTTTGTGAAAGCAGAGTAAGTGGCGTTTCTGAAATGGTCGCTATAAATCCTGCTTTACAAGTGATTTTACTTGATGACGCTTTTCAACACAGAGCCATAAAACCTGAACTCGATATTATACTGACTACCTTTCAGCAACCCTTTTTTTCCGATTATCTGTTACCCTTTGGAAGACTAAGAGAATGGAGAAATGCTTACAAAAGGGCTGATGTGTTGATCGTCAGTAAATGTCCTGAAAGATTAACGGAGGAAATCAGGGAAGATTATTTAAGTAAAATAAATCCATTACCCCATCAGAAAGTATATTTTTCCTCCTTCAAATATGGAAATCCTTATCACTTGTTTAATCCGGAAATAAAATGGTTACCTCATCAGCTCCCCTCTGTTTTATTGGTAACAGCCATTGCGTCTGTTCAATATTTAGAGGATTATTTAAAACCACGAACCTCCTCCTTAGTGCATCAGGTACATGAAGATCATCACTATTTCACCCACTACGAAATGGCACAACTTCGAAAAAAGCTGGATGAAATGGAAGGTTCCCAAAAAATCATCCTCACCACAGAAAAAGATGCCACCCGCATGTGGTTACACAAAGATTTTATAGAAAAAGAGAATCTTCCCATCTTCGTTTTGCCTGTAGCGGTAGTTTTTCATGGAAATGATGGCGACCTTTTCAACGAACAAATCAAACAATGCTTACTGGATTTTCAATCGTAACCTAGTTATTTACTAAAGTTTCGAAGCAAATTATCGTATCATTTTGTAAGGACATTTAATGCTGGAAAAATGAATTTAACCCATATTTTTTCAACTAATTATCTTATTTTCTATCCGTTTCCAGCATTAATTTCAATTAAATAATAACCTTGTTCTGTTGCATTTTTGACTGATTTGGAATTTTGTATTTAACTCACTAAAAATTAACAAGTTATGTTCAAAAATACAATTTTTTTTCATAATTTTATTTTGCTGATTATCAGTTTTTTAGCAACTCCGAAAATTTATTTACTCATCAAAAAAGGCAAAACACAGGAAATAATTCCCAAGTTTTGCCTTTTTTAATAAGCATAAATTAAACCTACGTGAGAAAAATACGATAATTATCGGTTTCCACCAGGACGTTTCCAACGTACTGGTGGAGCAGGTTCTTCTTTTAATTTCACTCCTTTAGTCTCCAATAATTTAAGTGCTTCCTGAACAGCTCTCTCTAATTGAGGATCCTTGCCAGCTAAAACAGCCGCTGGATCTTGCAGTACTTCAATGTCAGGAGAAATACCTTCCCCTTCCACTGCCCAACGACCATCTGTATCAAAAAATCCACCTCTTGGAGCAACCATCCTGCCACCATCTAAAAAACGGGGCGTATCCCAGGTGCCTACCAGACCACCCCAGGTACGTGTGCCAATTAAAGGGCCAATCATTGATTTTTTGAACATGTAAGGCAATAAATCACCCCCAGAACCGGCTCGCTCGTTAATAATCATCACTTTAGGGCCGAAAATTCCTGACATAGGCGTGGTAGAAACAGTGTGACCATCCACTCTATTGTTGAAATAACCCATTAAAGGTCTGTTCATAACATCCACCATATAATCGGCCGCAGATCCACCGCCGTTATTTCGCTCGTCAATGACAGCACCTTGTTTGTCCTGCTGTCCAAAATAATACCTGTTGAAATAAGTATAACCAGGCTGTCCAGTATTTGGAACATAAACATAAGCCAGTTTTCCATTCGATAAAACATCTACTTTGCGTCTGTTTCCCTCTACCCATTCTCTTAATCTTAATCCTGCTTCATTTGCAATTGGCGTTACCTCTATTACTTTTGATCCCTCAAATGCAGGCGTTGAATTAATTCGAATTTGTGTTAAACGACCCACTGAGCCAATGAATAGTTTATGTGGATTATTGTCAAAACTGAGCTTTTGCCCATTTATTTCCAATAAATAGTCCCCTTCTTTAACCCCCAGTCCAGGAATAGCCAATGGAGCTACTAGCTCGGGATTCCATTGCTCACCTGTTAATATCTTTTTAAACCTAAAACCAACCCCTGTCCATTCATAGTCAGCACCTAAGAGCCCAACCTCCTGATTATTCAATGTGGGAAAATCGCCTCCATTGGTGTAAGAATGACCTACTGAAACTTCTCCCCCTAAAATATCAACGACATAATTTAAATCGGTCCTATGTTTGACATGTTCAACCCAGGGTTGATACCACTCATAAATTTTATCCCATGGTGCCCCGTGCACATTATCAACATATAGAAAATCTCTTTGAAACCGCCACCCCTCTTTAAATATTTGTCTCCATTCTGATGTCGGGTCTATTTTCATGCCCATATTAACATTCAATTTTCCATCTCCAACCTTACCTGGTGACTCTGACTTAATAATACCCCAGGTGCTCCCCGCCTGATAAAGAAGTTGTTTCCTATTTTGTGAAATGGAAATATTACTAATACCTCCAATTAATAAATCCGTTTTACGCGTATTAAAAATGAATCTTTGGATATTTAACAGCGGACTACCTTCTGTATTTTCAGAATAAATAATACTGCCACCTACCCCAGGATACAAATGCTGGAATGATTTTTTAGGCAAATTTAAAGCGACAACACGTTGCTGAATACCGTCAAAATCGATTTTAATCATTTTCGATTTCACCGATTTATCTGTCGAATCCTTTGTTGATTTTTCTTCATCACTTTGAGGTAATAAAGGTGATTTTCCAGCAGAAGAAAGTACCGCGGCATAAATAGCTCTCGACACAGGTTTATCGTAAGAAGTCATATCAAGCCAGCCAGAAGCGACGCCAAAATCGGTACTTGCTAAGAAAAATAGCCATTCACCTCCCTCATCCCAGACAGGATCAATCGCGTCGGCCAAAGGATCGGTTATTGCTTTGGTCGTGCCCGACGTTAAATCATATACAAAAATAGAACGAAGCTGATTGGGTAGGCGGCGGGCATAGGCGACCCATTTCCCGTCGGGAGACCAAACGGGGAGTAAACTCCTGTCTGGATTTGCGTAGAGATCTGTATCTACTTTTTTCAGTAGTCCTTTTTCAGTATTATAAACATATAGCGAATAATCTTTATCTGTAAATGCAATATGTCGATTATCAGATGACCACACAGGGTAAAAGTAAAAAGAAGGGGTATTTAATTTAATTGATTTTTCAATAGTACCCAATTGATCAGCGACGACCAGTTGATATTCGCCAGATGCATCAGAAAACCAGGCTATTTTCTGACCATCAGCAGACCAGGAAGGATAACGATCGGCGGCGCCTGGAGAATTGGAGATATTCCGCCAGGAACCATTTTCTTTAGGTACTGTAAAAATTTCCCCTCTATATTCAAAAATGGCTCTTTGCCCAGTTGGAGAAAGGGAAGCATTGGTCAGCAACTCAGGTTTTATTGTTTCCCAACGAGGCATAGACCAGGTAAAATCGCCTTTAACCTCAATATTTAACTGGGTTGCTTTTCCTGATAATGGATTCAGCAGATGTAAATAGCCGCCTTGTTCATAAACAATTTCCTCCTGACCAGCATCCAGGCTTTTTACATCGAAGTCTTTATGAAAAGTGTGTTGTTTAACTTGTTTAGATTTCCGGTCATAGCTCCATATATTATTAGCATAATCTCTTTCTGAAAGAAAATAAACTTTGTCATTTAACCAAACAGGATCAGTATGTCTTTCGCCATTTAATTGAGGTGTTTGTTCTAATTTCATTGTTGCGAGGTCGACGATCCAGATAGGAAGTGCCTGTCCGCCTCTATAATTGCGCCATTCGGGATCCCAAAAAGTGATTGGGGTAAATGCGGCATATTTCCCATCGGGAGAAATCTCCCCAAAAGAAGCCTGGGGAATCCCTAAATCTTTAGGCCACCCACCATCTTTATCCACATAAAAGAATTGATTAATTTTAGTTGGCATTCCAGCTGCACCTGAGCGAAAAAGCACTGATTTCCCATCGGGAGACCAGCCCTGCACAAGATCTTCCCCGGGGTGCCAGGTCAATCTTTTCGGTTCACCCCCTTCGGAGGGAATCACATAAGCGTCAACATTGCCTGCATATTGTGCTGAAAAAGCAATCCATTTTCCATCGGGTGAAAAATGCGGAACACTCTCACTTCCTTCGTGGGAAGTTAATCGACGAGCCGTACCTCCATTTTTTTGAACAATCCATAAATCATCAGCATAAACAAAAGCAACCTGATCCTCACTGAGGGTTGGTTGTCTCAACAACCTGGTTCCTTGAGAAAAAGCGGTTGGTTTTATGCCGAATACACCCAAAAAAATCCATACAATGGGCATAATCATTTTTAATAAACTATTTTTCATACACGTTTTTTTATAAAATTAATAAATCATTGGTTAAGTGTCAGTATATCTCCTTTTGAAAGATTAAAAACGAGCATCTCCCCTTCCTTTATATATGAAATGGATGACTTAAAAGGATGCTGTTCAAAAGGATTTTTAATTTTCAAAATACCAGAAACAGTTGCCTCAATTTGAACCTTTGCCACCTTCCCATTCACCCTATTGGCAGACACTAAAAAAGCACCCTCAGTTCTCATTTGCCGAAAAGAAACTTGTTTCCAATCTGACGGAATGGCGGGAAAAAGATGAATAAAACCTGCATGGCTTTGTAAAAGCATTTCTTGTACGCCTGCGGCAAAAGCAAAATTTCCCTCGAGGGTAAAAGGTCGGTAAGTATAAGTGGAATAGCCAAGTTTAGATTGATCACCATTAGCGTGAAAACTATTTTTCAGACAAAAATGCTCAGCAAAAATACGCAGAGCCTTTGCTGCGCCCGTCCCGTCAAAATTTCTTGCTTTTAGATTGCCAAGCCAGGCAAAAGAATAGCCACAATATTGACTTGAACCATATTTATCTAAGGTATTTATAGTGTTTTGAATGATCCGTTTATCCTTTTCCCCATTTGAAACATCGACCAATCCTAGTGGATGGAAGGCTACTAAATGTGAAAAATGTCTGTGGGAGGCATCATACGGAAAATCTTCGGCAAAGGTGAGTCCCGATGAACGATCTACATCTAATTCACCCCATTCCCTACCCATTTTTTGCCATTTTATGGCCTCTTCTGGCTTATCGAGCTCGGTGGCCAATGCTGCCGTTTTGGAAAAAAGCCATTTTACCAAGCCCAAATCAAAATTGGTCATGGTTGAAAACCAGGCCTTGGGTGAATTATTAAAAATTTCAGGACTGGAAGAAAGGGGTAATTTTCTTATTCCTTTTTCGTCTAAAAGGGAAACTTCCTTCAAATAAATAGCTACTTTTTCCAGCCAGGGATAAGCTTTTTCCGATAAAAAGGTTCTATCCATCGAGTAGCGCCATTGTAAATAGTAATGATGGGCAATCCAGGCCGAAACCGTTGGCCCGAAAGAATATTGAATCCAGCCACCCATTGGACTACCTGCAAAAGTAGAAACGCCGGGAACATTGATCCCATTTGTTTGAAAATATTGTTTGGTATAGGACTCAAAAACAGGTTTATTTTTCTCCAGCCAATCTATAAATCCCATCGATTGCCCCAATTTATTGGCACTATACGCTGGCCAATAACTGAGCTGTGTATTCAAATCGTTATGAAAATCACCTTTCCAGGGAGGTAATTTACCATTATCGGCCGTCCAGACTGCTTGCAAAGAAATGGGAGGAGCGCCATTACCCGACGCAGCGCCAAATTTATATTGCTCGAGATACCACTGCTTCATTAAAATACTATCGGGGATGTTTATACTGCATTGTTTCCAATAGTCTAACCACCAATTCTTATGATTATCTAATAACTTATTATAAGACTCAGCTGCAATTTGTTCTGAGGGCAGCACTAAAGGCAGTTCGTCGGCTGTATTTTCCTCAATCACCTGAATATTCCAATACCCTGTCAAAACATCTCCTTCCGATTTCCATTGAACATTGATACGATAAGTAAAACCATTCCAACCCTCCTGGGTGTAGGAAATAAAATCCTTTTCCTTGTGCAGAACACCCTGCGGATAGCCCAATCGTCTTAAATCTTGTCCCGTTACCGGATTATCCTCCCCTGACTGCAAGGCAACATTGTAAAGAGGTGGAATCAATTCAGGTAAAACAGTTCCCTTTATATTAGAAAATTTAAACCAGCCCTCTTGTTTAGACGCATGAACAAAAGTCTCCAGGGTCATACCATTTGTCCATTCAACTTCGCAAAGCCCCTGTTTGAGAAACAGCTCAACGCGTTTCACTTTTGATTGGATATTAAAGGTTAAAGCGCCCGCGGGAATCTTTGAAGGTCCGGGATCTCTATCATAGGGAAGATCAAACATTTGCTGAACTTCTTCATATTTATTATTTTTCCAACGATCTATTACCCATTTAAAATTCCAGTTTTTATGATCGAGGTTAGCTGTAGGTCGAAGATCCCACAAATCGGCCCTATCTAATGAAAATCTTAACTTACCTTCCTTTTCCCAAATAAGCGCACCTAACATACCGTTTCCCAGTGGAATTCCTTCATCCCAGGTAGTTGCAAGCTCTTCAAATAATAAATTCTGATGCCGACCTGGTTGTAATTCATCCATTGCATTTTGCCCCATCATCAGCGTAGGAAAAAGAAAAAAAAGTACTACCGACAACCTTCCTGCATTAAAAACCATAATTAATTCGTTTGTTATCTCAAAAAATACTACTTTTTAAGCAACTTTTTAAAAAATGATTCTCATTTTTCGAATAAATAATTTTTAACCCTAACAATTATCATTTTGTCCAGGCTACAATCTTTCATTTATTTTATACTTCGCTCTTTAGCTCAATTTGTCCTGCTTACTTATTTTAAGAAAATATATGTCAAAAACAGGGAAAATTTTAATTTAAAAGGCCCTACCATTGTCGTAAGCAACCATCCTAACACGCTCATTGATCCGGTAATTATTGCTGCTTATTTGAATGAACCCATTTTTTTTCTTGCCAATGCCAGTCTATTTAAAAATCCACTGATTGCCAAAATATTAAGATACCTCTATTGTATTGAAATAAAAAGATTCGAAGATACGGGTGTCAAATCGCTGGATAACTCAGCTGCTTTTGACCAAAGCAGTAAGCATCTTGCATCGGGTGGAAATATATATATTGCCGTTGAAGGAACTAGTTACATGGAAAGAGTGCTCAGACCATTGAAAACAGGTTTTGCCCGCATCGGATTTCAGGCTATAACAGGACATGCAAAGGGAAAGGAGGTATTTATTTTGCCCATAGGCCTGAATTATGAAAAACATGACAAGCATGGCTTTGACTTAGAGGTTATTGTTGGCGAATCTATTCCTTTTAGCCATTATCTCGTTGATTATGAAAATAATAATCAAAAAACAATAAAAGATTTAACGGCAGAACTACAATCTGTCCTTGGATCTTTAGTCATTCATACAACAGACCTGAATGAAGAAGCACTATTGCTGGATATTGATTCTCTTTTTTATGGAAAAACAAATCAACAGGAAACCACAGTTTTTGATACGCACCGAACTACGCTGCAGCATATCAGGAAATGGGAAGATGCCAGAGGTATCTCCTTTCTACTATGGAAAAAAACATTTACTGGATTTACTAAATTGCTTTCTGAGTTCAAGCTTTCATTAAAAATACTATCACAGATATATAATAATACCTTTCCGTTGAAGGAAAAAAAATTACTTGCTTTCCTTGGTTTCCCCATTTACGCCTATTCTCTATTAAATCATTTCATAGCGATTTGGATTCCCCGCTGGATTAAGAAAAAATTAAATCTATATGTAGGTTATAACTCGACCGTCAAGATACTGGCCGCCATTGTCCTTGCTCCTATTGCTTATAGTTTTCAATTTTTTTTAACATCAAAATATATTTCTCTCAACCTCGCCTTCATCAATGTATTATTACTACCTCCAAGTGCCTGGTTTTTATTCAAATATGAAAAAAATATTCATGACCTTGTGTACTACTACCGATGGAAAAGGAACTTTAATAAAAAAATAAAGAGGCACCTGGAAGGTAGATTTAATGAAGTAGTTGAGATTTGGTATGAAGAAGCAGAAAAAATTAAAATCGCCCTGGATTGAATCTCATTTACCTTATTTCATTATTTATTGGTACCGTACAACTCTTGTTTTGGCTTTCGACCTACTTTTTAAGAAAAGGTATAAAAGCGTCCGAAACTTATGGGACAACCACGCTTGAGCCATTAACCGTTATCATTTCTGCCCGAAATGAGGCGCATAATTTATCGACATTTTTACCCCATATTTTAAATCAAGATTATCCTAATTTTGAGATAATAGTAATAAATGACGATTCGACCGACCATTCTTCTGAAGTTTTAGACCATTATATGGCTCAATACCAAAATCTTAGAGTCATAAATATGCAAAATAAAGATAGAGAAGGAAAAAAACAGGCATTACAGGAAGGCATAAAACAGGCAAAATATGAATGGCTCGTTTTTACTGATGCCGATTGTTATCCCCAAAGTAATCAGTGGTTACGTTCATTAGCGGCCAAATTCAATGACAAAACGGATATCATACTCGGCTATAGTCCTTATCAAAAAGGGAAAGGATATTTGAATGATTTTATAAGATACGAAACCCTTATGACAGCTGTTATTTATGGCACTTTCACCCAATTAGGTATGCCCTACATGGGGGTAGGAAGAAATATGGCCTATCGAAAAAGTAGGTTTCTGGAAAAAGTAGATAAAGAAAAATTTGAAAAAATATCCTTTGGCGACGACGACATAGCTGTCAATGCAATGGCCAACAGCCAAAATACTGCTCTTCAGTTTTCAGAAAAAGCCAGAGTCATGTCACTGCCTAAAGCCACTTTGCCCGATTTTATTAAGCAAAAAACAAGACATATCTCCTCGTCGGCTTATTATAAACCGAATCATCAATGGCTATTGAGCCTATTGGCCATAAGTCAGGCCATTTTTTACCCCTTTTTATTTTTTCTGGTATTTTATAACACCCAGGCGGCTATATACCTATTCATTTTTCGCATGACAATCTTTTTGCCAAACTCGATCCTTCTCATGAGAAAGATGGAATGCAAAGATTTAATACATAAGGCCATACTTATGGATTTCCTGTTTTTCCTATACTATTGGTACGTAAGTTTCCGATGGATACAAACAAAAAAAATCAGTTGGAACTAAAATTTAATTTTTCCATCTTCAACGAATAAAGGGCCATTTTCAAGTTTTAAAACTCCTCTTGGACAAACTTCGGCACATATTCCACACCCTACACAGGACGAACGCACTATATTTTCGCCTTTTTGGGCATAAGACCTGACATCAATACCCATTTCACAATAGGTTGAACAATTGCCACAGGAAATACATTGACCACCATTTACGGTAATTCGGAAGCGACTGAAAAACCGCTGCTGAATGCCCAGAATTGCGGCCATTGGGCAACCGAACCGGCACCAAACCCTGCTTCCCATCAGAGGATAAAAACCAACGCCAATTATACCGGAAAAAATAGCCCCAACATAAAATCCATACCATTCTCTCAATTTCAAAGCATTAATCCACAGGACAGGCTTATTATATGACCATGAAAAAATGATGCCCATAAACAACACGACGCCCAGAGAGATAATCGACCATTTACCGAATGTTGAAATTCCTTTCAACCAACCTTTATTCCATAAGGCAAGGGCAATTATACCAGCTAAAAGAAGAAGGATTATAATTTTAAAATGCGAGAAAGTAATCCAATAGGTTGCAGGATTTTTTCTGAAAAAGCTATCTAAAATGGCTAGCGTCATTAAACAAACAATAAATAAAACGGGATAAATGATGCGTCGCTCCCATTTCCAGGCAGTCTCCGACTTATCTGATAAATGTCGAAATGGATCTCCTGCCGTTTCTGCTAAGCCGCCACATCCACAAACCCAGGAGCAATACCACCTTTTTCCATAAAAATAGGTCAACACAGGGGAAATAATAAAGGTAAGGGCTAATCCCCAAAACATTAAAAACAAGCCGAAGTAGCCAGAGTTAAGCAGTTTCTTAATGTTCCAGTCAAAAAAGAAATAATAATTTAAGGGCCACATATTCTTTAAATCCATAGCAGGTTGATTCAAAGAAGCCATTATTTCAGGAATAATAAAAGCAAAACACAATTGGAAAAACAGAAGGGACAAGGTTCTAATAACCTGGTAATTATTATTTTTATACTTAATAATAAATTTTATTCCCATCAATAAAATAATCAAAGTGTATAAAAATCCGTAAACAAACCATTGAGAGGCTACAGACCCGTTAAAAAATATACTTATCTGATCAAACCAGGCGATGAATCCAGTATTTGGCATTCCTTTTTGTCCAAGACCCAGCCATTCAGGAAAAAAATATAAAGTAATGTACCCAAAAGAAAGAAACAAAGCCAGTAGCCAACCTACGATGCCTCTGTTTGATAGACTGCTAAACCATACCCCTTTCTCATTTTTGACCTCAAGGCTAAGCATCCATTGGCTCCATTTTAATACACTTATCATATTACTTTATTATTATATATGTTTAATAATTCCATTTCAAACCTGCCTGAAAATTCCGAATCAAAATTAGCTCTTGCCAATGCGGGCAACACCTCGGTAATTTTCCATTTTTCAGTGATCCATTTTTCACAAACTTCTTGTCTGAAACGAATACCCAGCACACAGCATCCTAAAAATTCATCACTAACAGTGTCATAAACTAAACGGATTGATTTATCCTTTTGAGGATGTTTCCAAAAAACAGACCCATAATTTTCCTCTGTTGACACTGGAACGTGTCCATAAATTTGATATTCCAGATCAAAAAATTTAGCAGAATTGAAGAAAATACCTTGATCATACCGTTGCGGTTGATCGAGTAAGATATTTGTTCCTACATATTCGCCCATCCGCTTTCCGGTGTACCAAAGCGTTTCCACTGATTTCCTGCCAAAAGAAGGCTCGGCGTATTCAACACAATCACCCGCTGCATAAATAGAGGGAATATTTGTTTGCAAACAAGTATTCACTAAAACCCCATAATTGGTATGAATATTTGTATTTTCAAGGCAATCAATATTAGGTTTAACCCCTATACAAACGCAAACATAGTCGGTGTCCACCTTTTCACCAGCCTGAGAATGCAAGGAGGTAACCTGTCCCAATTCATTAGCTACAAAATGGGTAATTTCCCTTTCAAATCTAATATCTATGTTTTTATTTTTAAGATAATTAGTTACTAATTGAGCCTCTTCTTCCGGCAAAAAATTAGATCCAAACCATTTTTCTCTGATCCAAAAGGTAAAAGAAATACCTGTTGACAAAAACATTTCTGCCAATTCGACACCAATTAAACCGCCACCAATAATTGCGGCATGCCGAATATTTTTAGTTGATTTTTGGAGTAAAAGTAAATCCTGCAAACTATAAAACCCTTGAACTCCACTTATATTGCCTTCATTTAGCTCAAGAGAACGGGGAACGGAACCTGTTGCTATAACGAGTTTATCATAAGATAGAATGCTTCCATTATCCAACACAACCTGTTGTTTGTCAGAATCAATGGCCTCAACTGCTGCCAAAACCACCTTTACATTGTTCTTCTCCCAATAATCTGAGGGCATGGGTAAAATATCCTGGAACCTCATTTTACCGAGATAAACATACATTAAAGCGGGTCTTGAAAAAAAAGACCTGCTTTCAGAAGTGACAATAGTAATATCTGCGTTTGACTGTTCTCTTAAAGTTTTAGCCACCGACACACCACTTATTCCAAAACCAATGATCACGATATGCATCTTCCTTTTTTTTCAAAAATTCACTTCTAATTTTTTAAAATATTGTCTTTCCATTCAGGAGGACTTATCTTTGAAGCGTAAAATATAAAAGAATGATAACGAGAATACAATTATTGCTGATTTTGTTTTCAGTAAATTATTTGCAGGGGCAAACTGCTGGTGTCATTTCATTGAATCCGGCAAAAACAGTCAAAGTAATTTCTGTCGATTTAAAAGACAAATTTTTTGATTTAGAGATATATACGAAGGTGAAGAATATATCCAGTGACTCAATTTCCTTAAAATGGAAAAGAAGGCAACCGGCATTACCCGAAGGATGGATAACTCAGGTTTGCGATGGAATCACTTGTTTCGAGGATTTTGTAAGCACAAATATAGATAGTGCCAGTCGTATAAATATACCTGTCACCTTAAAAGCTGGTGAAGAAAGGGAATTTATTCTCCATGTTTTTCCGGTAACGAAGGCGGGGAAGGGTAAGATATATATTGATTTATTCAGCCTAAAGAAACCTGATTCACTTCTAACCACCATGGAATTTGACCTTACCATCAATGGATTAAGTACGTCGAGCCAACGCATTGCGAATGAAAGGGAAGACATCCGCTTATCTCCCAATCCAGTAATCGATTATGTTACTATAAATCAGCCATTTGAGGAGCTGGCACATATTGACATTTTCAATGCATTAGGCCAGAGAATGGGCCGAATGGAAGCAAAAGATGATAATAAATATGACGTTTCCTTTCTTCCTCCGAATATTTACTTTTTAAAAGTTCAGCCAAAAAAAGGGCAAGCCTTAACTAAGATAATGGTGAAAGCGGGAAACTGATTCGAGATCGTAACAGAAACTATTCCTGTCGAAAAAAGGTACCCGAACCTGGTGCACCATCGGACCAGTTTTGTTGCCAGGAGAAGCGTACTGCGTTATTCAGGTTTTTACTTTTATTCATTGCTGAAATATTCAGTCTAAAATTCTCCCAATCTTTGCCCTGTTTTTCGTTTAACAAAGTATGTGGAATAGCTATTTCCAACTGATATCCATTCTCTGTTCTTTTACCTTTGCCCGAAATACCGGCAGGTAAATTTTCTGGGTATTCAAGCCCGAAAGATTCAGAAACCGGAGGAGCGCTAAGGAAAAGCCAGTCATTTTTGAGTAAATCGATTTGATTTTGGCGGTTTTGGCTACTAATCTCAAGATTTCGTGCATCTAACGAAATATAAATACCGTCCTGGTTAGCGGAAGAATTTCCAAATCCAGCCTGAATTTCATTATCTTCCATTCTTACTGCGATAAATAGATTTTCCTCATCCTCTCTTAAACCAAAAGTAAATTTACCATTTCCCTTATCGTCTTCTTTAGTGAAAATCATTTCATTTTTCCATTCATTCAAATCACCGTCCACCTTCACTGATTTTCCTTTTTGAACAAATAACTTTTCAATAGGTGCCCATTTCACTGGATTATCCCAGGCATAAGTACTTGATTCGAGCGTCATTTTTCCTATTAAAGGATTTGTCAATGAAGCATTAGGGAGGGTAACCATTTTAGTGAGTGACTGGCCAGGGAGCAGCACCGATTTTTCCACAACGCCCAAATCATTAAAAGAAAGGGACATATTGAGGGTGTCTTGAGTAGTATTTGTGGCTTTTAGTTCAACTGGCCATTGATTAGGCTTAGTACCTGAATAGAAAACATAACCCAGAGAGTAAGGGGGATTTGCTTTCCAATCGCTTTTCATGGTAAGCATTTCATAGGTTTGAATATCTTTCTCTTCTACCCCATCCAGAAGGACATTGGCATAAACAGGTCCATCCTCTTTCATAGTGACCCAAAGGAAATGATCAAATTCACCATATTTTTTACCTCTCATAAGGCTACCACCGCCCATGGTAGCGAGAACAAAATAATCGGTATTATTTCTTGCATGCAAAGCATATTGGTGCAGATGCCCGGTGAAAACGGAGTGTTTTCTTTTAATGAGGAGATCCTCTGTTTTTTTCCAGTTTTTAGCATTACTATGCAGCCAAAGTGGCTGATGCATAAAAACGAAAGTATGTTTAACCCCTTCATTTTCTGCTAAAATCCTTTTAACGTATTCGTATTGAGCTTCACTAAAATCTGGATTTTTAAGCGCTGTAGCACCATCCTCTGAATTTAAACAAAGGAAAAGAACATTTTTATAAACAAAATGGTAGTAATCGGCGCCATATTTTTTCCTCCATAAATCGACCATTACTTCATTGGTATAGTCATGATTACCGGCAACGTAAAAGAAAGGCATCGTAAACTTGCTCGTCCAGGAGTTGAAAAGATCCCATTGTTTATTTAGTGTAACTAAATCTTTGGTATAACCTTGAATTAAATCACCTACACTAACAACAAATTCTGGTTGCATCAAATTTATTTTTCCGACCCCTTTTGGCCAAATCCCTGGTCTGGAAGCCCCCGTATTATCTGTTACGACGACAAAATGAAACTTATCAGGATCGTTATTAATATTGAGGTGAGTATAAGGCTTATTTTCACCAGGAATATTTTCTACTTTCAACGCGGGTTGAGCAGACATGAAAGTGCTTAAACAAAGGGCTAGTAGCAATGAAATGATAAGAGGCATGGCAGAAGTTTTAATATCTTGCTATAAAGATATATAAAACTTAAACAATTAGGAAAGCCGGGAAAGTTCTTCCATAATAGATACTCCGGCAGAAGTCCCTATTCTTTTTACGCCAAGTTCTTTGAACTGCATTAATGTGGCCAAATCTCTTATTCCACCTGAAGCCTTAATATTTATATTTTCCCCAACGACAGAGAGCATGGTTTGAACAGCGTCGAGCGTAGCTCCGCCACTAAATCCAGAAGACGTTTTGAGGAAATTCGGATTAAAATCAAGAGCAATGAGACAAATTTTTTCTATTTCCTGTTGGGTCAACTGCGAAATTTCAAGAATTAACTTAATCACCTTCCCCTTCATGTGGGTTCCCAAAACCAGAGAATCAATTTCATTTCTGACAAAGCCCCAATCTTCATTTTTTATAGCACAAATATTCAG
>JAFMBH010000142.1 GCA_017858735.1 Bacteroidota bacterium
AATCTTTCCTCCACCAGGGCATTGAGAGATATTACCTTATTACATGGTGGTCAATATGCTGCCAGTGCCGTAGGTGAGGTCAATGTAGTGGAGGTCATGAAAAAAACAAATGCCGTGATTGGTGGTGAAGGTAATGGTGGTATCATTGTACCAGATCTGCATTTCGGTAGAGATGCCTTCATTGGCATTGCTTTGTTTCTTTCGCTTATGGCTACCAAAAATATGCCTGTCTCAGAAATAAAAAAAACCTATCCTGCCTATTTTATAATAAAAAGTAAAATGTCGATTCCCGAAGGGATTGATTTATCGGCAAATTTAGACCAACTTGCAAGCTCTTACGCAGGGGCCGACATATCCAGAATAGATGGCCTGAAAATAGATTTCGACGATGCCTGGGTTCATCTGCGCGCCAGCAATACCGAACCTATTATTCGGATATATGCAGAAGCTAATTCCGTAGAAAAAGCGACAGCCTTAGCTGAAAAAATTAAAGGTGACTTTTTAAATCAATTAGCAAAATGAGTTTACAAGACTATTTTGAACCGTTCAGAAAAAATATACTGGGAAATAATCATCATTTCCATGGGCCTTTCGGTGATAAGAAAATCGTATATGCCGACTGGACTGCCAGCGGTCGTTTATATGAACCCCTGGAAGAGAGGTTATTAATAGATATCGCTCCGTATATTGGCAACACCCATACCGAAACAACCTACACGGGAAATGCCATGACTACCGCCTACAAAAAAGCGAGGAACATAATTAAAAATCATGTAGGTGCCGATGAAAAAGATATTCTCATCGCTTCCCATTCTGGAATGACCGGCGTTTTATCAAAATTTCAACGAATTTTAGGCCTGAAGATTCACGAAAAATACAAAGATAGATTAGTTAAGGAAGATGAGGAAAACATGCCCGTGGTCTTTGTTACGCACATGGAACATCATTCTAATCAAACCAGTTGGTTGGAAACCGTTGCGGAAGTCATTGTTATTCCTCCCGATGAAGACGGCTTGGTGGTCCCGGCAAATTTACTCTCCTTGTTAGATAAGTATAAACATCGAAAACTAAAGATAGCCGCTGTCACCTCTTGCTCCAACGTAACAGGCATCAGCACACCTTACTACGAAATGGCTGAAATTATGCATGCTTATGATGGTCTTATTTTTGTAGATTTTGCCTGTTCTGCCCCTTATATCGGCATAAATATGCATCCGGAAAATAAAAAGCAACAACTGGATGCCATTTATTTTTCTCCGCACAAATTTTTAGGTGGCCCCGGTTCTTCCGGCATTTTAGTTTTTCATCCTTCTCTTTATAAAAATGAAATTCCTGATGATCCCGGTGGAGGAACAGTCAACTGGACAAATCCATGGGGTGAACATAAATATATTGAAGAAATTGAGGCCCGAGAAGATGGTGGAACCCCTCCATTTTTACAAACCATAAGGGCTGCTCTGGCTATCCGACTAAAAGAACAAATGGGCGTCGATAATATCTTGGCACGGGAGGAAGAACTCTTAGCTATTATCATGCCACGATTAGAAAGTATTAATGGTTTGCATATTTTAGCTGGTCAACATACCCACAGACTTGGCGTGATTTCTTTTTATATCGAAAATCTTCATTATAATCTTGGAGTCCGTCTGCTAAATGATCGATTTGGTATCCAAACGAGAGGGGGTTGCTCCTGTGCCGGTACTTATGGGCATTATTTACTTCATGTTGAAAATGAGTACTCAAAAAACATAACAGATAAAATAAATAAAGGAGATTTGACAGGAAAGCCTGGCTGGATTAGAATGAGTATTCACCCAACGCAAACAAATGAAGAAATTAACTTTATTCTCGATGCGATTGAAGCGGTGGTTTTACATAAAGAGGAGTGGTCTAAAGATTATAATTATCACCCAAAAACAAACGAATTTGTTCATCATCAGTTTATAGCAAATGAAAAGGAAGATCCTGTTATACACTGTTTAGAAACGCCCTTCTAATGCAACAACGAATTTATTTAGATCATGCGGCCACTACGCCATTGCATCCTCAGGTGATACATTTGATGCATGAAACCATGCTGAGTAATTATGGAAATCCCTCGTCCATTCATGCAGAAGGCAGAACCTCACGGGCACTGATTGAAAAGGCCAGAAAGACGATGGCGAATCATTTTAACTGCTCTATCGGGGAAATCTTTTTTACCTCCGGCGCTACAGAATCGAATAATATGATTATTCAGGGTGCTGTTAACGGATTAGGGGTACAAACGATCATTACGGCAGCAACGGAGCATCATGCTGTTCTTCACACCATTGAAGTTTTAGAGAAAGAAGGAAAAATCAAGGTAATTTATTTACCCCTAGATAAAGAAGGAAATCCATCTATCCTCTCCCTCGAGGAACATTTATCTAAGGAAGAAAATAAAAAAGTGCTCGTTTCTCTTATGCACAGCAACAATGAAACGGGCACCCTGTTAGATTGGGAAAATGTCGGAGCCATTTGCCAGAAATATGACGCTTTGTTTCATAGCGATACGGTTCAGTCTGTAGGATTTTATGACATTGATTTACAAAATATTCCTGTACATTTTATAGTTGGTTCAGCTCATAAATTTAACGGTCCAAAAGGCGTCGGCTTTACCTATATAAGGAATGAAAATGCCATTCCCCCTTTTCAACATGGTGGTTCCCAGGAAAGAAATATGCGGGGTGGAACAGAAAATTTATTAGGGATTATTGGCATGGCTCTTGCCCTCGATCTTGCCATGTCAGAAAAATCAGAGCGGTTTGCTCACCTGGAAAAACTGAAATTACAATTATTTAATGGTCTAAAAAATGACATTCCAGGGATTCAGATAAATGGTCCGGGGCTCGAAAATAGCCATCCTAAAATACTAAACATTGGATTTCCACCAAATCCCAAAGCAACCATGCTATTATTTAATCTCGATATTGAAGGAATAAGTACGAGTGGAGGAAGTGCCTGTTCCTCTGGCACTGATACGGGTTCGCACGTTCTGAGAGCTATTCATCCAGAAAATCAACACATATCCGTTCGTTTTTCCTTCTCACACCTCAATACTTCAGCAGAAGTAGATAAGGTCATCGAAATCATTTCCAATATTTACAGGAATTAATTTATTCATGAAAAACATACCCGGCCATATTTTAATGCTGGATCAAGCCGATTCATTACTAACTCATTTTTTAACTGAGCATGGATTTACGGTTACACTCGATACTCAATCGTCTTTCGCGACACTTCAATCGGAATTATCAAAATATCAAGGTGTGATCCTTAGAAGTCGCTGGACACTTGACGCTACCTTTTTCGAGGCTGCCCCTCATCTTTTATTTATTGGCAGATTGGGTGTAGGTATTGAACATATTGACGAGGAAAGTGCAAGAAAAAATAAGGTAACTATTTTCACTACACCTGAAGCCAGCAAAGATACCGTGGCTGAACATACCCTCGGTCTTCTGCTGATGATGCTAAATAAATTGGGAAAAGCAGATCGGGAAGTTAGTCAAAATATATGGGACCGAAATGCCAACAGAGCCATAGAACTAAAGGGTAAAAAAGTTGGAATACTGGGATTTGGCAATATGGGCCGCGCGGTCGCCCAAAGATTGTCAGGATTCGAGGTGGATATATTAATACGGGATATTTCTCCTACGCTAACCGTTCCTTCATATACTAAACAAGTTGAGGAAGCTGAATTTTTTAATGAAACGGATATTTTAACTATCCATATTCCCTTAAATGAGGCTAACAAATATTTTATAGATTATGCCTATTTAAAGAAGTTTAAAAAAGAAATATTCCTTATAAATACGGCACGGGGAGGCGTTGTAGAAACGGAGGGATTAGTTAAACATTTGAAAGAAGGAACGATCAAAGGGGCTGCACTGGATGTCATTGAATATGAAGAACAATCATTTAATGCCCTCGATATTTCTTCCTTACCGCCCCCTTTCCAGTATCTGAAAACGGCAGAAAATGTCATTTTAAATCCGCATCTAGCAGGTATATCTTATGAATCTGTGCCAAGGCATGCCTACGTAATGACACAAAAAATTTCGAAATTATTTAAGCTCGATATGCATGTTGAATGAATTGAGGGAAATGGAAGGAAATGTTGATATAGTTTATAATATTGCCGAGGTCTTACCAGGTTTGTATTTGCCAAATGCCTATGTTGTTAGCAAAGATAAACTAGGGAATTTAGCACATATTAAACAAAAAGCTACCCCAGAAACTGTGGTAAGTTTCAAATTACCTATTAATGAATCACAAAACCGACTTTTTCAGATAATTAATGAATTATTACCAGATAAGCTGGAAAAAAAATATTCTCCCCCAAAAAAGAAAATTAAATCCCTGGAAGCCTTAATGGCCGATGAGGCTGTGCAACCTAAAATCATTCAATTTGTACAAAGAAGGATGGATGAATTTCTAACTATTTTAGTTGAAAATAATTTTTTCCTTACCTGGGCTATCGATCGGAGAGTATTAGTAAAAGATTTTATAGTAAAACTAGATACCACTTATTTACAACCTCACCTAACTTTTCATAGAGATAATTTGGGGGTTTCCTATCAATTGAGATTATCAAATAATGGGATTATATGGCGTATAAAGGATAAAGATGTTACACCCATTTTAAATTCACCCGGTTGGTTATTAATAGATTATGTTTTGTATAGAGTTTTACAGATCAACGGAAATATGGTTAAGCCATTTTTACAAAAAGATGAAATCCGAATTCCTAAAAATTCGGTTAAAGCCTATTTTCAAAAATTTATTATAAAAATTGCAGCGCAACTCGATTTCGAAGCTACTGGCTTTGCTGTCTTACAATCTGGAAAATTAACAGCTTGCCGTTTAGATTTGGTAGATCATTTATTTGGCGATGGTAAAGTGTTACAGGTCAAAATGATTTATGAACAGACAGAATTTAGTTGGTATGATAAAAAGGATAAAAAAGCGGGTCTTTCTTTTCAAGGGGAAGAGGTCACGATTACCCAGATTACCCGCGATGCAAAGGCTGAAAAGGAATTTATAGATTTACTTCACCTTGCTGGATTACATGTCATTGAAGGAACTGGCGTTTTTTCCAGTAAAGAATCAGAGGATAAAGTTGATATTTTTGCCATGCTTCATTGGTTGAGCGAACATAAGGTATCTCTTGAAAAGCAGGGTTTTATTATTGGCGACATAATAGAATCCGGGATGCCCCTTTCATTGGACATCCCTACCCTAACGCTGGACACTAAACAAACAGGCGATTGGTTCGATATAGATGGCGCAGTTACCGTAGGAAAACATTCTTTTTCATTCAGACTTCTCGCTCCTTACATTAGAAAAGATGAAAGAATCTATCCTTTACCCGATGGCAGTGTTTTTGTGATTCCATTGGAATGGATGAATAAATTTAAAGATATTACGCAATTTGCCAAGACAGACGAGCAGTCATTACGTATTAATAAAAGTCAATATACATTATTGCAGGAGGCTGACATTTCCTTGCCGGAAACTTCTTTAACTACGACGATTGAAATACAACTTCCGCGATTTTTAAAAGCAGAACTGCGACCATATCAACTTACTGGTTACAAATGGCTGGCGGAACTATATCATAATAATCTGGGTGCATGCTTGGCAGACGACATGGGTTTGGGAAAAACACTACAAACCATTGCCGTTTTATTGTACGCTAAAGAGAGAAAAATTGAGGAAGGAAAGGAATTTGAAAAAAATAATATAGGGAGGCAACTGGATATATTCGCAGCAAAAGATGCCGGTTTTCTTCAATCTTTGCATACCCTGGTCATTTTACCAGCCAGTTTGGTATTTAACTGGGAAAAAGAACTTTCCCGATTTGCCCCAAATTTATTTGTCTATAAGCACATAGGCAATAAACGTCATAAGGATATCCGTTTGTTAAAGAGGTATGATGTCATTTTAACGACTTATCAAACAGTTATAAGGGACGCTACCCTTTTGTCTCAAATGACCTACGAGTATATCATATTAGATGAAAGTCAACAAATTAAGAATAAGGATAGTGCTGCATTTATTAATATAAATGAACTGGAAGCTAACCATAAGATATCTTTGAGTGGAACACCTATCGAGAATTCCTTGTCTGATTTATGGTCGCAAATGCAATTTATCAATCCTGATTTACTTGGAAATTTTAATTTTTTCAAGAAAGAATTCATTTTACCCATAGAACGCATTGGTGATGAAGATAAAAAAGCAAAATTACGAAGCCTGGTAAGTCCATTTTTACTTAGAAGGACGAAAGAGGAGGTGGCAAAAGATTTACCTCCTTTGACAACACAGATTTTCTATAGTGAAATGTCTGTCGAACAGAAAAAATTATATGAAAAGGAAAAGTCAGCGGCAAGAAACTATTTGCTTGAAAATTTCACTGACAATGATGCCCGCTTCAGAATGGAATTGCTCCAGACACTTACTAAATTAAGGCAATTGGTAAATCATCCTGTCTTGGTTTATGAAGATTATACTAAAGAAAGTGGAAAATTTCAGGATATCTGTGCAAAATGGGAAGAGGTGAAAAAGAGTGGACATAAAGTGCTATTCTTTAGTTCCTTTGTTAAACATTTGAACATTTTCAAAGATTATTTTGAAAAGACAAATACCCCTTATGCCTGGTTAACAGGCTCTTTAAC
>JAFMBH010000143.1 GCA_017858735.1 Bacteroidota bacterium
GTCTTTAATAAATCTGATTTCCTCTCCCGTAGATTTCATTTCAGGCCCTAAGTTTTTATCAACATTCGGGAATTTATCAAAAGAAAAGACAGGTACTTTTATAGCAAATCCGCGGGGTTGCGGTTTAATATCAAAATCTTTTAGTTTGTGTGTACCCAACATCACCTTAGTGGCTATTTGAAGATAAGGAACCTGATAGGCTTTTGCAATAAATGGGGTAGTTCTTGACGCCCGCGGATTAGCCTCTATGACATACACTTTGTTATCTTTAATAGCAAACTGAACATTTATAAGCCCTTTAATATTAAGGGCAAACGCTAGTTTTTCTGTATATTCAACCATCGCTGTTACCGCTTCGACACTTAAACTGTAAGTAGGTAAAACAGCTGAAGAGTCTCCGGAATGAACACCTGCAGGTTCAATGTGTTCCATAATACCCATAATGTGAACTGTTTCTCCATCGCAAATAGCATCTACTTCAGCCTCTTTAGCTCTATCGAGAAAATGGTCAATGAGAATGGTATCGCCTGACAAGTTTTTAAGGATATGGAGCATTTGGTCTTCCAGTTCCTGGTCATTGATAACAATGCGCATACTTTGGCCACCTAAAACGTAAGAAGGTCTAACCAAAACGGGATATCCTACCCTTTTAGCAATTTCGATACCTTCGTCCACTTCTTTTGCTGCGCCATATTCAGGATATGGAATGCCTAGTTTTTTCAATAAATCGGAAAAGGCACCTCTGTCCTCAGCCAGATCCATATTGGGGTAAGAAGTACCAATGATAGGAATGCCCTTTTCATGGAAAGTTTTCGCCAGTTTCAGAGCGGTCTGACCGCCCAATTGAACGATAATTCCTTCTGGTTTTTCCAATTCAATAATTTCCTCCAGGTGTTCCCAAAATACTGGTTCAAAATATAGTTTATCGGCAATATCAAAATCTGTGGAAACGGTTTCTGGATTACAATTCACCATAATCGATTCAAAGCCAGCATCTTTGATGGCTAGTAAACCGTGGACACAACAATAATCGAATTCAATGCCCTGGCCAATCCTGTTTGGACCAGAGCCCAGGACGATTACTTTCTTTTTATCACTTGGGATACTTTCATTTTCCTGATCGAAGGTAGAATAAAAGTAGGGTGTTTTAGCTTCAAATTCGGCAGCACAGGTATCTACCATTTTAAAGGTTCTCCTGATATTCAATGATTTTCTGTAAGCGCGAACATTCTCCTCCTCTTCGTGCATCAAGCGTGCAATCTGGAGGTCAGAATAGCCTACTTCTTTTAATTCTCTTAAGAAGGACGCGGGAACATCTTGAATGGTATGGTATTTTCCCAAGCTGATTTCATATTTCAGTAAGCGCTTAATCTGTTTTAAGAACCAGGGATCTATACGGGTCAGGTTTTGCAGCGTTTGGGTAGCAACACCAAGTTTCATAGCATCTTTTAATCTGAAAATACGATCATCTGACACCTCTTCCATTCGCTTTAAAACGTCGGCAATATTGGTCCATTCCTTATTATCGGCGCCTAAGCCAATTTTTCCATTTTCCAATGACTGGCAAGCCTTTTGAAGAGCCTCTAAGAAATTGCGTCCAATGCCCATCACCTCACCTACCGACTTCATTTGAAGACCGAGGCGATGGTCGGCCCCAGGGAATTTGTCAAAATTCCAACGGGGTATTTTAACAATGACATAATCCAGTGTAGGTTCAAAAAAGGCGGAAGTTGTTTTTGTAATCTGATTTTTAAGCTCATCCAAATGGTAGCCTAAGGCCAGCTTAGTAGCAATTTTTGCAATAGGGTAACCCGTTGCTTTTGACGCCAGGGCTGAGGAACGGGAAACCCTTGGATTTATCTCTATGACGATTAACTTTTCAGTGATTGGATCTTGAGCAAATTGTATGTTACAGCCTCCTGAAAAATTACCCAAAGAGCGCATGGCCTGAATCGCTTCATCCCTCATTTGCTGATAGGCTGTATCTGAAAGGGTCATCGCGGGTGCCACCGTAATGGAATCACCGGTATGAATACCCATCGGGTCAAGATTTTCAACGGTACAAATGATAACGACATTATCATTTTTGTCGCGCAGTAACTCCAGTTCGAACTCCTTCCAGCCTAAAACTGCTTTCTCAACGAGCACCTCATGCGTGGGAGAAGCATTTAAACCACGTCTTAGGGCGGCATCAAAGTCAATTTCCTGCATAATAATAGCACCTCCCGTCCCTCCAAGGGTGTAGGAAGGCCTGATAACCAGGGGAAATCCTATTTTTTGAGCCGCTTCTTTGCCCTCAAGGAAAGAGTTTGCAATGAAAGAAGGCGCTACAGAGAGCCCAATATGTATCATGTGCTGACGAAAAGCCTCCCTGTTTTCTGTTAGTTCAATCGCTGCGACATCAACGCCAATCATTTTAACGCCATACTTTTCCCATATCCCCATCTTGTCAATTTCAATGGCAAGATTCAATGCCGTTTGACCACCCATCGTTGGTAGCACCGCATCAATATTCCTTTCTTCCAGTATTTGAATAACACTTTCGGCGGTTAATGGCAGCAAATAGATATAGTCTGCCATTATATTATCCGTCATAATGGTAGCCGGATTGGAATTAATGAGACTCACTTCGATGCCCTCTTCTCGCAACGAACGCGATGCTTGTGACCCTGAGTAATCAAATTCGCAAGCTTGTCCTATTACTATAGGTCCGCTGCCGATAATTAATACGGAACGTATGGAAGAATCTTTAGGCATGGGTTGTTTGTCGTTAAATTGGCGCTAATATAAGATTAACAACTTGGATTTGAGGGATTTTATAGCGCCTTTTTACATGCTAAAGAAAAAAAATATATAGGACACAAAAAATGAATTATTGTAAATTCAATATAATTGGTGGTGAATAGTGTTCCAAATTAATTAAAATTTTACTCTTTCCTTCTTTTAAAGAATAAATCTTCTTTTTTATCAAGTTAAATTCTATATTTCCCCGTGAAAGATTATTTGTGAATCCTGCAGGAATAACAAACTCATTGTCCGGCTGAGGACCTTTTATTTCTAAATTTACACCTTGTTGTTTCTCATCAATTAAAAGAATAACCAATGTTTCTTCCGATTGCAGTAATTGCTCGTCTTGCAAACTGAAGATGAAGTCGTTCGAAGAGATTAACTTTTTATTGTTAATGACAAGATTGGGTTGTGTAAGGGATAAATTAACTTTTTGAAGCCCTTTGGGACAGTGAATCAAGTCAACCGTCATATCTTTTTGATAGGTGGCCAAAAATTCTCCGGCATAAAATCTGGTAAATTCCGAACGGGGCTTCTCTTGTAACAAAATATTATTGAAGGCGGGAACTGACTTCCAATCGGGCTTTTGTAAAATGCTATCCGATAATTGCTCGCCAAATTCTACCTGAACCGTATAATAACCCTCTGGATTTAAGTATCGTACGTAAACACTGCCAATAGCTGCAGGTTCAACCGTTTTTTTAACTTCTTCTTTACATGATGAAAGAAGGAACAGTAAGGTTACGGTAAGGATAAGGCTGCAGTGTTGTAATTTCATTTTTCTAAAAATATGTTCCAAATATAAGGCCTATTTACCATACAATTAAATTTAAGCCCACGAACTGTAAAACAAATTCGGTATTTCCTTTTTTTAATTTTTTTGTTATATTGTATTATGCTTCATAAACAGACTGCGCAATGAAAAAAATAGATAGAAGGAAATTTATGACCACAGCAGCTGCGGCGGCTTCATTTATGATTATCCCCAGACATGTATTGGGCGGAAAGGGCTTTACCGCGCCGAGTGATAAAGTAAATGTAGGATTGGTAGGGGCCGGAGGAAAAGGGAAGGAAAATGTGCGGGATTTATTTAAATTGAATGACGTTCAAGTTACTTGTTTGGCTGATCCGGCAGAATATTGGGATTTAAACCGTTTTTATTATAAGACCGTTGCAGGGTTGGGTCCAGTTTCAGACATGGTAGAGAATCATTATAAGGAAAAATTAGGGTATTCAAAAGTAAACAGATATATCGATTTTAGGGAAATGTTGTCCAAAGAGACGTCTTTAGATGCTGTTCTTTGCGCAACGCCAGATCATTTACATGCCTACGTTTCCATGCTTTCCATGCAAGCAGGCAAGCACGTGTATTGTGAAAAACCGCTCACTCACAATATTCATGAGGCGCGGGAGGTTTCAAAAATGGCAAAAAAAACTGGCTTAGCCACTCAAATGGGTAATCAACTGCATAGTTCGCCTGCCATTAGGAATGCAGTCGAATATCTTCGTTCCGGAGTGATAGGAAAGGTAAAAGAGGTTCACTCCTGGGTGCCCGCCACGAGATGGACAAATAGTTTGAAAGAAATGCCCACCTCTGCATCGCCTATGCCAAAAGGACTAAACTGGGATCTTTGGGTTGGACCCAGGTCAAACAGACCTTTTAATGAGTTATATGCACCGGTTACCTGGCGTGATTTTTGGGAATTTGGATTAGGCGCTTTGGGAGATTTTGGATGCCATGACCTCGATGCCGCCACCTGGGGCCTGGAACTTGGACTACCTGCCAAAATACAGGTGCACCCCGCAGGATTTAGTAATTCGGACATAATTCCCTACGGAGAAATTGGATATTTCAGTTTTCCCGATGGGAATAATGATAATGAATTTATAGAGGTTACCTGGTATTCGGGTGGTTTATATCCTAAAAAATCTAAGCAACTACCATCTGATATTGTCTTTTCCAGAAGAGGAGCCATGTATGTAGGAGAAAAGGGCGTAATGGTAACGGGAAATGGGGATACACCTAAGGTTTTTTCAGATAAAAACCTGGTCCAGTCGGTGGAAACTACTTTTAAATTACCTCCTACCGAGGGGCATCACCGGGACTGGATTAATGCAATTAAAGGAGGACCAGCCGCTAGTTCCAATTTTGAATATGGCGCTCATCTTACCGAAATCACCCTCTTAGGTGTACTTTCTCTTCGGTTGGGAGGTGCATTAATCGATTGGGATGCTAAAAATATGAAAGCCATTGGATTGCCAAAAGCAGATGAGTATATAAGGGAATTGGAGAGAACAGGATGGGAATTACCAAAAGGGTAAATTATTAGAAATGTAATTTCCGTTTTTAAGAATAAGGCAGGAAGGGATGAAAACCTGTTTGATATTAGAAGGTTTTGCCTTTTTTATGCTTCAACTATTTTTGACCATTTCATCTTGAATATCAAAAAAGCTTAGAAGATACCCTTCTGAATCAATGTTGACATAAAAGTGTTATAGGTCTTCGATTTAAAAAAATCAAACTTTTACCTAAAATGTAGAAACATAAAATGAGGCTATCTCCCCCTTTTGTCAGTTTAGATTTTTTCTGAAAAATGCAATGGTCTTCTCCCAGGCTTCTTTTGCTGCAGTTTCGTCGTAGCGAGGGGTAGTATTGTTGTGGAATCCATGATTGACTCCCGGAAAGTTGATCATTTGGTAGGTTTTACCCTGGGTTTTTAAGGCTGCTTCATAGGCAGGCCAACCCGCATTCACCCGCGAATCCAGTTCTGCATAAATGACCAAGAGCGGTGCTTTAATCTGGGCTACATCAGCAGCTTCTGGCTGTCCCCCGTAAAAAGGCACGGCTGCCTTCAAGTCAGGGATTCGGACGGCCATCATATTAGATATCCAACCGCCAAAGCAAAAACCGACCACGCCTACTTTCCCGTTGCAATTGGGATGGTTTTTCAGGAATTCATAGGCTGCAATAAAGTCTTCGAGCATTTCTTCGCGGGTACGTTTGGCCTGCATGGCTCTGCCTTCATCGTCATTACCTGGGTAGCCACCCAAGGGAGTCAGGGCATCGGGAGCAAGGGAAATAAATCCATCTACGGCACATCTTCTGCCCACATCCTCAATGTAGGGGTTGAGCCCTCTGTTTTCGTGGACCACTACGATGCCGGGAAACTTTCCATTTCCGACAGGAGTGGAGAGTAGTCCTTTGATTTGTCCTCCACCTTTCGGGGAAGGATACATTAGGTATTCAGAACCTTGAAGTCGCCCGTCGTCCGAAGATACTGTCTGGGTGCTGTGGTAATCTGGCGTCATACTGCTTAGCAAGGCTGCAACAGTAATGCCACCAACAGCATAGATGGATAACTTCTCGATGAAGGTTCGTCGGTCCAACTTGTTGTGGCAGTAGTAATCGTAGAGGTCAAAGGCCTCTTGCGGGATATCGGCTTTGTTGAGTTTTTCCATGGTCTGCTTGAATTGTAGGTTAAGATAAGAATAAAATGGTTAAGAAGACGAAGGATCCATATTTTAATGGAGGAATTTATAAATATAGGGTATTGAACACCGACGCACATAAATGGAAAAATACAAGACACTAAATAGAAAAGACGGCATTTATATAATAATAAAATATTGATTTATAAATGTTTAGAAAAAGATGGGAATTACCTGCAAAGATAATTCCCATCCAAACCAATTAAGAAATTGAAGATATATCAATGGGTAGTCTGCGTAGTCTGATGCCTGTTGCGGCAAATATGGCATTGCCTAAGGCGGGAGCGACTGGCGGAAGGCCAGGTTCACCGACACCACCCGGTTCAGCACCACTTTGAATGATGTGTACTTCCATTTCAGGAGTTTCGTTCATCCGTAAAACCTGATATTCGTGGTAGTTCGTCTGATCACATTT
>JAFMBH010000045.1 GCA_017858735.1 Bacteroidota bacterium
GTGGCTTATTGCACAGGTATAACAAATATTGATCCAATTAAATACGATTTGCTTTTCGAACGTTTTTTGAATCCTGAAAGGGTTTCTCTTCCTGATATAGATATTGATTTTGATGACGAAGGGAGACAGAAAGTTTTAGACTATGTGATTGATAAGTATGGTAAGAATAAAGTGGCACAAATTGTTACTTATGGAACCATGGCTGCGAAATTATCACTTCGCGATGTCGGCAGAGTGATGCAAATTCCTCTGCCTGAGGTAGATAAGGTGACTAAAACTTTTCCCAATGCCTTGAGCGCTACTTTATCAAAAGTTCTTGAAGAGAAGGATATCAATGCTAAACTTAAAGATGACCTGAGAAATGAGGAGGTTGAAAAGGCATATCAATTCAGAGATCTGGCCAAAGGTGACGATGCCATAGGGAAAATGATACGCACGGCTAAAAGATTGGAAGGGTCAGTGCGAAATACAGGTATTCATGCTTGTGGGGTGGTGATAACCCCAGAGGAGATCACGAAGTATGTTCCCGTAAAAGTCGATAAGGACAGCGGTATGTTAGTCACCCAGTTTGATAATAGCGTGGCAGAATCTGCCGGGTTATTGAAAATGGACTTTCTGGGTCTTAAAACACTTACCATTATTAAAAATGCTGTCAAAATGGTAACCCTAAATCATGGTATTGATTTAGATATGGATAGTATTTCATTGACGGACGAAAGGACATTCAAACTTTTTCAAAATGGTGAAACAGTAGGTATTTTTCAATATGAAAGTCCGGGAATGCAAAAATATTTGAAAGAGTTAGTACCCACGACTTTTGAAGATCTCATAGCTATGAATGCCTTGTACAGACCGGGGCCTATTAGCTACATTCCGAATTTTGTGAGCAGGAAACATGGTAGAGAAAAGATTACTTATGACCTTCCCATCATGGAAGAAATATTAAAGGATACCTACGGAATTACCGTTTATCAGGAGCAGGTTATGTTGCTTTCCCAAAAATTAGCTTCCTTTTCAAAGGGTGAGGCTGATGTTTTGCGAAAGGCGATGGGGAAAAAGCAAAAATCAGTCCTTGATACTATGTTACCCAAGTTTCTAAGTGGTGGGAAGGAAAATGGACATCCAGAGGAGGTTTTATTGAAAATTTGGGGTGATTGGGAAGCCTTTGCTTCTTATGCCTTCAATAAATCCCATTCTACTTGTTACGCTTTTGTTGCTTTTCAAACTGCTTATCTTAAAGCACATTTTCCAGCAGAATTTATGGCTGCCGTTCTTACGAATAACAAAGGAAATATTTCTGATGTTACTTTCTTTTTACAAGAATGCAGAAGAATGGGTCAGCCTGTTTTAGGCCCAAATATTAATGAAAGTGGCGCAGATTTTACAGCAAATAAAAATGGTGCCGTTCGTTTTGGATTAGTAGCTCTTAAAGGTGTTGGGGAAGGACCCGTGGAAGAGATTCTAAATGCCAGAGCAAAAGAAGGTCCGTTTACTGATTTTTTTGATTTTATGAGAAGAATGACTTCTCAGTCCGTTGGAAAAAGAGTCGTGGAAAGTTTGGTTTTGTCAGGTGCTTTCGATGATTGTAACGAAGCCTTCAGATCGCAATATTTTGCCCCTTCTGATAAGTATGAATCTTTAATAGAACACGCCACCCGTTATGGGCAAGCCGTAAGGCAAGGCGCCGCCGGTGGAGGGCTTTCCTTGTTTTCAGATACAGAGGAAATAATGATTCCCGAACCTGTATTTCCTCCCGTGTCAGATTGGAATCTTTTGGAAAAATTGAGAAGGGAAGAAGAAGTTACTGGTTTCTTTATTAGCGGGCACCCCTTAGATGATTATCATTATGAAATAAAGCAATTTACTACCTGTTCCCTCGATGCATTAGCTAATCATCAACAAAAACCCTTTGTTTTGTTGGCTGGACTGGTATCAAAAGTTACTCATAAAGTGTCTAAAAATGGAAATGGGTGGGGCGTTTTTGAAGTGAGCGATTTTAGTGGAATGTTTGAGTTTAGATTGTTTGGTACGGAATATCAACAATTTAAGTTTCTCCTGGATGAAGGTATGACCGTATTTCTAAAGGGTAAATTTCAAGCAGGATGGCGTGATCAGGGTATGGAATTTAAATTATTAGAAGTAACTCTTTTAGAAGATATTTCAAGTAAGTTAACAAAAAATGTGACGCTTCGACTTCCGCTTGAGGTAATAAATACGTCCCTTATAAACGATTTAGAAATCCTTATTAAAAATGAAAAAGGAGCCCATACTGTGAAAATTGACGTTATTGACAGGTCAACTAAAAGTAAGGTCTCCTTTTCTATGAGAGATAAAAAAATACACGCAAATACTCACTTAATTAGAAAATTAGAAAAAATGGGTATCGACTGTATTCTAAATATTACATAAATTTTAAAGCTTTAACGAAGTAGGTTAAAACAAATGGCAAAGCCAACCAAAACCACTCATCGGCATAAGCCAAAAGAGCAATCATTCCAGCAAGAGAAATCAGGAATATTACCCAATCACTTTTAGTTGTATCTTTTACAGTTTCCATGTTTGTATTTTTTTGCAAAGGTAAAACGAAATAGGGAAAATACCAATGATTTTTTAGACAATGGTTTCCTGTTCAGGGCCTAATTCTCCCTCCCATTTACTTATTACACTGGTTGCCAGTGCGTTACCTATAACATTTGTCCCGGATCGGAACATGTCACAAAAATGGTCAATCGGTAAAATTAAGGCAATACCTTCCGGGGGAATGTTGAACATAGATAAGGTGGCAGTAATTACAACCAAAGAGGCCCTGGGTACGCCCGCAATACCTTTACTGGTTAGCATGAGTACCAGTAACATCGTTATTTGTGTTCCAAAGTCCAATTGAATTCCATAAGCCTGAGCTATAGCAATACTGGCAAAAGTCATATACATCATACTTCCATCTAAATTGAAAGAGTAGCCTAAAGGAAGAATAAAGGATACAATTTTATCCTTACATCCGAATTTTTCAAGTTCTTCGGTTAGTTTAGGGAACACCGCTTCACTACTCGTTGTGCTGAAGGCAATGATAATAGGTTGAATAATTCGTTTCAATAGTCCAGGAAGACGATCCCCCAGAAATATTTTTCCGAAAGCCAGTAATACAATCCATAATACAGCTATACCAATGAGAAAAAATCCCATGTATTTTCCATAAAAATAAAATATACCTAAGCCTTTGGTGGCAATAACGGCTGCAATAGCACCAAAAACACCGAGAGGAGCCACATTCATTACATAACCGACCATTTTTAAGATAGCGTGTGCCACTGCATCCAAACCCTTAACTATGACCTTCCCGTTTTCACCTAATCCAGCAGTAGCTACACCGAATAGGATCGAGAAAATAACGATTTGCAATATTTCATTTTGGGCTAAGGCTTCGAAAATACTTCTTGGAAAAAGATGTACTACAAAATTCTCTAAGGAAAAAACTTGTGTTTTACTTAAAACATCTGCCGCAGCACTGGCATCAGCATTGTCTAAATCTATGCCAACCCCGGGTTTCAATATGTTTACTAAGATTATTCCAATCGTTAAACTCATAAGGGAAGCAGAAATAAACCATAACATGGCTTTGCCTCCAATGCGTCCAACAGTCTTTAAATCACCTAATTTTGCAATACCAACGACTAAGGTAGAAAATACAAGTGGAGCGATGATCATTTGTACCAAAAGCAAAAATATCTTAGTTAAAATTTTAATGCGTTCAGCGAATATCGCAATAAATTCAGGGGTTGATTGAGTGTGTACGGTATATCCTAAAAGGACACCCGCCACCATGGCTATGATAATGTATAGCGTAAGATTATTGGCTTTTTTCACGTGTTATTAATTTTTCTAAATATAAGCAATACTCGGTTAAATAATATGCGTTGGAATAATTTTCTGCTCCAACAAAAAGGCATGTAAGTCTTCTGGTGAGGTAAACTGGACGGCGTCCATACCCGCTTTTATGGAGGCATCTACATTCCTAAGATTATCATCAATAAAAAGAGCATCTTCCGGATTAATATCAAATCTTTCAAATAGCAATTTATATATATTTGGATCTGGCTTTGCGAGTTCCTCTCTTCCTGACACCAAAATACCTTCAAACCAGTCAAGGAATGGAAATATATCCCAGGCTATTGGCCATGTTTCTGAAGACCAATTAGTCAGGGCAAAAATTTTGTATTTTTTTTGTTTTACTAAATAGTCTAAAATCTTTACTGTTCCTTCTATCGGCCCATGCAACATTTTCTCCCACTGACCGTAGAAAGCTCGAATCTCCCTGTCCCAATACGGATGATTTTCAATCAGACTATCCGTTGCTTCCTTTAAACTCCTTCCTGCATCTTGTTTCTCATTCCATTCAGGGGTGCATATCTTTTCTAAGAAAAGCTCCATTGCTTCGTCGTCGTCAAATATTTCTCTATAAAGATATCTTGGGTTCCAATCAATTAACACGCCACCTAAGTCAAATACAATAGTTGTTAGATTTTCCCTGTTAGTTTGCATGGTTTTGAAATTTAAAACCACAATGTACTAAAAAATACAGTAAAACGGCAGTGTAGAAGGGTTCAACTTGTAAAGATTAATAAAAGATCATTCTACAATGCCTGATTTTTTTAATAATTCTGCAATGGTATTTTCCATTTCTGCAATGGTATTATCCTTTTCTGCAATGGCATTATCTTTTTCTGCAATGGCATTATCTTTTTCTGCAATGGTATTTTCTTTTTCTGCAATAGTGCTGTCTTTAATTTTAAGTTCCTCCTCTTTTACTTTAAGGTCTTTAAAATATTTCTTTTCACTATCCCGGTATCCAGCATAAATTGAACGCCACGCTTCTTGTTCAATTTCGAAAAGCTTTTTTTGTTTAGGATCTATGCCCGTATAATGAAGAATGTCAGTGACAATTTTTAAATCATCACTGTCTATTTTATGAGTAAATTCTTTTACAAATTTTTTATCGTCTATAAAATTTGATTGCTCAAAAAGACTAAGTAATTTATCTAGTCTTGACTGAAATTTGCCTGAAATCCTGTTAACTTGAACAATAATACTATCATGTGTTAATTTCTCAATGAATTCACTTTTTTTACTAATTATTTTTTTTGATAATAAATCTTTGTAATTTCTTTCGATTTTTATGCAAGCCGTTTCTATTTCTGGTAAGTTGAAGCCTAAAATATAAATGGGAATAATAGGTAAAATCAACGTTTCTCCATTTACTGTATCTTCCTTTTTATAATTTTCAGCCAGATAGTTTCTAAATCTCATCAAATCTATATGATTTCTTGCTTTTTGAATTTCAATAATCACTTTTATATATTCTCCACTTTTCGTTTTTATAGTCGCAATAAAATCTAAGCGAAAGAATGACAAAGTGGCTAATTTATTTTCATACGTAAATTCCTGAGGTTTCAAATCTATGGTATCAATAGGTTGATCTATGAGTGTTCCGATAAAGAATTTAGCTACTTTATCGTTTTCCATCATTCTTTTGAATACTACATCGTAAATGGGGTTCGCTATGATCATAATTTTGGGAGTTTGTAAGTTTTTTCAAAGATACACCTTAATCAAGGTATAATTTTTAAGTAAAATCGGACAGATCATGCGAAAACCAACCCATTGATTTCCCTACTTTTCGAAAAGATGCTTGCCTCTCCAAACATAATAAAGTTGATCGGACATTCTTAAAATACTGGTTAAAATTAAGGGAATCATTGCTATATGAAATTCCTGTGGCAGTATTTTCCAACCTGTGAGAACAGTAAGATTCAAGGTTATTAGTAAAAAAAGTAGATATTTTCCATTTTTTCCTAAATGTAAATTAAAAATTACAAGTATATATAAAGGATTGGCCCAAATCAGGTTCATATTTTTATGGGTTACAAAGTGATCTGTTCCTACCCACATAAAAACAAAAAGAATACCTGAGAGTGAAATCAGGCTAAAAAAGACAGTGTCAAAAATTTTAGTCCATCGCTTTGTATAATAAAAGGTGAATAACAGGGCTAAAAAAAACAGGTAGAAACTTGTTAATAAAGGACTCAGAAGGAAGGAATAAGAAGGTTGTGGCTGGTTTTGAAATAAGATATTGATTTTATTTTTAGCAAGAGGCTGACCACCCCAAAAGGCATTTTCCAGGTGCTTTTCTAAATAATCGGGGAGAAACATTTCATCCCTAAACGTTGCTATCGCGTCGGCTGGTAAACCAAGAATCAAGTAAAAGCCTACATTTATCCATGAATTTTGACCTACATATTCTGCTAAAAAATGACGAAAAGATGCTTTTTTAACTAAACTGGTATCTGGATAATTAGCCTGAAAATTATTTTCCAGTATATCTCTGATTCGTGTGGCACAATTATCGAAGAAAAAATCGTAAGGATATTCCCGGTTTTCAGGAAGATAGTTGACTGATAAAAAATTTATTAAGGCTAATCTTTCTTTTTCATCGAGGTTTATTTCTAATTCCCTGCATTGTCTGTTTTCCTCAATATATGCATTTAAAAAAGCATCAAATCTTTGGATACCCAGTTGATAAGGTAATTTACCACGAATAAATTTGACATAGAACCCCGGCGTATTAAAATCGAATAAACCGTAATTAAAAACTAAATCCTGTCCGGAAAGGGTATCGGTAATTCTGATGGCGCTATGACCAAACTTAGCATATAAATCTTCCCCTGGAGAAGAGGTTAATAAACTAACTTTGGTATGTTCTGAAAGGTACAGGGGAACACCATTTTGACAAAATAATTGCGCTGGTTTGCACATTAAAAGCAATAAAACTGGCAATATTTTTAAGAATAAGGAAAAATGGCTGTTAGGCTTCATTTTTAATTTGTATACGTGAAAATAAAATAATGCTTACAACGAAAATTACGCTTAAAAACAAAATGCTAAAGCGCATACTACCCGTAAGCTGATTTAAAAATCCAAAGATAAAAGTTCCTAAAATAATGGCTGACTTTTCCAGTATATCATAGAGGCTAAAATAGGACGTATTGTCTCCCGTTTGTTTTGGTATTAATTTAGCATAAGTTGACCGGGAGAGTGACTGTACAGCACCCATTACAAATCCAACGGAGGCGGCCAGATAATAAAAGTGACTTTTTACGTAGGTCATATAAGCGACCATACACACGATGGTCCAGATAAATAAAATAAACATTAAGGTTATCTTATTTCCCCATTTCATGGAGCATAGGGAGGCAATGTAAGCGCCAACAATACCCAAAAGTTGTATGCATAGAATAACAATTATTAGTTCAGACGTTTCAAAATGAAGTTCTTTTTCAGCAAAAGTTGCGGCCATATATAAAATGGTCTGAACCCCTGCGCTGTAAGTGAAAAACGAAAATAAAAATTTGTATAATTCAGGATATTGTCGAGAGGATTTCCAAACCTTTAAAAATTCGTTCATTCCATTTTTAAAAGGATTTTCATAAGGTTTGTGTATGATACTTTCAGGTAGTTTTGATAAAGATCGCAGGGAAAAAAAGAGCCACCAGCATCCAACTATTACAAAAGACAATCTTACAGGAAGGGTAGTACCTTCATCCATACCAAAATAGCCAGGTTTTTGAATCATAAATAAACAAAAACTCAAAAGAATAAGACTGCCCAAAAAGCCCAGTGAAAAACCTTTGGCGCTTACCCTGTCGTATTGGTCTGGACTAGCTATTTCAGGAAGGAAAGCATTGTAGAAAACCAATCCTCCAGCAAAACCAATGAGGCCTAATAAAAATAAAAAGGTTCCCAATAAAATTTGTTCCATTCCCTGAAAAAAGAATAATCCTATACAGGAGAAAGATCCAAGAAGGGTAAAAAGTAATAAAAACTGTTTTTTTCTTCCACTATAATCCGCCATTCCTGAAAGAAGGGGTGATGCCAGGGTCAGAATAATATAGGCCACCGTGATAATAAAGGCATACAGTGCACTATTTGACATCTGTAAACCAAACACTTCTATCACATCATTGGTAATGGCCAGATAATAAGCAGGGAAAATGGCAGTGGTGATAACTAAGGCAAAGGCAGAGTTGGCCCAATCATAAAATGCCCAGGCACGGATAACCTTTGGGTCATTGATTTTAAAGTTATCCAATACGGGATGATTCATGATTTTTCGAAGTTAATTTAGGAATATTAACAAGATAGGGAATTAATTGTATTTTGTGCCACCTTAAGAAAATTGATTCTTTCTTGAGCCCTAACATGAAATTTGGAATATTATCCCAGTATCCGACAGTGTACTCCACAAACACCCTCGTTCAGGCTTGTCTAAAAAATAAGATAGCGTTCGAAATTTTGAACTATAATAAAACAGATATATCATTTGAGAATGGTGTCCCTGTGATATATTATCTCGGAAATAAAGTATCTGACATTGATGCTATAATTCCGAGAATTGCCTCTTCCGCTACCTATTTAGGCGCGCGATTAATACGGCAGTTCAATATTCTTGGTATTCCCAGTACTATCGATGCCGATACTTTGACTAAAGTGAGAGATAAATTGGTCGTTCAGCAACTCCTCACTAATGGGGGTATTCCAATGCCAGATACTTATTTTCCAGCTGAGGAATCTGACCCTGATGTATGGAATTTCAGACCTGGAAGTTATCCAATGATTGTTAAAATGCTTCATGGAAATCGAGGGGCCGGAGTTATTCTGACAGAATCTCAGGCCGCTCTAAAATCGGTACTCGATGCTTTTCTAAGATTAAAAGAACCGGTGATTGTTCAGGAATTTATTAGAGAGGCTAAGGGCAAAGATATTAGGGCTTTTGTAGTTAACGGTGAGATAATTGCCGCTATGGAGCGTTGTGCTAAATCTAATGATTTCAGGTCTAATTTACACCAGGGAGGCCATGCCGTACCCATTGAATTATCGGATCTGGAAAAAGATATGATTCTTAGAACAGCTGAAATTTGTGAACTTGACGTTACTGGAATTGATTTATTGAGAAGCGAAAAAGGTCCTTTAATTCTCGAGGTTAATGCTTCTCCGGGGCTTGAGGGTATTGAAACGGTGACAGGTGTTGATGTGGCAGGAAAAATAATTCATTACTTGAAGGACAAAGTACACCGTTTAAAAGGAAATAACTCATAGATTTTTACCATCGGATAGGATGAAATTTAAATTGCCCTAAGGTGTTTAGTTCAATGGTAGGGGCAGGTATTTTTATGAAATTTATAGCCTTGAACACAGTTCTCAACAACTTACTTTTTGACGGTATCATTTCTGTATTTATGTCTATCGACAGATAAAATTGCTTGTATCTCGGTAATCCAATGGAAGTAATTCGTCCTTCTTTGTCATGGTAATTATTATATGCGGCACCATATATATTTTCACCTCCAAAACCAAAGGACAAGCACATACTGCGAAGCATATTCTTTTTTTCTCTTTCCATAAAAAAAGAAGCGGGAGAAATACTGGCCCAAATGGTCATCGCATTATAGTCCTTAAATGCGTATTCCCAAAAGTATTTTCCATAATGACCTTCCGCAGCATATTGCTGTGAACCAAAAAATGTAGGATCGTTAGTAGCTATAGGAGAGGTTGCGTATTTGGGTCTGGTGGAGGACCATTTTAAGGAAATTCTTTGCTCTTTCCAAGCCAATTGCTGAGAGGTAAACAGTGCAGTACCAAAAGTATTAAACGCCGCATCATACATTGAAAATCCCCATCCCTCTGAAAATCCATCCATTATTTCCAGGGTGTTCATCAACGCAACGCTAATTCCCGTTCCAATAAAAACGGCGTTTTTATCGGAGATACCTGTCCATTCAAACGCATTATATCCCATTTTTGCAGACTGATAAGCGGAAAATGCGTGTCCATATTTATCGACTTGTTCCCACAGTATCCAATCGTCTTTTAGGTGAAATTTCACTCGGGGATAATCCTTATACCACAATTCATTGAATGCTAACGTAGTTCCTATATAAGCGACGGCGGAAGTAGCCGCGAGCGTGGTCAGCCTGGTTTCATTAAGTGTGTCGGCTACTTTCCAAAAATCGACAAAAAGTTTGTGTTGACAAATTATTGGACTCGCGTTGAGGATCATGTAAAAAACTAAGAAAAGAGTATATTTTGACAGTGGCACGGTAATAATTTATTTTAAAATTTCTTTTTCTGCACGTAAATTCAGGTAATCTTCGGGGGTGTCAATGTCTATCCTGCCGTCTTCGCATAAAACAGTATTTTCATGATTAAGAACTCCTTTTTCTATTAGGTTTTTAGCCCCTTTTTCTCCCTCAAGCTCCAATAATTCATGAAAATACTCCTTCTTAAATACGGCGGGAACGCCATAAGTGGAACTATAAGCGGTGCATACCATTAAATATTTAGACGATCTTATTTTGTGGAGTAGGGCAGAAATATGTTCTGCATTTATTTTAGGCTGATCTGCAAGTAATATGAGCACCATGTTTACCTGTGGATAATGAGATAATAGGTAGGTTAATCCACATTGTATGCTGGAACTCATACCATTTTCATAAGCTTCATTTAATACAAAGGGAATTTTGTGGGTGTTACAGTGAGCCGACATTTGATCATAATAATGACCTAAAACAGTTACAATCCCATTAGGTTGAACGCTTTGAGCAATGTGGTAAGTATTTAAAAGAAAAGAACGGTCATTGTAGGTTAACAGCGCCTTTGGTTCACCCATTCTGCTTGCTTTACCTGCTGCAAGGATAATGATACCGAGCTGTGCGTCTTTCACCATATTTATTTTTTAGTTTGGTTCAGCCGCTGATATTTTTTCATAAGTGGCAGAACCTCCTCAATGGGTAACTCTGGAATCACTTTATCCCCTTTAGACATGGTTCTTCCAGCAAATAAAGCATTGATAATAGATTCCTCTGTAGCCTCAATAACGGCTAAAAACAGGGGACTCATTGCTTCATTTTCCAATAATTCACCTTTACCCGTTGAAAAAGCGATAACATAATCGCCGGAACCATTAGAGGCTATTCCCCCCGTTTTTGCTAATCCGAAAATAGCCCTTTTTGCTAATCTTTCCAGGTTCCTTGCATCTATTGGGGCATCTGTTGCAACGACAATCATGCACGAGCCATCACTTTTTGCTAAAGCATCTTGCAGATAATATTTGCCCAGTTCCTGTCCAATGGGAACACCAGAAATAGTGAGGACACCACCAAAATTGGTTTGAGAAAGAACTCCTACAGTATAGCCGCCTAATGAAGAGGGCAGTTGTCGGGATGCCGTGCCTATGCCGCCTTTGTAACCGAAACAAACCGTCCCTGTTCCCGCACCAACGTTTCCCTCCAGTATGGTTTTATCATCGGCTTTGTTAATAGCTTCCAGGAAATGCGAAATTTGTAAATGTCTTCCACGGATATCATTTAAATTGCCGTCATTTGTTTCTCCGACGACCGCATTGACTGAACCAATATTTTCATTGCCAGTTTGTTGGATGGTATGGGTAATAATAGCTTCAATGCCCGTTGATACCTGTAAGGTATTGGTTAATAAAATGGGAGATTCAATATTTCCCAGTTCTTTAACCTGCGAATATCCGGCCAATTTTCCAAATCCATTGGCAATATAAATGGCTGCAGGTACTTTATCTTGAAAAATATTGCCTCCATGCGGTAGTACAGAGGTTACGCCCGTGTGAATTTGCTGACCGTTGTCAAAGGTTACATGACCAACTAAAACCCCGGAAACATCTTGAATAGCATTTTTAGGCCCGGTAGGTAAAATGCCAAAAGGTATGCCGTATTCTCTGGGTCTTAGTTTTTGCGCTTCCATAATATTCACAAATAAGAAGGTTATTAAAACAAGCATCGTTATCCAATTCGCCCCTTTTGACATGACTGAATAGTGTTTAGGTTAAAATTTATTTTTCAAAGTAAACCATTTTTCTACTTATTTACGTTATTAATGTTAAACAAATAAACCATGAAAATCAGTCATTTTTTTTACTCAGTTATTTTTTTCATTGCTGTATCTACTCATGTTGAGGCTCAAAACCTTAAAAGTATTCTGGAGAAGGCTAAATCTGGACTTGGTAAAACAACGGGTGTGCCATTGACAAATCAGGAAGTAGGTAACGCATTAAAGGAAGCGCTTGAGCTCGGTGTGGGCGAGGCTGTTAAAAGTTTATCGGCAACTGACGGTTATCATGCAAGTATATATAAAATTTTGCTGCCTGAAGAAGCTAAAAAAGTGACGGATAAGCTTAAAAATATCCCTGGTTTCAATAAAGTGGAAACGGAACTGGTTCTGCGTCTCAATAGAGCAGCTGAGTTAGCCGCTAAGGAGGCTGGGCCCATTTTTTTACAAGCAATTAAGGAGCTTTCTTTTCAAGATGCCATTGGATTGTTAAAGGGAAATGAAGATGCCGCAACCAGGTTTCTTGAGTCTAAAACAGATACCGCGTTGACAACTAAATTTTTACCTGTAATCGCAAAAGCGCTCGATGAAGTAAATGCAAGAACCTATTGGAGAGATGCCGTTACCGCCTACAATAAAATACCTTTAATTCAGAAAGTTAATCCTGAACTGGATAAATATGTTACCGAAAAATCTATCGACGGTATGTTTTCTCTCATTCAGGTGAAAGAAAAAAAGATTCGCACCGATGTGTCAGCCAGAACCTCTGATTTATTGAAAAAAGTTTTTGGAAGTCAGCAAAAAAAGTAACCATGAAGGAAATTTCATCGAAATTGGCCGCATTAAGAGAAGACTATACGTCACATACACTCGACGAATCAGGTACAGAAGATGATCCGATAAAGCAGTTTTCAATTTGGTTCGAGGAAACCTTACTTGCTATGGTACCCGAACCTAATGCTATGATTTTGGCCACCGTTCAATCTTCAGGAAAGCCAGCTGCAAGGGTTGTGCTATTAAAAGGATTATCCGTTGACGGATTCGAATTTTTCACCAATTACGAAAGTGCCAAAGGATCAGATATGGCTGAAAATCCTTTTGTTTCCGTTGTTTTTAATTGGCTTCCCTTGCAGAGGCAAGTTAGAATAGAGGGAAAAATTGAGAAATTAAGCGAGGCTTCAAATGATAGTTATTTTTCACAAAGACCTTATATGAGTCAGTTAGGTGCCATAGCCTCGCCTCAGTCAAGAAAAGTGCCCAACAGGAAATTTCTGGAGGAAAAATTTGAGGAGTTAAAGGAAAAATACCCTGAAGGTACTGCCGTGCCACGTCCCATTGCCTGGGGCGGATATGTAATAGTGCCTGATAAAATAGAATTTTGGCAAGGCCGACGAAGTAGATTACACGATAGAATTGTGTATCGCAAAGACAATAACGAATGGATTAAGGAGCGTTTAGCTCCTTAATCCACCTTTTTTATTAACAAAAATGATCGAAAGCCATTTTTAAATTGTCAGCTATGAGCGTCGCTGATCTTCCTTCAATATGGTGCCTTTCTAAAAAATGTACCAATTTTCCATCTTTGAATAAAGCAATAGACGGAGAAGAAGCGGGGTAGGGGAGTAAAAATTCCCTCGCTGTTGAAACAGCATCACCGTCAACACCGGCAAAAACCGTCGCAAGGGTATCTGGTTTTTTAGCATTCTGAGCGGCCATTCTTGCGCCTGGTCTTGCGTTAGCTGCGGCACATCCACATACTGAATTTACGACGAGTAATACCGTACCTTCGTTTTTTTCAAGTAACTCGGTAACCTGTTCAGGTGTTGTTAAACCTATAAAGCCATTGCGGGTTAATTCCTCTGACATGGGACGAACTAATTCTGCTGGGTACATTGTTTTTATTTTTTTGTGATTAAATTCTAATAGCAAATGTAGCTTAAAAACAGTATTTTGTTGCTTTGTGTTTTAATTGTGAAAAAAAAATTACCGATATCTCATTATGAACTATTTTAATAGGTATAATTTTACTCTTTTTATAGCCACTTTTTTATTTCTATCTGGTAATATTTATGGGCAAGCCTTTTTAGAAGGCTCCTGGAAAGGTAAATATACTTATGGTATTCAAAATGAATATGGTTATCCATTTGAAATTTTTCTTCGTATCGATGGACGAAAAATAACGGGAAGAAGTTATTTAGTAACACCGGATAAAAGAAAAGTAGAAATGGATATTAGTGGTTATCTTTTTCAGGATCTTTCCTTTGTCATCGAAGAAACGGCCATTATTAAATCACCGGAAAATGCAGATAATTCATTCTTTAGAAAATATCAGCTTCGTTTTAAAGGGGATATTTGGACAAAAAGCCTGGAGGGTTACTGGCAAGAAATTATTGATAATAACTTCGATAGAACGAGAAAACTGGGAAGAGTCTTGCTGACCAAAGAAAAAGAAAATAAAGCATAAGGCATTTAAAACCACCCGTGCTTTTCCCAATCATCTGCAGTATCTATGTCAGGAAGTGTTTTGAGCAGGTGATAGGTCGCGTTATTCCTACTTATCCGTTGAATAGTCTCACTCAATACGGTATCAACACTCCAGGTCATGTTATTGAACAGAAAATCATTAGTTTTTTTCATACCAATTAAATAATAGCCACCGTCATCGGAAGGGCCCAATATCACGTCAGTATTTTTCAAAAGGAGAATGGATTCCTCTAGTAAATCGTTGGACAAATGAGGAATATCGGTGCCAATTAATCTGACGGAAGAGTGAACTGGTAAGAGCTCATTAAACGCAGCTTGCATTCTAAGGCCTAAATCGGCAACTGGATATTGTTTTCTTTTTATAAAAAAATCATCTTCCCATACATCGGGTTCTGGGGGAATATATTCGCTGTAATAGACATAACATTTTCCAGAAAAGCCAAGACAAACATTTCGTACCCGTTCACACAATGCCAAATAAATAGACAAAGCTTTGTCCTTCCCTAAAGAAGATGCCAGGCGGGTTTTCACATGACCGCGCCTGGCATTTTTGACAAATATTACTAGAGCGTTTGACTTTGACATGGACGTCAAACTATATTGATTGGTTATTTTTCAACAGTAAAGAGTTCTTCCTCTTTTACCACAATCACCTTGTCTCCTTGTTTCAATTTTTTAAATATAAGCGAATAAGGAGCTGACACCACTTTAGCGCCCTTCTTTAGACCAGTAAGAATCTCTATATACGAGTCGTCTTGAATACCCGTTTTAACCTCTATCATTTGAATAGTATCCCCTTTTTCATATACAAATACGACTTCGCGTAATTCGTCTATTTTTTTGTTTGACGCTCCACCATCAGTCTCTGATTTTGCTTCCTTTTTAGGCAGACCTTCCTTTTCGCGGGTAGTCACTGATTGAATAGGGACAGTAAGGATACTTTCTTTGATGGTTGTTTTAATTTCAACGGCTGCAGACATACCGGGACGGAAAGGATATTTTCGTTGAGAAGTAACTAAATCGGCATAAGACTGTGGATCAATTTTAATTCTCACCTCAAAATTCGTTACCTGATCCGTAGCCAGGGCTGCACCGCCCATGGAAGCTGAATTTTTGGAAGAATTGGCTATTTGACTTACACGACCAACAAATTTTCTACCAAGATAAGCATCTACTTCTACAGAAACTTCGTCATTTAATTTTACTCTGGGAATATCATTTTCACTTACATCGACCCTTACCTCCATGGCATTCAGGTTAGCGATGCGCATAATTTCTGTACCTGTCATTTGAATAGTACCTACAACCCTTTCCCCTTTTTCAATATTTAATAAAGAGATAATACCACTTTCTGGTGCAAGGATAGTCGTTCTGTTTAGGCTGGTTCTCAATTCTTTTAAACTTGCTTCTGCACTAGCCACTGAATAGTCAGCACCTCTTGCAGCATCTTGAGAAGATCTGATACCAGCATCTGAGGCGCGCAGATTTGCTTCCAAAGATTTTAGATTAGACTGGGAGGCTTGAAAATCTGCATTGGAAATAACGCCGTCTTTAAAGAGTTTTTCATTTCTTTTATGAATTTCCCGGGCATTATCTAATTGAGCCATAATTTGCTCTTTTTGCGCTTTGATATTTTCAATTTGTGAGCGACTATTGGCGGCCTGAGCTTTTGAACTATTCACAAAGGCAACACCACGTTCAACCTGAGACACGTAAGCATCCGGATTGATTTTAGCAAGCACTTGTCCCTGAATAACGGAATCACCCTCTTGCACGTAAAGTTCAACGACTTCACCTGATACATCGGAACTTATTTTTACCTCAACAATAGGGAATATTCGACCACTCGCCGAAACTCTTTCCTCAATAGTTCTTATTTGAGCTTCTTCCAAAGCTACTTTTTCACCTTCCTTTCTGTTTTTTCCTTTAAAATAGGCAAAGGCAACCAAAGCAAGAACCGCAACGCCAGCGACGTAAATCCAAAGGTTATTTCTTTTCTTATTAATCATGATGGGTAAGTTTTTCTTTTGTAGTTAATTAGTCAAGGGTAATAGGTTTTCCCTGATAAAAATCTACTTGTTTTAGGTTAAATAAATGTTGAAATCTGGAACGGATTCTATCTGATTTGGCTCTCTCCATGTTGGTTCTTGCCGTGTTTAACTCTAAAGAATTTATGGCGCCAAGTTCATATCTTTTTTGTGCATTTTCAAAGGCGGCCGTAGCTGCCTTTAATGACAAATCAGCTGCTTGCAAGGATCTTTGGGATGCTCTAACTGCTGTGAGGGTCTGCTCTATTTCCGTGCGTAACTGTTGACGGGCTTGCTCTTTGGCAACTTCATTAGAAATGACCCCCAGTTTCGCCCGTTCAATATTTATTTTCACCTGACGATTGTTATAAATGGGAATATTAAGTTGTAGGCCAAGACTTTGTCCAAAATTTTCACTTACTTGATCGAAGTATTCTTTTTTGGCAAAAGTGGGCACATTTTGTTCTATTTCCAACGCGACGGGTATATTGTTGATAAACACATTTTGTTTCACTTTAGTAACATCAAAGCCTGTTATTGTTCTAGCCTGGTTTGAAAAATTGGATCGAAGACTAGCAAAAAGGGATAGGGAAGGTAATAAATTAGCTTTCGCTTGTAAAATACCAATATTTGCCGCTTGTAAACGTTTTTCTGCTGCTTTAACCTGAGGTAAAATGTCAACGGCTCCAATGAATAATTCATTAGTTGAAATACCGTCAACATCCACGTCTTCTGGAATTTTGATTTCAGGTTTTTCTATGTCAAAAGGCGTTCCATCGGGAATAAGTAAAAACTGCCTCAATATTAAATTAGAACGGATAAGAAAATTTTCCGCTTCAATAAGGGCTTGCTGATCTAAGGCTAAGGCCGCTTCAAAATCATATCTTTCATTGAGTGGCCTCGCACCCACCTCAATAAAGCGATTAATTTGATTAAGTTGATTTTGAGACTGAAACAATCTTGTTTTGGCAATAACCAATTGTTCATCGGCTAAAAGCACATTCAGGTAAGCAGCAGCAACCTGCAAACCCAGGTTATTTTCTGTGGCTTCAGCTTCTAATTTACCTGCTTCCAGCTCATACTTGCTTCGCAGTATATTATGTTTGATAATACCACCACCAAACACCTGAATACCCGTATTTAAGGAGTAACTGTTAAAACCAATACCCTCCAAAGCAAAGCTGTTCGTGGTAGGGTCAATGGTTCTACCAAATTGGTAACCACCGCTCACTCCAGCATTTAAATTGGGCAATCTTGATAATTGATTTTGTTTGAGCGTCAACTCGGCATTGCGAATCTGAGCTATGGATTGCTTAATGGCTAAACTATTTTCAGTAGCGTAGGTCACACATTTTTGTAAGGACCATCGATTTTGAGCCTTTACCATAGTAAGGCTGCCAAAAAGCAAAAGAATAAATGAAAAACGTAGAAACAACATTTCGTGTGTAATTTATATTTAGCTGCAAACTTAGATAAACCATCGGTAGGTAGCTTTAAATATTATATGAAAAGGATTATTTTATGGATAAACAGAAAAAAACGGATTGTCTATCGCCTTGAATTAAAAACCTGATAGCCGATAACTTCATCGTATCTTGCTCCAAAGGGTCTGTAATAAATGAATATCTGATACTCATTTTCAGTTTCGTACCAACTACCTTCCGTTTCCATAAAATCTAACTTTTCCTCTTTTTTAGCCCGGGTAGCAAATGCGTAATCATAAAAACCTTGTTTCATTGGTTTTTTCAGGATGTATCCTTTTTCCTCGGGGCTAAAAATCATTCTATATTCGGGTGAGGGAGACCAATCGTTAAAGGATCCTAATAAAAAAACATCTTTATCGTAGATTGGTTCAATAGTGTGTAGATTGAAAACTACCTGTGCATAATCAGCGGCGAGCTGATTATGCTGATCCTGCGTTTCAATAAAAAAACGTCCATTAATATCCCTGTTTTGGAAATAGGGTTCTTCTCCTCTTAATTTATCTTTAAAAAGTATTACTTCAGTGGATGTTCGGGTTCTGATTAAATCTGCCATTTGGCCTGTTCTTTGCCACAAAGAACGTAAGTCCAGCGGCCTGAACTCTTTACCACCTGGAAAAACTATCTTTCCCTGATAATCAAAAATAATTTGCTGATTTCTGAAACTGAAAGGCGAAATACCTGTGATGGCATTTTTCCATTGTCCGTTTTGAACTACAGATGCTTTTATCTCCTGAGCTGGTTGACGAATTAATAATTTTGGATGATTTACCACAAAATCTAACTCCTGATGCGTTCTGTAAAGAGAGGCATTTGCAGGAATAACCAACCTGGGTTCTATTTGAACTAAATTATTTACTACAACGAATCTTTTGGTGATAACTGGAAATTTTTCGGTTTCATCCTCGTAAACAATGAGTAAATAATTACCCGATTTTGTCCATCGTGTACCTCTGTTAGGCAGCGTTAATTCATAGTGAACGTAAGGTAAAGTAGTTTTTGAAGAAAAGGAGTATTGTTGAATATTGTCTTCTGGATAGCCATTAATATATTCCATTTCCATTAACTCTGAAGGACGCCAATCAAAGTCACAGTGGATGAGTTTGTAAGAAAATCTCTTTACATCATTGGTAAGTTCGTCAAAGGTTAGTAAGAGTGGAATATTCCCTTCAACATCAGAAACGGGGGCTGCGATACCCATGCCCTGAGGATGGAAAGTGACTGATTTAATAGTAGGAACATATACCTTATCAACATATTCAAAATCTAAGTTTTGACCTTTTAATGAAAAAAAAGAGGCAAAAAATAGAAAACCAATGATTCGAAGCATAGAAAAATTTAAGGTTATGGATATAATACTTGTTATTTATCTTCTGCTATAGTTGGGTGCTTCTCTGGTGATAACCACGTTGTGAGGGTGGCTTTCCTGGATTCCAGCTGCGGTAATTTTTACAAACTGCGCTTTTTGTTGTAATGCAGGAACATCTTCAGCACCGCAATAGCCCATGCCTGCTCTCAACCCACCAATATATTGAACCATAACCTCCGAAAGAAATCCTTTAAAAGGTACTTGTCCTTCAATGCCTTCCGGCACCAACTTTTTTATATCATCTTCCACGTCTTGAAAATAACGATCTTTTGAACCAATGGCCATAGCACCTAATGAGCCCATACCGCGGTAAACCTTAAATTTTCTACCTTCTAAAATGATAGTTTCACCTGGTGATTCTTCCACTCCGGCAAATAATCCACCTGCCATGATAGTGCTTGCGCCGGCAGCCAGTGCCTTAACAATATCTCCGGTATATCGAATGCCTCCATCGCCAATAACGGGAACACCCGTATGTTTTATTGCCTGATAAGCATTAAAAATAGCTGATAACTGAGGTACACCAACACCTGCAACAATGCGCGTGGTACAAATACTTCCCGGACCTACACCCACTTTGACCCCATCGGCGCCGGCTTCAACGAGGGCTAATGCACCAGCACCTGTTGCCACGTTTCCACCAATGACTTGCAAATCGGGAAATTTTTCCTTAACCAACTTTATGGCGCGAAGGACGCCCGCAGAATGGCCATGCGCAGTATCTATGGCAATGACATCGACACCAACGGCAACGAGTGTCTCCACTCTTTCCAACATATCATTCGTCACGCCAATAGCACCACCAACGATCAATCGGCCCAAAGAATCTTTACAAGCTAAAGGATAGTTTTGTACCTGCATAATATCGCGAAAGGTAATCAATCCAATTAACACCTTTTGATTATCAACGACAGGTAATTTTTCAATCTTATTTTGTTGAAGAATAGTTCTGGCTTCCTCGAAGGTTGTGCCTGCAGCGGCCGTGACCAGATTTTTACTGGTCATAATATCTTTTACAGGACGGTCTAACCTTTTTTCAAAACGTAAGTCTCTGTTAGTTAATATACCAACTAATCTTTTTTGATTATCAACCACCGGAATACCACCGATTTTAAATTTATTCATTAAATCGAGGGCTTCTTTTAAGGTTGCCTCCGGACTAATAGTCACAGGATCTATAATCATGCCACTTTCAGACCGTTTTACAATACGAACCTGCTCTGCCTGACCGGCGATGGTAAGATTTTTGTGAATAATGCCAATGCCACCTTGTCGGGCAATGGCAATAGCTAAACGAGCATCGGTGACCGAATCCATCGCCGCAGATACTATAGGTACGTTTAATTTGAGTTCCCGGGTAAGGTAACTTGATATATCAACTTCGCGAGGTAATACTTCACTGTAATCGGGAACCAAAAGTACATCATCGAAGGTGAGTGCTTCGCCCAAAAATTTGCTGTCGGATAAAATTTTCTGTGTTTCCATTTGCAAAATTAGGCAAATGATTGCAAATGCGAAAGGAAATTGTATATTTTCGTGGAATTTTATAAAAATAATGATGTTAAGTATTCATAGCGATGATTATTTCATGAAGGAAGCTTTCAGAGAAGCTACCTTCGCTGCTGAAAACGGGGAGGTTCCCGTTGGCGCAGTTATAGTTTGTGATAACCGAATTATTGCCAGAGGTTCTAATCGAACAGAGCAATTAGGAGATATTACCGCCCATGCAGAGATTATTGCCATTACCGCCGCGGCAGATTTTTTGGGAAGTAAATATTTAACAGATTGTACATTGTTTGTTACCCTCGAACCCTGTTCCATGTGCGCTGGCGCCCTCTATTGGTCGCAAATTTCCAGGGTTGTTTACGGCGCATCCGATGAAAAAAGAGGATTTATGAAGTTTGGAAAAGCAATGTTGCACCCACAAACAAAACTGTCCTATGGGGTAATGGAAGCACCATGCCGTCAATTGTTACAAGATTTTTTTAGCCATAAAAGGGGTTAACCAGGTCTCGTTCCTGCAAGGAATGGCACGAACTTAGCCTCGCCAAGATCCTCGGTTTCCCAACTATTTTCTCCCGTTCGCAATATTTTTAATAATCTTTGTGCTTCTACACCAGTAGGTACTAACATGATGCCGCCAATGCTTAATTGTGTTGGTAGTAAAGTTGGAACTTCTGGCGCACCAGCCGTCACGATAATTTTATCGAAAGGGGCAAATTCTGGCAAGCCCAAATAGCCATCCTTGTAAAAAGACTGGATATTGGAGAATTTCATTTCTTTTAATAATGCTTTAGAAGAAAGATATAATGCACGAACTCGCTCAATAGTATAAATTCTGCCACCTAAAGAAGCCAATATGGCAGCCTGAAAACCAGACCCTGTGCCAATTTCTAATACTTTTTCTCTTTTTTTGACGGCTAAATGTTGCGTCATTAAAGCAACCGTGTAAGGTTGAGAAATGGTTTGTTCATGACCAATTGGAAACGGTTTGTCTTGGTAAGCCCATTCTTCAAATGCCTTATCTAAAAAGAAATGCCTGGGAACTCGCTGAAATGTTTCTAAAACTTCCTCGGAAAATAAACCTCTGGATCGGAGTTCCTCCACTAACAGGCGGCGCATGCCTTTATGCCGATAGGTATCCGTCTGTAACATCTTGATTTTTGTATTTATTTGTTAAGGTGAAATTTAGAAAACATTTGATTTCTTATTTCTTTTAAAATGGTAAAAGTATCCAATAATAGACTTATTTTTACTTAAAATTGTCAATATGAATTCAATTAAATTTGGTACCGATGGCTGGAGAGCAATTATTGCTTCTGATTATACGGTTGAAAATGTTCGCCGTGTCGCTGAAGCTACGGCTATTTGGTTGAAAAATACAGGGGGAAAACAAGTGGTGATTGGATACGATTGTCGATTTGGAGGCGTACTTTTTGCAAATACAACCGCCTCCGTATTAGGTGCTTATGGTATAAAGGTACTCATGTCACCCGATTTTTCATCCACGCCAATGGTCTCCTTAGGAGTGGCTAAAACAAATTCACAGCTGGGCGTGGTTATTACCGCCAGCCATAACCCACCTGATTATAACGGGTATAAGTTGAAATCGCACTTTGGTGGCCCTCTTTCTCCCGCTCAGGTAAGTGAGGTCGAAGCGCTCGTTCCCGAAAAATGTTCCTTATCTGTCTTTCCATCTATCGAATCTTTGCAAGAGGCAGGTTTATTTGAATATCTTGATCTTGAGCAAATGTACCTCGATCATGTGGAAAAATCATTTGACTTGGAAGGGATCAAAAAAGCAAAAGTTGGCGTAGCTTATGATGCTATGTACGGTGCCGGACAACGTGCTATGCCCCGTATTCTCCCAGACGCTCATTGCCTCCATTGTGATTTTAATCCGTCTTTTAAAGGGCAGGCGCCAGAACCAATTCACAAAAATTTACAAGAACTTTCAACCCTGATTGCTAATAACCCTGATATTCAATTGGGTATCGCAACAGATGGTGATGCAGATAGAATTGGCTTATATGACGAAACAGGTAAATTCGTTGATTCTCATCATATTTTACTCCTTTTACTTCTTTATTTAGGCAAATATAAAGGTCAAAAGGGACATGTTATTATTACTTTCTCCGTGACTGATAAAATGAAAAAATTAGCTGCATTACTCAATTTACCTATCGAGGTTACAGCTATTGGATTTAAATATATTGCCGACATTATGACCCAAAAAGATGTGTTGGTGGGTGGCGAAGAATCAGGCGGTTTAGCTGTTAAAGGACATATTCCCGAGCGAGATGGTATCTGGATCGGATTGATGATCCTGGAATTTATGTCCACAACAGGCAAATCACTCAAGGAATTAATTCAGGAGGTGTACGACCTGGTGGGCTCTTTTTGGTGCGATAGAGACGATTTGCATATCACAGAAAGCCAAAAGCAATCCGTAATTAAACATTGTGATAACCAAACGTATACTCAATTTGGTGCATTCAATATTCATGAAACAGTGCAAATGGATGGTACTAAGTTTTTACTCGGCGATGATCGCTGGGTGATGATTAGACCTTCCGGCACAGAACCCGTCCTTCGTGTGTATGCCCAGGCAGAAAACGAGAAAATGGTAAGAACTATCCTAGATGAAGTAAAATCTGCTATTTTATAAAATTTTTACCAGTGGGATGGCTTATCAGGCCATCCCATTTTTTAAATCCTACATTCTTTTTAATCGCTCTCTTTTAGCTTTATTTCCGGGGGTTCTGTTTTTGTAGGGACAACCACTCCATGATGTTTACAGGTCTTTCCCCAATTTTCACCAGCGAACCATCATAATCCGTCCTACATTTATTTTCATGCAAATATATCCATGACCAGTGTCCGTTATAACGAAATCCTTCCCCACCATAAAAGGAAGTGATATCATTGACATGGTCATAGAAGGTGAAATACACATTTTTTGCACCAGCTGCTTTTAATCGGTTATAAACGGGAACGACGGTTTTTTCAGCAACGGTTACTGAATCATCTTTAGAATGAACAAACCAGATAGGAACGTGCTTTATAGATTGAATAGCTTGATCTGTAATGTATTGCGATTGGTAGGCGAGGGCGCTGATATAGCCGGCAGCAAAATAATCGGGTTGGTTCAGTATAAGCTTAAGCGCCATGTAACCACCATTAGAACAACCCCCAACATATATTCTATTGGGATCAATACCAGGATTTGTTTGAACATAGTTTTTTATCAAAGCCATTAATCCTTCATTATAAATGTCGTTTTCCCTGCCACCGGTCGTCTCCATTTTACTATTATGCATCCATGCGCCCGGACATTGAGGAGATAAAACATAAGCACCCTCAAAAATGGATTGAATCTCGGTAGAGGCATAATTGACTGCTTTGTTTCCAATAAGAGGAATGGTAGGGTCAAATCCACCTTCTCCGCCACCGTGTAACCAAATAATTAAAGGAGATTTTCCTGTTTTATTTTTTGGTTCGAAGCTGGCATAGGACATAGTTAGCTGATCGTTATATTTGAACTGTCCTTTTAGATTAAATAAATCTAACTGAGGCATTACCCTGGCAGTTTCTTTCTGCCAGATCAGATTTGATTTATTATGAAAGATGGTCAATTGATAATCAATCCAAAGATTACGACCTTGATTATTTATTCTCATATATTGGATGGGAGAGCCAATGGGAAGCATTGGACCAACGTAAAGAACAAGGGTGATATGATTTCCGGAAGCCAGACGGTTTCCCCTTTCATCGGAAATATAGGCGATGTTTACTTCTCTTTTACCGTAAGATTGATCGATCGGAATTTCTCCCTGGGAGGTTTTCCTATGGGCAAACACGGTAAATTCCGCGGATTGAGCAGATGAAACTGGCTTTTCAAAAGGAAGCGTTACTTTATTTACTGCCGGACCCCAATCGAAACCTTCGATATGAAGGGTATATCCACCTTGAGCATTGGCCGCAATAAAATGGGTAATTAAAATAAATAGGGTTATCTTAAGTATTCTCATAGGTTATTTAGCATTTGGTGCGGGTGAATATAATAAAGTTAAGGCAAAATTTTATCTATACATTCTCAGGTACCTTTTTATAATTCATAAGTCCGAACATCATAACAAAGGCAGATAAAATAATTACCTGTAAGATAAGAGATTTATTGGCCATATAAAACTGTTGGGAAGCAGGAATACTGAGAAATAGGAGAATGGTTATAAGTCCTCTTGGTGCAATGTATAATATAGGCTTTTGTTTTAATTGAAATAAGTAAATTAACAGGAATCTAAGCAAGAAAATACCTCCTGTCAAAAGGAAGGACCATAATGCGGTATCCACATTTAACAATTCCGAGATATTTATAAGATAGCCAAAAAGTAAGAAAAACAAAGCCCTTATCATAAAGGTTATTTCAGTAGTTATTTCCTTAAATTTATGAACCTCTTGATTTAGGTTCTCAGGTTTCATCCTGTTTATCCAACTTATTTTCTTTAATTCATCAATATTTCCAATGAATAACCCAAAAATAAGTATGAAAATTAAGGAAGGCATGTGATAAACTTTTGAAATGGAATATATTAGTATCACAAGCAGTATGATGGGAATAAATTTGATAGAGTGATTGATTCTTTTGAGCAAATAGGAAAGGATAATGGTTGAGGCCAGGGAGACTATAATCATTAATAAAAGTTGCAGCAAAAACATACCGAAGGAGGACGCATTTAAATGATCATTCATCAGGATGAAATTGAAAAATATGACACCAAATATATCTGATAAACTACTTTCATAAGTTATGAATTCCTTTTCATTTCGCATAAGGTTTTTTGCACTGGGTATGGCGATGGCACTGCTAACAATAGCTAATGGAATAGCATTAATCAGCCCAGATTTAAAGGTTGAACCGGCAAAATATTGAAAGGATAGCGCCAGGCCGAAACTGATTACCAGCATTTGAATGAGGGCTAAAAGGGTAGATTTTTTTATCATCTCAAATTTGCTGGGTTCCAACTCTAATTCCAACGCACCTTCCATGACTATTAAAATCAAACCAATAGTGCCTAATATTGGAAGGATAGGTTCTAAATTCGGTATGTCAATATTTAAAACAATCGAGGTTGACTTTACACCCCAGCCAAGGAGTAAAAGTAATATTACTGTGGGAATTTTAGTTTTTGGTGCGCTAACATCAAATAAATAGGCAAGTAATAATAATGAGCAAAGGGTGATAATGATAGAAGTACTCATTTATTTTTATTTTGAGGCGAAATATGGAATTAGTAAATCTTCAAAATTATATAAACCAATTGGTTTATTAATAAGGTTTTCTGCAACGAACAATACGCCATTGCCAAAAGCCTCTCTGGAAATAGATTCATGAATCAGTCGAACTGTTTGGTAGGGAAAGCCAAATATTATTTCGTGTTTTCCTACAATTCCTCCTGCACGTACGGAATTGATATCAGATTTTTCCAAATCTAATGCTTCTGCTATTTTAATTGCTGTGCCTGAAATTCCCTTTTTTTCTTTAAAATGCTCTTCACTGATTTGAATATCTACCCAAGGAGCTATTTTTTTCAAAAATTTAGCTGCAAACAATAGGTAGTTTACCCCAAGCGTAATATTGGGGCTCCAGAAAACAACATTGCTTTTAGCGAGTATGCTAAACATTTTCCGTTCCTTTTCCTCATAATGAGAAACAGCCGATATGATTTTAATTCCTCGGTCCCGGGCAATATCAAAATACGTGTAAATGCCATTTTCCGATGAAAAATCAATGATTATGTCCACCGGATGTTTATCTATTAGTGTTTCTAATTCAGTATTGCTGGTAGAATAAATTAGACCGGGATGATCAGATTCAACGCCTAAAAATTCTGGAACACTTCTGTTTTCAAGTAAATTCCGCTGTCTTAAAACCCATTCCAACCTAAATTCTTTGCATTGTAAAATTACATTTGCAACAGCTTTACCTGTTTTTCCAAATCCAATTAAACCAATTTTGTTTATATTTAAGGTTAATTTTTCTAGCATTTATCATATTTATTGAAGGTATTAAAACTATCGATTTAAAAAAGAGGAATACATCCAGACTAATTTTTCTTGTTCCCGGATATAATCACTCATTAAAGCATTTGTTCCCTCATCTTCAGTTTCAGCTGCAAGATTCAGTAAATCTCTTTGTTTAATGATTATAGTTTTGAAGGAGTCCAAAACATTTGTAATCCCAGTGTTACCATCGGAAATATTCTTTATGCTTTTAATTTGGGTAGTTTTTTGATAATCATCAAAGGTATGCAATGGGGT
>JAFMBH010000210.1 GCA_017858735.1 Bacteroidota bacterium
GTGTACAACCTGCACATCTTTAGCGTAACGAAGCCCTTCAAAATACTTACTGCCCTTCACATCATGGGAGGACAGGGAGGGCATGTCTGCAAAATCCCCTCCGTTCACTACAACATCTGGCCTGTAGTCACAGATAGCTTGTCCAGCCCATGACAAGTGGTCTAAAGGAACTCCTTCTTTAACCTGACAGTCTGGAATATATAAAATACGCATTAAAGCATCTCTTCATTAAATACAGGACCAGACCAGCTTGCAGCATTCACACGAAAGGGACTTTCTTTAATAGCCACTTGCTCTTTGATGCTATAGCCATAAGCGGCAGTGATAAGAGAAACAAATTCTTCCAAGGCTTCAGGCCATGTCTCTGCTTCAAAAGAAATGTTTACATGCTTATTGCCGTGGCTGTAAGCAAATGAAAAAGATGGCTCAGATGTGTCGTACATAATAGTTCCTTAAATGTTCTTTGAATAATAAGCGCATTGCTGCACTTTGTAAATGTCTACAATAATTGGAGGGACAGAGAAGAAGCTCTGAAACTCACTAGGGATTGCTGTGTGTCTATAACAGCTTTCCTTTCGTTGACAATCAATAGTTTCTGTCTTTCCTCTGCACATAGTGATATCAGGCATAGTTGTCCCAGCTAGTTAGTACAAAAGACAAGGAAAGATATGTTTTGTCTTCTTCTGTTGTCTTATCCACCTGAAAGCCACCTGTGGCAATCCTGTATGAAGGCTGTCTAGAAACCATTGCTTCCTTCATCAGGCCACGAGCACGTTTTCGTAGCTCGCTAATCTCAGGAATAGCGTAGTCACCTGTATCGCGGTCAACCCATCCCCAACCTAGCATTTCCATAGTGTCATGCACACGATCGAAGTCGAAGTTGTCCATAATGTCATCAATTGTTTCCATTTAACACCTCCATCATACTAGGAAATGCCTTAGCAATCTCCAGTTTACAAGCATCGGCAACTTCCCGATGTTCCTTTTGTGTTGCTGCGTCACAACGGATGGCTACATAATGAAGCCAACTACGCAGGGTTCCATTCATGTACATGCGGCTCTTTGTCATGCCCTCTGGAAGCAGCTTCCTAGCAACTTCCTTGGCAATGCCTTTATCAAGAGCAGCTTTGTACATGAATTCAGCATCATCTAACACACGCCTCTGTGCGCCTTCCCACCAATAAGCAAGCTGTCGGTCATCTGTCTCAAGACTGTTCTGCCTGTTCTTGGTGTCTTGTAAGCGCACCTCTGACTTCTCAAACCCCTGTGCCTCCGCATATCTCTGTGAGAATTCTTGAAAGCTAAAGCTTCGATGGCGGAGGATTTGACGAGCAATGTCACGGGTTGTTTCAATCTCCATGCAGATGTTCACCATCTCAAAAGGGCTCCAGTGGTTGTTCTTAGCTAAGTATTTAATTAGCTTAGGAGCACTCTCTGGGTTATCCTGATTAGCTGGATTGCTCACACGGGCCATGAAAGCCACCAATGCTTCTCCCTCTGGTGTTGCCCATATTGTGCGTACCTTCATGTTTCTCCCACATATTTCTTTGCATCCTCAATACCTTGTTCCAAAGCTGTCACCATACCTAAGCACAAGAATGTTGTTTTCTCTTCATCATTCATATCAATCATGAATGTGGCACTGCCGTCTTCATGTTCTTTAAGAAGTTCAACTTTCATTTCATTCCTTTCCTAAACTCAGGGTCTGACATCTTGATGTCAATGTGCTCCAACAATGCATGAAGCTCATTGATTATTAAAGAAAGCTTAGCTCGTTTTTCTTTATGTCCTTTGGCATCACTGAAATCAAACTCAAGGTTTACTGTTTTGTTACAATCAGAAATGCTCACACTAACATCACACCACTTAGAGGCCATGTCAGCATGGCATTGAATAGCAGCAACTCCTGTTTTGGAATTGAGAAACTTACGCGAGTGATAGGTCATTTCTTCTTCCTTAGTAGTTTCTCTGCTGCCGTCTTTGTCTTATGACAAGGAAGACACAACACCTGTAAATTACTGGCTTCACAGAACAACCTATCAACATAGACATCCCAGCTTACAAACCCCTTAGCAGGGTCTACAGCAGGGCTCGTATGGTCAACCTGCACATCGTTGCTAACAAACTCTTCAGAGCAGGCAGCGCACCGATAATGCATAGCTTGCTTTCCTGTCTTCTTGTTTGTTTGTCTACCGATATATGCTTCCTTCAGAGCCTTGTATTTAGGAGGCCACCGGCGGGTTGCCGTGCGAAGCGCTCCTGTAACAAAGCTTCTGAATTTAGCTGCTGTCCATTCCCCATCATTAAAGCTGCTACGCTTCATGAGGAGGCTCCCAGCGCTGTCCTTCGTGCCTACTGAGCCACAAGAGCTGTCCATTCTCAAGCACACGCTCAGGAGGCTCTCCAGCCAAGTCGTACGCTTTTGTCACGGCTTGATACATGTCTTGCTCTGTCGTAGCTTTTGCCAATAGCTTCTTAGCCTTAACAGGGCCAATTCCGTGCAAACCAATAATGTTGTCAACTCTATCTCCTGTTAGTAGCTGGGCGTAGAAGCTTCTTAGTCCTTCTTCTTCTGTCACAAAGTATTCTTCCTTCTTCACAGGGTTGTAATGCCACCCCGGAAGCTGATCTAAATCTTTGTCCACATGCACAATCCAGCCAATGTATTTAGTGGAAGCAATAGCCACATCATCGTCAGCTTCTTGATTATCACTCATCTTAGCTTCTAGTCGCTGCAAATGATGACGCAAGGCTTCGTAATGAGGAGGCTTCTCTGTGTCTTTCCTGTTGCCCTTGTAGGGGTGTGTAGTTGCTATGCCGAAGCGGAAGTTGGTCTTGCCTGTAATGAAGGCTTCGTAGTCTTCACACTTTAGCTCAATATACACCATGTCTGTCAGCATCTCAGTGAGCCGAGCCTTGGCTATCTGTTCGGTTTCGTCTTTACATGAAAACCCAACACGATAGACCAAGAAATCGGCATCAATAAGCGCCAGTTTAGGGCGCTCTTCCATTACAGGATGTATTCGTCTTCTTCTTCAGAAAGCTCTTTATCAGAGTTGTACTTGACAAGCTCAGTGATAATGATCTTCTTGATGGAAGGAGCATAGCCATGCGCTGCACTCATCTTGTGCTTGTAGCTGCTCACCAAGGCCACACACTTAGTGCCGTTACCAATGCTCTTGATATCTACGGGATTGCCTTCTTCGTCCACTGGCTCAAACTTGTACATGGATTTACCAACAATAAACTTGCCCTGCTCTGGCTTGTTCTTAATCTTGATGTTGAGTTCTTCAAGGGCTTTAGCTGCCGCATCAGACAACATGCCAATGGAGCACTCAAACTTCTTGTTGTCTTCGTTAAACTTCGTATTGAATTCTCCCATCCAGTTGCTCCAGAAGAGTTGACCAGAAACGCGAACGGGTTTAATAGAGGTTGTCATATATTTCCTTAAAATGTTAATGCCGTCTTTCCGTGCTGTCACTAATTGTCTAACCTAGAAGAACCCCATAGTAGTCAAGGCCATTTGTTTTGGTGCGAGTGTCCGGAATCGAACCGGAATGCTGTAAAGCGAGGGATTTTAAGTCCCTTGTGTCTACCAATTCCACCACACTCGCTAAATACTTTCAAGCCATCTCTTATGCCTGTCGTTGTGCTTGAAAAAGGATGTACCAAGCCAACGATGTTGGTTTAGCGTGTTTTCCTTCTCCTCCAACGACTTTCCTTTGACAGCCTTGCTGAAATCCACTAGCTGCTCAATGATGCACACAATGTAGCTGATATGGTAGCCTGCTTTTTCAGCCTTGTCAACCATCTCTGTGCGCTCTTCAAGGGTGCTCATTAGTGCATTGTTTCTACTGAAGGTTCAAGCAAACTTTCCAAAGCTGTCAATAAAACAGCAATTATATCATCCGCTTTGACGTGTCTGGTAACAGCCATTTCAAAACTGTCTTTATAAACGATGAACACAATTCGTCCTGTTTCAATGGGTGTCCCTCCAGCTTCTTCCATATTTAAATTCTCCGTCCAAAGGACATCGTAAGTTGTAGAACAGGCCCGCTTCAACAATGCTTTGTTTTGCTGCCTCACCAGTGATTATAGCATATTTTTCGTCTGTTTCCCACTGAAATTCGTCATGCACATTAACAACCATCTTCACAGGCCACTTGTTTTGTCGTATTTTTGCATCAAACAGCACCAAAGCTTGCTTCATAACCACTGCTCCTGCCCCTTGTAAGAGGCTGTTTAGCGCTGCGTGCTCCGAGCGCACCCATATTTTACGACCATCAAGCCCCGGTACAAACCCCTTGCCTGCAACCTTGGAAACGTGATCGCGTAAACGCTGTAGGGCAGGTGTCGCCGCCAAGAAACTAGCGATGAGCTTTTGACCTTCTTTGGCTCCAGCACCCACAATCTGACCAATCTTCGCTGGCCCTGCTCCGTAGAGAAATCCATAAATAAAGGTTTTTGCTTGGTCTCTGGTCTGTAATCCCGCCGCCTGTTGATTTTTAGTATGTACATCTGTCCCGAGTTTCGAACTCCCATTAACGACCGTCTCAACATAATCATCATCCTTCATATAGTGAGCAAGCATTCTAAGCTCAAGGCCACTGGCATCACAGCCAACAAGCACATTCCCATCATCCACTGTCCAGCACTCACGGCACTCAGGGCCAAACACAGAGCCACTATTAGGAATCTGTGCCATGTTAGGGCTGCTATGGGTCATACGGCCCGTCACAGCGCCATTGGTAATCACCCTGCCATGCACCCTTCCGTCTGCTTCTACAGCTTCCATCCAGCTTGTAATCTGTGCCACCCTCTTCTGTAGCATGAGGTATTCAGCAATCAGCAAGGCTTCTGGAAACTTAGCACCAGCGAGACTTCCCTCGTCCACAATGGGCTGTCCCGTCTCTGTGAAGGTTTTAGGCTTCCATCCAAGCTCAATCAGCTTTTGTCCGATCTGCTGCCTACTTCCGGGGTTGAAAACAACCTCGCGGTCTTTAAGGCGCTTTCCGGTTTTCTCGCTGATTCGTTCCTGATTATACGGGGGCCATCTGGTTTGCATTTGTTCATAAATGCTGTCCAGCTTTCCCTTGACTGTAGTAAGTAGCATGGTTGCATGAGGCATGTCCAATCTAAATCCGTTACGCTCTTGTTTAGCAATGATGGCTGCTGTCTGGTGCTCCAGAAGAACAGAAGCAGCAGAGAAACCTTTGGCGTCTGTCTCTGCAACTAGCTTCTTAAACAACAAACCAGTAACCTCCACATCTCGCTGGCAATAGATGGACAACAGAGGCATGAAAGGGGCGTCATAGCATTCTCCCTTATATGCTTCCTTCCGATCGCTCATCCATTCCCAAACCTTCTTGTAGTCAATCTTCTGTGTGCCTAATTCGCTGCCCCATGCTTCTAGGCTGTGGCCCTCGCTTTTGCTTGGGTTGAGAAGTCGAGAAACGATCAGCGTGTCGTAACACCTGCTCAAGGCTATCTGTGTCTTCCACAAGTTGTTCAACAGATAGGCATCGAAGGCCACTATATTCTGACCGATCAACAATGTAGCGTCCGCGATGTAGTCCTGAAAGGCTTTTGCCTGATACCATGTGTGTTTCTCTCCCGTGTCTATGTCTAATGTGCAGCAAAGCCAAATTGTCTTGTGGTCTAGAGTTGTCTCAATGTCAACAACAATGCGTTTCATTGCTTTCTTTCATTTTAAATTCATAAACAAGCCTATCTGTGCAAAGCTATATCCAATCCACATAATCCCTTGTCCCATGTCTCCCTTGAGCCACTGTAGCACGCCTACAACAGAATAACCAATGCCAACTGTGCCGACAATAATTGCTTCAATCATGCAGCTTCTCCTTAAGCTTTTCGTATTCATGGATTAGCTCTTGATATTTTGCTTGTAGCTCATAATATTTAGTCTCTAGCTCCATCATACGGGCCACCACTGTATCAAGGCTTATCATGTTTTTATCCTATGAGCATAAAATTCTTTCAATTCTTTCTCTTTTGCTTTATCTTTCCACACATTTGGCTTGACAACAGCATTCACTTGTCTGTTTGCTTTCACTTGTTTCTCTTTATATTCTTCTAATGTGTTTGTTTTATAGGCTTCAATCAATGATTCCAGCCCATAGTAGGGAAACCAATCCAGCGTCCCTATAGGCCGCCAAAGACTTTTATTCCTTGCAATGATAATAGCTTTATCAATAGTTGCTCCGTAGTTTCCAGTTTTATAAGGAAGTTTTGAATTAAAAAGAATTCTAAGTTTTTGTTCAAATATCATAGCGGCATGTCCTCAATCAATGGGCATTCATTCAAGTAGCCTGTAGCCCTGTCGTAATGCAAACCAAACTTCTCACCTGTGGCACTGCCTGCAAATCGGTCTTTTAGCACACGAAATGTCGTTGTCTGCCTCACCACTGGGTCACTTGCTTGCTTATCACGCTCCAGACCAAACATATAATGGCTCCATCGAGCAATAGCCCTGCTACCAGTGAAGTGTTTCTCCAACACCCGTCCGCCTTCTTCATGTGCTTTGCCCTCTGGTGTAGTGAGGTGGCTGACAAAATGAATGATAAGGCCATCAGACTGAGCAAGAGAGGCCATATCTGCCATAATTCCATCGAGTGCTCTCCGTTCG
>JAFMBH010000009.1 GCA_017858735.1 Bacteroidota bacterium
AAAGGTGAACTGACTTGGATAGGATACGGAAATGAAACATTGCAAGACGAAAAGCAACATTTACCATCAATTCCTGATGGCGTTCTAACACTGTCGGAAATATCGTATGCTATAAATAAAAAGAACCCGTCGCAGGAGAAGGTGAGTGGGGAAAATATTATTTACGCCCGACATTATACCTTTAATGCGGACGTAAATAAGTTGTTTCAATATGTTTTTAGCCGTTTTAAATAAATACGGCGAATAGAAATGGAATTATTGAGAAAGAAGTTGTTCTCCTCCTCCAGCAGCTGCTCCACCACCTGCAAGCACTGCGGCAACGATGCAAAGTACAAAAACCAAAGCAGCTAAAACAATGGTTGCCTTTTCAATAAAATCAGCCGATTTAGCAGCGCCAAATAGTTGATTTGCCTGTGCACCACCAAAAGTAGCATCAACGCCACCACCTTTTGGATTCTGGATTAAAATAACAACCATTAACAAAAGGCTGACAAATGCAATAAGAACAGTTATAAAGGTCATGCTAAATATTTTTTAAGTTTTCTATTTCGGCTACAAATAACGCACTTTTTTTAGGAAATATCAAAATTAATCGCTCATAAACTTCAATGGCTTTGGCAATTTGATTTTGTTGCACTAAAATTTTGGCATACGTTTCACTCACTGGCATGGAATTTTCTTGTATGCTGCGCTCCGCCTGTACTGATGCTAATTGTGCGGAATTTCTAAAATGATTAATGGAAACAGGAAGATGTTCAGGAGGGCTTTTTTTATTTATAGCTTTATGTTTACTGGCGAAGGGTGTACCAACTGATTCATTCCATGACGAAAAAAAATCTTTCGATGCAGGTATTAAAATATTTTCTTCCTCTTGTTCTAACTGAAAATAGGGGATGGAAGGCGGTGATTCCGGGGGCATAGAAGTCTCCGTTTTACCGTTTTCCAAAAAGGACTGCAACAGGTCAAATTTTTTGGACAAGTATTTGCGATCTATGCTGTATAAGGCCGCCATTTGCAAATTTTTTTCACTTTCCAAATGATTTTCAAGCTGGCTTTTTTCCCATAGTATTTGCCTCAAATTGGCGGAGTAAGGAAAATGATGAACCAGCGTCTTAAGTTCCTGGTAAGAAACCATTTTTAACCTAAGGGGATTTTCAATACAGGCTATGAATAAATCGATATTCATTATCAGTTCGTTTTCAGTAAAATGCGAAATTATGCATTAATTTTCAAATGAGTCAGATAAATATTTCACTAGTTTTGAAAGGGCTTGTTTTCTATGGCTGATTTTATTTTTTTGGCTATCTTCCATTTCACCCAATGTTAAGTTGTAACCACTGGGTTTAAATATGGCGTCATAACCAAATCCATTGCTTCCATGGGGTTCGTTGCTAATTTCGCCCTCCAGAATACCCTCGAAATAAGTTATTTTTCCGTTCTCATATAAAGCTATGACCGTTCGAAAGCGCGCGCGCCTGTCTGTTTTTCCTTCCAGTAATTGTAGTAACTTTTTTTTATTTGCTTCATCGCTCCTTTCCAGACCTGCAAATCGGGCTGAAAAAACACCAGGCTGTAAGTCAAGGGCATAAACTTCGAGGCCTGTATCTTCCGCAAAACAATTCAAATTAAATTTTTCTGCTACAAACGTCGCTTTTTGGCAGGCATTTTCAGGAAGTGTAAAAAAATCTTCAGGAAGTTCCTCCTCATTTTCTAATGCAGGCGGAGATGAAACATCGTATTTATCGCGTAATATCTCAATGGCTTCCTTAAGTTTATTTTTATTCTGTGTAGCAAATAATAATTTTTTCAATGGATGAAATTTAAACAATGACTAATCTTTTTTTAAAATATTCAATGCAGTCCACAATGCTGCCGCCTTGGGTCTGATGGTCTGATTTCTTTCTGCAAAAATAGCTCCTAAGGGGTCAGCCCAAAGCCATTTACAACCCAAAAATGGAAAAACGGTGTAGGGAGGTATTTGAATATTCAAACTCAACAAATGAGGCTGGATGCCAAAAAGTAAAATCTTTCTCGACGCCGTATGAAGCAAAAAATGACTCAAATTGATTTCAGTACCCGGGGGTAAATTCAGGTAGTGGGTATCATTATCCATTTGCACACCCAAAGCGGTTAAAATCTTTTGCAAATAAGGATTTAACTCCTTTTCGTCCTCTTCGGGACAAGAGAAAATAATTAAAAATTGTTCTTTGTTTAAGCCCCTGACCATTTTTTCAACTAATTCATTGTCAGGAAATTGATAGACATCAAAATCAAAAAAATCGGAGGGAATGGCGTTTTTAGGGAACATCTTATTTCTGTTATGAACAAATTTTCGTAAATTAGCAAAAAAAAACAACAACATGTCAACTGCCATAAAGGTACAACGAATTGAAGCTACCAAAATACATAACATTGATTTTTCTAACTTAACTTTCGGGGCTAATTTTTCAGATCATGTTTTTATAGCTGATTATAAAAATGGAGAATGGAAGAACTTTAGAATTGAGCCATTTGGTTCTCTTTCTATTTCTCCCTCCGCAATGGCGCTTCATTACGGACAGGCTATTTTCGAGGGTATGAAAGCAACGAAAGCGCTGGATGGAAAACCCTATTTTTTCCGGCCCGAACAACATGCCAAAAGATTAAATAGATCGGCAGAGAGATTGTGTATGCCTTCTTTACCTGAACAGATTTTTATCGATGGTCTGCAGGCCTTAATTTCTTTAGACCAGGACTGGATTCCCAATATTCAAGGGAGTTCTCTTTATATCAGACCGTTTATGTTTGCCACTGATCCCTTTTTAGGGGTAAGACCTGCAAATGAATATACATTTATGATTATTACCTGCCCCGTTGGTCCTTATTATGCTCATCCAGTTAAATTGCTGGCCGAAACAACTTATGTTCGCGCAGTAAAGGGTGGTACAGGAGAGGCGAAGGCAGCGGGCAACTATGCTGGCAGCCTTTTACCAACTAAATTAGTTCAGGAAAAGGGTTATGATCAGGTTATGTGGTTAGATGGTGTCCATTTTGAAGAAATTCAAGAGGTTGGTACCATGAATTTAATGTTTGTCATTGACGGCAAAGTGATCACCCCTAAAACAGATGGGGCTATCTTAAAGGGAATAACCAGAGATACTATTTTACACATTTTGACCTACATGAATATCCCTTTCGAAGAGCGGGTGATTACTATTTCTGAAGTTTTAGCGGCCAATGCAAAGGGATCACTAAAAGAAATATTTGGTGTCGGTACTGCCGCTTTAGTGGTTCCTGTTAAAGAGTTGACTTACAAAGATGAAACCATTCTCGTCGAAACGCCGACGGCTTCCTCTATTGGGTCTATATTGAAAAAAGAAATCGAAGATCTTAGAGCAGGTACTGTAGCTGATTCAAACGGTTGGCTGGTGCCTGTCGTTGGCGTATAAGTTGTTTAGCTATGCACCTGACTAAACTTGTCGAAGGGCTGAATGATGCCGCCAGGGGCATTGATGGGATTTTGTGGAAATTTTTGCCGCCAGGGGCATTGATGGTCTATAGACGTGTGACCCCAGAGGGGTCATGGACAGTGACCCGTCCTGAAAAAAGTTTACAGATTTAACAATTTTTTAAAAATAGTCCTGATACAAATTTACACTTTACACTTTTCATGCCTGACCCCTTCGGGGTCACACGCCTATTGTGATTATTAGGCCCCTGGCTGCACAATTCCACCCATACAAGGTGTCAAAAAAAAGAGGCTATCTATTTAGACAGCCTCTTTTTCTTAGTATTTTGTTTCCTTTGGTTTGTTTTGAAGAATTTTCTCGATGGAATGATTGACTTCCACCGTCATTTTTGGTAATAAATTAATGGATGATAGTGTTTCTTTAAGTTGAACTACTTTTGAAGCGCCTAAAATAGCGGTACTCACATTTTTATTCTGGATGCACCAGGCTACCGCTAATTTGGCTAAAGAGGTATTTAACTCAAGGGCTATATTATTTAATCCGCGTATTTTATCTAGTTTTTCCTGCGTCAAGCTTCTGGTCTTTAGCCATTCCTCCCCGGGTAAATCCATGCGCGTACCTGTTGGGATTTCCTTTAAGTACTTGTCAGTCAGTGTACCTGAAGCAAGAGGTGACCAAATAGTGGTGCCTAGTCCAACCGTTTTGTAAATAAGTTTATACTCCTCTTCTACTCTGTCACGGTGAAACATATTGTAGTGAGGTTGTTCCATCGTCGGCCCAATCAAACGATATTCTTTTGCTACCATCTGGGCAGCCATTAACTCCTGAGCTGACCATTGAGAAGTTCCCCAATAAAGTATTTTACCTTGTTGAATGAGCTGATTCATGCTCCAGACGATTTCCTCCATCGGAGTATTTTTGTCTGGTCTGTGACAAAAATAAAGGTCAAGATAATCAAGTTGCAATCTTTTTAATGCAGCATGACAAGCTTCAAAAATATGCTTTCGGCTCAATCCTGTTTGATTGGGACCCTTTGGACCACAGCCAAAAAATACTTTACTTGAAACAATGTAGGATGTTCGGTCCCAGGCCATTTTTTTGAGAATATTTCCCATCACTATTTCCGATTTGCCTTCGGCATATCCCTCAGCATTATCAAAAAAATTGACCCCTTGATCGTAGGCTTCAATCATAAGTTCTTCGGCAAGTTCATCTGAAATTTGGTTGCCAAAAGTGAGCCAAGAACCGAAGGATAACAAGCTTACTTGTAAGCCGGAATGGCCTAATCTTCTATATTCCATATAATTAATTTTAAAACGTGTAAACAAATTGAAGGCCAGGCATTTTTACCTTTATACTCAAATCATCACTTATGTCAAAATTCTGTAAGTGAGCATCCACAAACGCTTCAATGGCAACAATACCATACACCACTACGACGCCAATATAACTTGTTTGGGTGTTTTTATCATATTTATTACGCAAATTTCTGAGGGCTTCTGCGCTATTTATTTTACCAGTGAACTCATGTGGCTTTTTTGCTAATTCTAATTCCAGTGCTGTTTTAAATCTTTTATAACGGGATTGGTTGAATTGCAGATAGGCGATAGAGCCACCAATAGCGGCATAAACAAAGGGTGTTTTCCACCAATTTCCATTATAAATTTGACCTGATCCTGGTAAAACAAGGGAATATAGGGCTGATTTTTTAGGGTTTGGTGGCGTTTTTATTTTTATGCTATCAAGAGACGAGCTATCAATAACGATAGGTTTATTTACAGAAAGGGGGGTAACAAGTAAGGTATCTTGAGCACATAAAAGGCCAAAATGTAAGAAAAAAATGAAAAAAAAGGTAAAAAACCGGTTAATCTTCAATTTTTTCCAAAAGATTATTGAGATCATTGACATTTTGAAAAGGTATAATTATCTGCCCTTTGCCGTCCTCTCTAAGTTTGAGTTGAAGTTTACCATTCCCAAAAAACGCCCGAAATTGCTTTTGAATAAAATCGTAATCGTTAGGTAAGGGAATTTCTGTTTTTTTAGGTTCAACCTGGTTAAACTGTTGGATTAGCTTTTCAAGAGCCCTCACGGATAGGTCGTCTGAAATGGTTTGTCGAAACAAGGTGGACTGCCAGGCAAAATCTTCCATACCAGCTAAGGCTTTTGCATGGCCCATGGTCAGCTTTTTATCCTTGATAGCCTGTTGAATTTCAGGAGAAAGACGCAATAATCTCAAATAATTTGTGATAGTACTTCTACTTTTTGTTTTCCCCGTTCTCTCCGCTAATTGTTCATCAGTTAAGCTGCATTCTTCCTTTAAACGTTGGAAGGAAATAGCTACTTCAATCGCATTTAAATCTTCCCGTTGTATATTTTCAATCAGGGCCATTTCAAGTAAAGCCTGATCATTCGCTATTCTGATATAAGCGGGTACCTCGGTAATGCCTGCCAATTTAGAAGCTCTGAGTCTTCTTTCCCCTGAAATTAACTGGTAGGCATTGGTAGTTAACATTCTTACGGTAACGGGTTGTATCAATCCATGGATTCGTATGGAATCAGCCAATTCTTCTAAAGCCGCCGGATCAAAATCATGTCTCGGTTGAAACGGATTAACCTCAATCTGATCCAATGGAATCATTGCTATGGAGTGTGCCAGCTCCTTGACAACAGAAACGGAATCTTTCTGTATCTCATTATCAATATTGGTTAGTAAAGCACGAATACCTAAGCCTAATTCCTGCTTATGAAATAATTTTTTTGCCATGCTATTTCCTATTGCCTGTTTATTTATCCCTTATAAACCTAAATTAAACGGGGATAGTCTGCGCGATTTGTGAATCTTTATTTCTAGTGAGAAACTCTTGTGCCAGGTTCAGATAATTTATGGCACCCTTACAAGTTGCGTCCATCAATACCACAGGGGTATGCATATTAGGTGCTTCGCCTATTTTAGCGTTTCTGTGAATAATCGTTTGATAAACCTGTTGGGGGAAAATATCTCTGACTTCCGAAATGACTACATTGGCCAATCGTAAACGGGCATCGTACATGGTGAGTACAATACCTTCAATAGATAGTTTGGGATTTAAATTTTTCTTAACTAATTGTATGGTTTCCTGTAATTTAGCTAATCCCTCAAGGGCGAAAAATTCACATTGTACGGGAATCAACACGGTATCTGCAGCACACAAAGCATTGACCGTTACAATGCCTAATGAGGGTAAACAATCTATGATAATATAATCGTAATCTGGGCGAAGTTTTTCAACGACGGCCTGCATATAAAATTCCCTGTTGGGTTGATTGACCAATTCTATTTCAGCTCCTACCAAACTAATGGAGGAGGGGAGAATATGCAGATTAGGGGTATCCGTTTCGAAGATAGTTTCGTAAGGATCCACGCCATTAAGCAGGCAATCATAGATGCTTAATGTTACATCTGATGAAAGTACGCCAACACCACTCGAAGAATTCGCCTGAGGGTCTGCGTCTATCAACAGTACTTTTTTGTCCAGAATGGCTAAACTAGCAGCCAGATTTATAGCCGTTGTTGTTTTACCAACACCACCTTTTTGGTTAGCAATCGCCACTATTTTTCCCATTTTTACTCGAGTATTCTTTGGGTATTTAATAATAAAACCTGAATGTTACACAAAGATAACAATAATTAAACAGAGAAAATATAGTTTAACAACAATATTAATGAACAGGCACTCTGCTTAGCATTCTTGCCTGTATTCCTTTTGCCGACCTAAGTTCATGTAAATCCTGAAGATAAGGTCTCCAGGTTGGAAATTCTGCCGACATTAACTTTATGGCTGTTTCTGTATCATTAGGATTCATAAGTTCCTCAATCAACTGCTCTACACTATTTTTTACCTGCGGGTATTCCGAAATGCGATAATCCGTTGATTTTGACATTTTTGCAGCTACTTTAATGGCATCCTGAAGATTTCCAATTTTATCTACCAATCCAATTGGTATGGCATCTGATCCACTCCAGACTCTGCCCTGGGCTATGGCATCCACCGCATTTCGCGATAGCTTTCGTCCGTCACTTACTCTTTTAAGGAAGGTTTCATACATTAATTCAACTTGTTTTTGCATGATTCTACCTTCATCTTCTCCGATATCGAAAAATACATTTAATCCCTGTGAATATTTTCCAGTTTTAACTGTATCAAAAGTAACTCCTACCTTATCTTCCAACAAGCCACCTACACTTGGGATAATTCTGAACACACCAATAGAACCCGTTACGGTATTTTCCTCAGCCAGGATACTGTCTGCCAAACAGGCAATATAATAGCCTCCGGAGGCTGCATAATTCCCCATAGATACGACAAGAGGTTTCCCTGTCTTTTTTAATTTTTTCAAGGCATACCATATATTTTCAGAGGCCAGAGCACTTCCTCCCGGCGAATTAACTCTTAATACAACAGCTTTTACTCTATCATCGCCAGAAACTTTTTCAATATCCTTGATATAGGATAAATCTCCGATATTTCCCGGCGTGTTCTTTCCGTCCGAAATGGTACCTTCCGCATAGATTACGGCAATTTTGTCATCGGCACTATAATTTTTTGAAGGAGCATTGGCTTTATGATAGCCGGCGAGACTAACAAATGGAATCTTTTCATTTTCTTTAAAGCCCAATTTCTTTCTAAAAATATCCATGACATCCTGACGATAAATCACCTCATCTACTAATCCGTGAACTTTTGCATTCTCAGGACTATCCGCTTTATAATTACCAACAATATCAGCTACTTGTGTAGGGCTCAATTTTCTTGAGGTGGCCACATCATTCAGGAAGCTGGTATAAAAATCGTTTAGTAGTTCGCGATATTGAAATTTATTTTCTGTACTTAGTTGGGTTAATCTGTAAGGTTCTGTGGCTCCTTTGAATTTACCAGCGTAATAAATTTGCATTTTGACGCCTAGTTTATCCAACAGGTTTTTATAAAATGGAACTTCGGCAACCATGCCCCTCACTTCAAAAATACCCACAGGATTAGCATATACTTTATCGGCTACACTGGCCAGATAGTAATCTGACTGCATGTAAAACTTAGAATGAGCAATGATAAATTTACCACTCTTTTTAAAGGATACCAAAGCATCGCGCAATGATTTTACCGTGGCATACCCTGAAAATGAAGGCATTTCCATATCTAAATAGATACCTTTTATTCTGGAATCATTTTTGGCATTCTCTATGGTTGCAATGATTTCATGCAAACCCAATAAATCGTCTCCTTTTATGGACTGAAAAGGATCTAATTCCGCATTATTGGTTAACTCTGGAATCGATTCATTAAATGTGAGTCTTAATATGGTGTTAGGAGTCAGTTCAGGGGGCGTATTTCCCTCGCTCGCAAAGGAAGCGGCAATAGCTATGCCAATAAGAAGGATGGCAACTAAGGCAAGAATAGTTCCTAAACAGGACGCAAACAATGTTCTGAAAAAATGTAGCATATCTGGCTTTTTTACAAATTTACAAACCTTATGGGCTAATTTCTTTACTTTTTTCGATGAAGGGCCTAAAAAATCCTATTTTTGTCAAAAATTATGAATTTATGCCTCTAACTTCTACCCCTTTTCTTCTTTATGCCGACGAAAATGGTAATGTTTTTGAAGATACTTCTTTATATGCTCTGGGGCGTAGTGGTTGGTATGCCGATGAAGTTCCATTGGACGATTGGATTGAATTGCCCGATGGAGGTTCGCTTTACACCCTCCCCGATAGAATTCCTTATGGCAAAGATGTAGCGTCAGGTGAAATCAGGTTTTGTGACAAGGGAAATGCGGTAGCTGCTTTTATTCCTCCAGCTTATACTGGTTTATACCTCGCTACTTTCGATAGGAAGGAAAATGCACCTGTCCTCTCTTTATTTTGCTATACCGCGGTGGGTTTTTTTAATGAAAAATTTTATGTCCCCGCCGTGCGCATTGAAGAGGATATAAGACAGGAATGTGCAGGTTTTGATGACCTTAGTGTAAAGGCAGGGATTGACCTTTTTAGAAAATCCTATCCCAATAATCGCTTGGTTGAACATCTGGCTTCTAATTGTGCCCTGACTTACACCTGTCCTGCAGCAAGAAATTATTTTATGGGACGTTGGGAATGTCCGGTGCCTGTTTCTCCCGCTTGTAATTCCAATTGTTTAGGTTGTATTTCCCTTCAACCCGACGAGGAACCCATAGTTTCCAATCAGGAGCGTTTAAATTTCAAGCCTTCCGTTCATGAAATTGTGGAGTTTACCGTGCCTCACCTGGAGTCAGCTCCTTTTCCTATCATTAGTTTTGGACAGGGTTGCGAAGGGGAATCACTCCTTATGTGGGAAACATTGGTGCCGGCAATAAAGGAAATTCGAAAGTTTACCGATAAAGGAAGTATTAATATAAATACCAATGGAAGTAAACCCGATGCCGTTGAAGCGCTTTGTAAAGCTGGCCTCAATAGCATGAGGGTGAGTATGAATTCTGCCCAACCCGCCATCTATACTGCCTATTACAGACCCAATAATTACACTTTCGATGATGTATTGAAAAGTATTAAAATAATGAATGATTATGGCGGTTGGACTAGTCTCAACTATTTCGTTTTTCCAGGTATGACCGATTCTCCCGAAGAACTCGATGCGCTCATTTCCCTTATTCAGAAAACCGGACTAAAAATGATCCAATGGCGAAATTTTAATATCGATCCAGATTGGTATCTCGGAAGAATTAATGTAGCCGATACCCCTGAATATATCGGTATTAAAAATATGATGGCGCATCTTTCTGAATTATTCCCTCACCTCAAATTTGGGTATTATAATCCCGCGATAGAAAGAATAGAGGGTGATTTTAATGTACATTTTGCCCATTAGTACTCAATAGTATGATTGAAAAGGAGTTTAATTATATCCAGGATGCCTACCACCCTGAAAATTTTAGGAAGGAAGGTCATGCCTTGGTTGATTTGTTAGCAGATTACCTTAAAAAACTGGAGGAAAGACAGGAAGATATAAAGGTTTTACCTCACTTTGCTCCTGACGAGGCTTTCTCTCACTGGGAAAGTGAGCTCGAAAATCCAGGGACTAAAAGTTTGACAGATTTATTTTCTAAGGTGTTAAATGAGGGTATTCACCTTCATCATCCTGGTTATATGGGGCATCAAATCAATCCTCCGGCTCCCTCCGCAGCTTTAGGCAGTTTGCTCAACGCTTTTATGAATAATGGTATGGCGGTTTTTGAAATGGGTGTCCCGGGAACGTCTATGGAACATGCCGTTATAAAGGTGGTAGCTAAAACCTTTGGTTTTTCTGATCATGCAAATGGCCTGCTTTGTAATGGAGGAACTTTGGCAAATCTAACCGCTTTGCTTACTGCAAGAGCATGTATTTCAGCTTTTCCCGTTTGGAACGCAGGAAATAAGTCTAATATGGCGCTCATGGTTTCTGAGGAAGCCCATTATTGTGTGGAACGGGCAGCGAGAATTATGGGTTGGGGGAGTGAAGGCATTATCAAAATTCCCGTGGATGACCAATTTAAAATGAAGACCAATTTATTGCCTCAATATTTGAGGGAGGCTAAGTCAAAGGGTATAGAGGTCATCGCCGTGGTAGGTTCTGCATGCTCTACTGCTACGGGTTCATTTGATAACTTAACAGAAATAGGTGCTTTTTGTAAGGCGAATAATATTTGGTTTCATGTCGATGGTGCTCACGGTGCTGCCAATGCTTTTTCTGAGGATTGGAAATTTTTGGTGGAGGGTATCGACACAGCGGATAGCGTAGCTATGGATTTTCATAAAATGCTCCTCGCTCCATCATTGATTACCGCACTCGTGCTAAATGATGGGAGAAACCAATTTAAAACTTTCGCCCAACATGCTCACTATCTTTGGGAAAATGATGCCTCTTTTGAATGGCATAATGTGGCCAAAAGATCTTTCGAATGCACGAAATCTATGCTCAGCCTTCCCGTTTATACGCTTCTTTACCAATATGGAACCTCTCTTTTTTCTGCCTATATAAACCGTGTCAATTATTTATGCCAATATGTTTACGGCCAACTAAATGTTAATAAAAACTGGGAAGTGCCCGTGCCTCCATCCTGTAATATTATCTGTTTTCGATTTTTACCATCAAAATCTATTGATTTAATTGACATTAATCATCTAAATAAGTATATTAGAGAACAAATAATCCTCGGGGGGAAATTTTATATCGTTCAGACGGTTCTTTCAGATAATGTTTTTCTTAGATTAAGCATCACTAATGCCTTAACTACAGAAGCAGATTTGGATGCCTTGCTCGATGCCGCAATGGGTTATGCAAATAAATTTATAGCCATTTAATTCTTTAAAATGAGGTATCGTTCTGTGTTCTTTTGTGTTTTTTTATTTCTTCTTTTTTCCACGCCAGGAAAAAGTCAGAAGAAGTGTGGAACTGAAAATAAGCGATTTGAAGCCCTGGCCAGGAATCCTGGTCTGATTAAAGAAAGACAAATCATAGAGGAATTTACAAAAAATTGGATCGACAAGGAGGATGCAGCCAAATCGGGACAAGCAGTGGTCAAAATTCCTGTCGTCGTTCATGTGGTCTGGAGAACCGCTGCACAAAATATTTCAGACGAACAGATCAAATCTCAAATTGATATACTAAATAAAGATTTTAGAAAACTAAATAGTGATGTCAATAAAACCCCTGCTTTTTTTAAGAATCTTGTGGCTGACGTAGGTATTGAATTTTGTTTAGCTGCCCGCGATCCGTCGGGTATGGTTACCAATGGTATTACCAGAACAAAAACAACCGTGGTCGATATTGGAGATAAAGACAGATGGTTTACTACCTTAAGAGGGGGTAAAGATCCATGGAATAATAAGAAATATATTAATATATGGGTTTGTGAAGCAGGTGAAGATTTATATGGCTTTGCCTATTTACCTGGTACCGCAGATCCTCCCGAAGCTGATGGACTGGTTATTTCTTCTGAATATTTTGGTAGTACGGGAACGGCTATCGCTTCGTATCCTAATCATAAGGGAAGAACGACGACACATGAAATGGGGCATTATTTTAATCTCGAACATCTTTGGGGACCTGACGAAAGTGAATGTGAAGAAGGTGATTATGTGGAAGATACGCCTTTACAATATGAAGCTACCTACGATTGTGCCAGCTATCCTTTAAAAGATGATTGTTCGCCAACAGACAACGGTATTCTTTTCTTTAACTATATGGATTATGTCGATGATGAATGTATGTACATGTTTACAGAAGGTCAAAAGAAACGTATGAATGCCTCATTAAATGGATTCAGATCCACTCTTTTGGGCCAAACAAATTGCTCTTTATCAACTTCAACGGAAGATAATCTAATTGAAAATCAAATACAGATTTATCCTAATCCTGCCTCAGGGTACCTTCAGGTTATTTCGAAAAATAGGTCCTCTGAAAAAACTTCTACTTTGTATCTATTTGATTTTATGGGACGAATGCTTCAAAGCAAAATTTCCTTTGGTGCTTGTACCTTTGATATTGCCGGGTATTCTTCAGGCGTTTACTGGTTAAAGGTAGATGATAATCCCCATCCTCATAAAATAATTATTTCTCCCTAATGTACCGCTAATTTTCATGAATGAATCGTATTAAAAATTCATTTTCAAGGTTTTTGCGTAAAATCAGATTACTTTATGTAGCTGATTATCTAAGGTATTTTTTCGTGAAATACCAGAATAAAAAAGATAATGAGGCATTTAAAGAGAACTTTCCCGACATTGTTTTACCACCCGATTATTTAATGTATGAATCATTCAAATTAGATTATGCAAGTTATTATTTTGGTGGAAAAAAAACAGCTGAATGGGTTCAAAATATAACGAAAGAGTGGTTGCCAGAGGGAAATTGGATAGTTTTAGATTGGGGATGCGGTCCCGGTAGGGTAATCAGACATTGGCCGGAAAATAATTTTACTTGTTTTGGTTCCGATGTAAATGATAAATCTTTAGCCTGGTGTAAGCATAATTTTCCTTCTATTCGGTTTTTACATCAACAGGTTCTCCCTCCTTTAGATATTGCGGGGGAAACATTCGATTTAATTTATGGCATTTCTATCCTGACTCACCTGTCTTTGTCGGCTCATTTTTTATGGATAAAAGAGCTCGATAGAATTTTAAAACCTGGTGGCTTATTATTCCTAACCACTCAAGGAACCGCTTTTAAGGATAAGCTTACGGAAAGCGAAAAACGGGATTTTGACCAAGGGAATTTGATTGTCAGAGGAGCTGTTAAAGAGGGGCACAGAACATTTTCCAGTTTTCACCCAGTTTCATTTATGGAAAAATTGTTCCATCCTTTTGTAATTTTGAAACATATATCCACTGAAAATGAGGGCAATGTTCAAGATGTTTGGATAGTTAGGAAGTTTTCTCACTAAAAAATGATATTATGAAAATCTTAACCGTTATGTTAAAAGGATTATTTATCCAAATACTATTTTTATTGCCTTTGACTTTGCCAGCGCAAACGCGCGGTATAGTTTGGGAATACCAGATTGTTACTGCGGTAGAAAGTGTTATTCCAGGGGGGCTGGGTAGATCACGACTTTTATTAAGTGATGATGGAGGAGTGTTGGAAGAGTATAAAATGGAAAACTTTTTCAGCTTATTGGGCATTAACTTTAGAAATATTAAGGCAAATGACCTTCTTGTCGTTCAAAAATTTAATGAATTAGGGGAAGAAGGGTGGGAATTATCCAATACCGTTTCCGGAGTTTACAGTAAAAGTGATGTGAGTATTACAGATTCAAAGTCGGGCGTTGGAGCATCTTCCAGCGGTGAAGGTATTTTTATAACAAGATATATTTTTAGGAGACAAAAAAACAGATAATCATGCATCTAAAATGGTATTTTTGTGGTTTAATTTGATAAAAAATCAATCGACAATGAAAAAATCAATCTTATTATTTTTCATGGCACTTGGATTAACGAGCACTTTGTTTGCCCAGTTTACCTTGCCTAAGTTGCCTTATGCCTATAATGCATTAGAGCAGGCCATCGATGCTCAAACTATGGAAATACATCATAGTAAGCACCATGCAGCCTATATTAATAATCTTAATAATGCTGTAAAAGGTACACCGACGGCTGAAATGTCGATTGAGGACATCGTAAAAAATATTTCTAAGCATTCCATGGCTATTAGAAATAATGGTGGCGGGCACTTTAATCATTCTCTTTTTTGGAGTATCATGACGAGTGAAAAAAACACAATGCCTAATGCTGGTCTTCAAAAAGCCATCGAAAAGCAATTTACCTCTGTGGATAGTCTAAAAAAATTAATGAATATGGCAGCATCCACCCGTTTTGGATCGGGCTGGGCCTGGCTTATTGTTACCCCTGATAATAAACTGGCTGTTTGTTCTACGCCAAACCAAGATAATCCTTTGATGGATATTGCTGAAGTAAAAGGTACTCCTATCTTAGGTATCGATGTTTGGGAACATGCATATTACCTGAAATATCAAAATAAACGCCCCGATTATCTGGCCGCTATTTGGACGGTTATAAATTGGACCGAGGTGAGTAAAAGATACGATGCAGCTATGCCTCCTAAAAAAAGTATTTGGGAACAGTGGCCTTCGTTGAACACCTTCCATGGTGTGATGGCCAGTACTTTCCACCCAAGCGAAGAGGGTAATTTAAAGCCCATTAAAGCAAGAAGTGCAGAAATGGTTACTAAAGCCGAAGCACTGAATGCTCAGGCTTATCCTGATGATTATGCTACGCCAGCTATAAAAAATGCCGTAACAAGACTCATTTCCGGGAGTAAAGAATTAGATGCCCTGGTTAAGAAAAAGACTAAAGACGCTGTTTTAACACAAAAATTAACGGCACTCCATGATGTTTTTCATGAAATTGTCGGTCTTTGTAAGGACAGCCACTAATAAATAATCAAATCTTCTTATCAAAAAAGAGGCCGTCTATAAAGATAGCCTCTTTTTTTATAGACATGTGACCCCACAGGGGGCAGGCAAATAAATGACCCCAGAGGGGTCACACGTTTATAGCATTTTTGCCGCCAGGGGCATAATAATTTATTGATTTATTGATTAATAAATAATACCATTGGTATCAGAAAGTTGTATAATAATATTTTCTTTATGTTTCAACCTAAAAGTATTTACGAGATGTAAAATGAGATCGACATCTGCCTGTTGGTTTCTAATTATTGGTAAGGTGGATAAATCAGCCGGAGTATCCCTGAATTTTATTATTTCATTTTGAACAGAAAAGTATCCGTACTCACCGTCGTCTAAAAGATTATTTCTTGTTAACTTTTTCAAATCCTCGATGAACACTCTGGCGGTTGCTGCGTATTCAGGTTTGTAAGAAATAGTGCCCCAAATGGTCCCATTGGGTATTTGTTTTAAATCTTTTTGAATCAATGATATGCCGTGGGTACTTTCAAGAATCAATTGATAAGTACCTTTTGAAATGAAAAGTTTTCCAGGATTACGGATAATACGCTGAATATTTATGTCTATAGGCCAGGAACCTTCAGAAAGATTTTGCGCGGTCTCGGAACCTTTAGCTATAGCAGCGTTACCAATACAAGTACTATTTTTTGTTATACCATCAATATTGAGCGTAAGGAGAGAAGGACTTTGTTGCCAGGAAGTTTTTACTGTGTAATTTCCGCAGGGTTGATTATTTATGGTGCTCACCTCAAATTGTAGGAGACGACCTGTTTTAGAAAATTTTTCTACATAACCTATTACAAATTCCCTTTCAATATTTGCAACAATGATGGTAGGTTCTAAAACTTCCTTTTTACAGGTCGTCAATCCTGACACGATAGTAAATAACAATATAATTCTAAGATGCATATTCATTTTTGTTTTATTTAAACGTCATGAATGTCAAAATGCTGCCTTATAAAAATACATATTTATTAAAATTTATCTGTAGTTGACCTAAAGTCCCTAAGCTTGCTTATTTTTACATTTGATTTTGAATAGCAGAATTTATTTAAACAACAATATGAAATTTATAAGAAACTTTTGTGTCATTGCTCATATCGATCACGGAAAAAGTACGTTGTCTGACAGATTAATGGATTTCACACATACCATTGATAAACGGCAGATGAAAGATCAGGCGCTGGACAGTATGGATCTTGAAAGGGAGAGAGGCATTACCATAAAAAGTCATGCCGTTCAGATGTATTATCCTCATGACGATGGTAATAGGTACACTTTTAATCTTATTGATACCCCGGGACACGTTGATTTTTCTTATGAGGTTTCTCGTTCTATTGCCGCTTGTGAAGGTGCTTTACTCCTTATTGACGCTACACAGGGTATTCAGGCTCAAACTATTTCAAATCTTTATTTAGCTATTGAGCACGATCTTGAAATTATTCCTATCCTAAATAAGGTGGATATGGAAAATGCCAATATTGAAGAAGTATCTGACCAGATAATTGACCTTATTGGTTGCAAAAAAGAGGATATTATTCTGGCGAGCGGAAAAACGGGTATTGGTGTTCCTGATATTATGAAAGCAGTAGTAGATAGAATTCCCTGCCCAAAAGGTAATTCTGATGAGCCGTTGCAAGCACTGATTTTCGATTCCGTTTTTAACTCCTTCCGTGGGGTGATTGCCTATTTTAGAATTATGAATGGTACCTTGAAAAAGGGGGATAAAATCAGGTTTTTTTATGGTTCAAGGGAATATTTAGCTGATGAAATAGGCATCTTACAAATAAATCAGATGCCTAGGGATGTACTGAAAACTGGTGATGTAGGTTACGTAATTACAGGTATAAAAGAGTCTAAAGAAATTAAAGTTGGAGATACTATTACTCATGTGGACAGGCCTTGTAATGAGGCTATTCATGGATTCGAGGAGGTCAAACCAATGGTCTTCGCGGGTATTTTTCCTATCGATAATGATGATTTTGAAGATTTAAGAGATAGTCTCGAAAAATTACAGCTAAATGATGCTTCCCTGGTTTTTGAAGCAGAAACTTCCCAGGCGCTGGGTTTTGGATTTCGTTGTGGATTCCTCGGTATGCTTCACCTGGAAATTATCCAGGAACGTTTATCAAGAGAGTTCAATATGGAGGTGATCACCACCGTTCCTAACGTTTCTTATACCGTTACTACCACCAATAATGAAAAAGCGGTCGTTCGTACTCCCTCTGATTTGCCTGATCCCTCAAGGATAAGTAGCGTGGAAGAGCCTTATATTAGAGCGCAGATTATTACTAAGCCGGACTATATTGGCTCAATCATGAGCCTTTGTCTCGATAAAAGAGGTATTCTCTCCAGGCAGGTTTATCTGACGCCATATAGAGTTGAATTGAGTTTTGAACTTCCTTTAGCTGAAATTGTATTTGATTTTTATGATAGACTCAAATCTATTTCAAGAGGTTATGCTTCTTTCGATTATGCGTTAATTGATTACCGGGTTTCTGATTTGATTAAATTAGACATAAAATTAAATGGCGAAAATGTGGATGCCCTAACCGCATTGGTCCATAGGGATAAAGCGGATTATATAGGCAGGAAAATTTGTAAGCGCCTTAAGGATTTACTTCCAAAACAACAGTTTGTAATAGCTATTCAGGCAGCTATTGGTGCTAAAGTTATTGCAAGAGAAACTATTTCCGCTCTTCGAAAAGACGTTACGGCCAAATGTTATGGTGGAGATATTTCAAGGAAAAGAAAACTTCTGGAGAAGCAGAAAGAGGGTAAAAAGAAAATGAGACAAATTGGTTCAGTAGATGTTCCTCAAAAGGCTTTTCTTGAAGTGTTAAAGTTAGGTAATGATTGATTTTTATGAGAATTATGTCCATTATATTGAGGGGGTGATGCAAGCAATAAGGTAGGTCGAAAAAAATCAGGTATTCGTTTTTTTTCACCTTGTTGTTTGTATTTGTCCTGTTTTTATTCATAAGCTAAGGTTCAACACACCTCGTCCTAATGTATAAATATTTTATTTTCCTCTTCTTGTTGTGTCTCTCTTTTTCTTGTACAAATGATATACCCAATGAAAAGGCTGTTTTAAAAGAAAAGGTTGTTTCCTTTGAACGAATCTCATGGAAAAATCTTGATAGTTTGAAAATAGCATACTATTATGACGCAGACTATGGAGACTATTTGGGAAAACCTACTTTTTCTAAGGAATCTATGGCGTGGAATGGTAAAAATGTTATTATAGAAGGATATTGGATTCCTGTGTCTGAAATAGGCGATAGTACCGTTTCTGTCTTGTCAGCGCTACCTTATGCTCAATGCTTTTTTTGCAGTGGGGCGGGCATAGAAACCGTTATACAAATAAAAGCGGAAGGAAATATTAAAAGAATGGAAACAGATGAAAAGGTTTCGTTGAAAGGTAGATTGTTTCTCAATAGCGATAATCCAATGGAACTATATTATCAATTGGTGAACGCCTCCTTACATTAAAAAACCGCCACTAAACTTAATTAATGACGGTTTTTTTTGTTTTTTCAAGCCGGAAGTAAATTAGAAACGACGCGATGAACGCTGAAAAGAATTCATTGTCGCTATAATAGTACCTCCCAAAGCAAAAGAAGCAAAAGCTGTGTAAATAATTAACATGACCTTTAGTTTTAATCGTTAATGATTGCGGATATCCGCGTTCTAAGGAGTCATGTTCATTGGGATCAAAAATAGCACCTGTAAAAAGCGACTTTTCGCCTTCTTTGGTGCTTTACTGTGACAATAATAATTAAAATATTTATAAACGAAAAACTTTTCACAAAAAAAATCTGCTAAAATTTATTTTTTTATTTAAAAGAAGATTTAAGAGTTAGTTCAGTTGATTTTTCTTTGTGAAGGCAGAATTTTGGAGTTTCACCCAATACCTAAACTTATTTTCAAGCAATACTACCTGATTTTTCCAATCGGGATTGATTTCAAGCAGGGCGGCTATTTTTGCGCATTCGATAGGGGAGGCAATACCAAGGAGGTATTTCTTTAACAAACCTGATTTAAAAAATTGATCCTTCTGCATTTCATTAAACTTTGAAAAAATAATCAGACGATTTCTATTAAAGTTACCTCAGGCAATATACCAACCCGACCCGGGTAGCCCAAATGCCCTAAACCACGATTAACATAAAGCATTTGATTTCCCTTTTTGTATATACCTGCCCATTGTTTGTAAACATATTGTATCGGGCTCCATTGAATAATTCCTGGTATTTCAACGCCAAACTGAAATCCATGAGTATGACCCGAGAAAGTGATGGCAATTTCCTTAAACTCAGTAACCACCTCATGTGACCAATGGGAGGGGTCATGTGATAAAAGTAACTTCAGATCTGTTTTTTCAACACCGGCAAAAGATTCTTTTAATTTTCCATATTTAGGAAATCTCATGTGCGTTGAATAATTTTCAACACCAATAATTCCCACGCTCTTACCATTAATTTCAACGACACTATGCTCATTTGTTAGCAGTGACCAACCCATCTCTTTATGGTACAGCTTTAATTGATCTAAATTAGCTTGTTTCTTTTCTGAACTTTCCCATTGGACATAATCACCGTAATCGTGATTTCCTAATATAGAAAATACGCCATATTTAGATTTTATATTCTTTAAAATAGGGAGAAGAGGAACGACCTCGTCTGCTGTATTGTTTACTAAATCTCCTGTAAAAAATACCAGGTCGGCATTTTGTGCATTGACGATATCCACCGCCTTTTTTACCTCATCGGGGTACAAAAAGCTGCCGGAATGAATATCAGATATTTGAATAATTTTTAACCCAAGGAGTTGTTCTGGAATACCCGCTATGTTAACTTGAGTCTTTCGAAGTTGGAAGCGATAAGCATTTCTAAATATTCCGTAAGTTAAGCTGATTAAAGGTATAGCACCTATAAATAGGCCAAATTGGCTTAAAAACCTTGACCTAGACGGATTAAATGACTCACTGGGCTTAAAATAATCAAAAATCCATTGAAAACCTCTGTAAATATCATCTATAAATAGAAAGGGCAGAACGAGAAATTTCGAGAAATAAGTTATAAAAACTAAGGATCTTAATATGGTTAAAGCTACTTTATCCCACTCCGACAGTAAGCCAGCAGTGTAGGCCATAGTAAAGGAAATCATGATAATATTCAAACTGAAAAAAATGACTTTTGACCATGTCCTTGCCGACAAGGAATAATTGGCAAAAACTACTTTTAATGCCTGGTAAGCATACAGATCGATGGATATTAATAAAAGGACTAAAAAAAGGGTGCGCATTATTTATTTATTTATTAGCCTTAGCATAACACAACAAGCGGGGTAATGGTTTATTTAATTTAAAATGAATTAACTTTGCCACTGATTACTCAATACTCAAGCATTGAAAATGTCTCTGAACGTGTTTTATTTTATTTTTTTATTATTATCACTTATACCATTTCAGCTGAGAGCACAATGGTCTAAAACAGTTCATCAGTCCATTGTACTTCCAGATACGATAACTCGATTTTCTATTCAATCCCATACGTCTTTTGATACTGTTTTTTGGATAGGCTCAGATATCATTTTGGAGACAAACGTATCCATGTCAGGGGCAAAGGAATCTGTTTTCGAATACTTTATTGTTTCGGATCGTTATAAATGGAAACTTGTTCATGACAGTATCTGGTCCTTAAAACCTGTTTTTCCAACATTGAATAAGCTTCAGGATATCACAGAACAGGTGAAAATAAAGATGTATATTCCTGAATATTTCCAGCATTCGGTGGATTCTATTTTTGTTAGAAATCCTTTAAAAGATTAATCAGCGAGTTTTTAGACGGAAAATATGACTAAAGACATGGAAATTGGAATTTTGCCTGACTTTGCCTCTAATCAAGAAGCAATTAAAACAACTATTAGCCAAACTTTAGGTATTGATGAAACAGATTTTACTTTTAAAATAGTGAGACGATCTGTTGATGCAAGAGGTAAAACACCGCTTATTCGGCTAAAATGCCAGGTCTTTATTTCTGTGCCTCCTCCGGAGGAATTGGCATTTGACCCACATTGGCAATGGGTGGGAGGTAAAAAAAAGGTCATTATTGTGGGTGCCGGACCCGCTGGCTATTTTGCCGCTTTACAATGCATTACTTTAGGGTTGTTGCCCATAATCATTGACAGAGGTAAAGATGTAAGGGCGCGACGTCGCGATTTAAAAGCCATACAGCAAAATGGTCTGGTAGATCCTGATTCAAATTATTGTTTTGGTGAAGGGGGGGCAGGCACCTATTCGGACGGTAAGCTTTATACCCGATCACATAAAAGGGGCTCCATTGAAAATGTTTTGCAAATATTGGTTAAACATGGCGCAAATCCGGATATACTGGTTGACGCTCATCCACATATTGGTTCCAATAAGTTACCCCAGATCGTTACTAATCTTAGAAACACCATTCTGGCCTTCGGAGGAGAGGTGCATTTTGAGGAAAAAGTCGTCGATTTTGTAAAAAAAGGAAATAGGTTGACTGGCGTCATCACGCAAAATGAAAAAAAATGGGAAGGTGACGCTGTTATTTTAGCTACTGGACACTCGGCGCGTGATATTTATTATTTGTTAGCTAAGCACGGTATTTTAATTGAACAAAAACCTTTTGCTTTGGGCGTAAGGATAGAACACCCACAGCCGTTAATAGATAAAATTCAATATGGGCAGGAAAATCGGCCCGACGCACTGCCCGCCTCTAGTTATAAACTGGTCACTCAGGTTGAAAATCGAGGTGTTTTTTCCTTTTGTATGTGTCCAGGCGGCCTCATTGTTCCTGCTTCAACCTCCCCCGGTGAAATAGTCGTCAACGGTATGTCTATGTCCAGGAGGGATTCACCATTTGCCAACGCAGGTACTGTTGTTTCTATTGAAATGGATGACCTGAAAGCTTATCAGGATAAGGGTGTTTTTGCCGGTCTCGCTTTTCAACAAGACGTGGAACAGAATATGTTTAGTGTGACTAATGGTACACAAAAGGCACCTGCTCAGAGACTTACTGATTTTGTAAATGGTAAGTTAAGCCAGTCACTTCCAAAAAGTAGTTACATACCCGGACTTACGCCTGCCTATTTGAATGCTTTATTACCCTATTTTGTGTATAAAAGATTAAAGAAAGGGGTACAGGATTTTGCTAAAAAAATGAACGGATATTACACGTCGGAAGCGGTCGTTGTCGGTATTGAGAGTCGAACGAGTTCTCCCGTGAGAATTCCAAGGGATAATCAGACACTAATGCATCCTGAATGCATAGGTTTGTTTCCAAGTGGAGAAGGCGCCGGGTATGCAGGCGGAATTTTATCGGCAGCTATGGACGGGCAGAATGTGGCCCGTGCCGTATTTAATTTTTTAAATGAAAACTAATTATAATGAAAGATATTTTTGATTTATTGGGACGAATTTTTATTTCCTTTATTTTCTTTTTTGAGGCTTATGATGCTTTATTTTTTTTCAAGGATACAAAAAATCAGATGACCGAATATGGTCTTTTGTGGCAACAGGACTTCTTGCTTTATTTGTCTATTTTTGTTCTCATTTTAGGCAGCCTTTTAATCCTGTTGGGTTATAGACCGTCTTTCGGAGCTATTCTTATCCTTTTGTATTGGTTGCCAATGACTTTTATTGTCTTTCCGTTTTGGGAAGCAGAAAATGAGGTGAGAAGAGAAGTATCGGTGCATTTTATGAAGAATATGGCCATTTCCGGAGGCTTGTTCCTCGTTCTGGTAAATGGTGCAGGAAGGTGGAGTATGCGCAGACTCTTTGCAACAAGTTATGTTCGCTAAATAAAGTTGGCTATTTTTTAAAACTCAAAATATGAAAAGGTGATTCAAGCAGTTATTGTTGAAGATGAGCTGAGTAGTCGCAATAATCTAAAGAATTTATTGGCTCAGTACGCAAAGGATATTGAAATTGTAGGTGAAGCTGAAAGTATTGACGACGCCGTAATTACTTTTAAAGGGCTTTCAAAACAACCCGATGTAGCTTTTTTAGATATTAATCTTTCCGATGGATTGGTTTTTAGTTTATTGAATAAACTCAGACCTTTCCAATTCGAAATTATTTTTGTCACCGCATTCGAAGAATATGCAGTGAAAGCTTGTGAATATAGCTCTATCGGTTATATATTGAAGCCTATAGATCCCGATGCCTTGAAAGAAGCAATAGATCGGATTCCTAAAAATGGAAAAAATCAGATTGAAAAAAGACTGGAGATTTTTAATAGCCATTATAATAATCCTAATGTTTTTTCGAAAATGAGTATCGCCGCCGTTGATGGTATTTATTTTGTCAATATCACAGATATTATCCGATTTGAAGCAGAAGATAATTATACCCATATTTTCTTGCAAACAGGGGAGAAGATAACAGCGTCAAAAACCATCAAAGCCTACGAGGAATTATTAGCTTCTTATAATTTCTACAGAGTACACAAAAGACATGTGATAAACCTTAATTGTATGAAAAAATACCTGAAGGGCGATGGGAATATTGTTATTATGGAAGATGATACCCATATTGAGGTTTCAAGAAGGAGAAGGGCGTCATTTCTTGAAAAATTAAGAGACCTGCAGGAAGGCAATTAAAATGTAATGCATTTCTTTTGAAATATTGTTTTTTTTCATTAATTTTGCCATACTACATTTTAATTTTTATAAACTATGAGAAAAAAAGAACTAAAATTAGAGGAGCTTCAAAAAAAATTAAAGGTCGTGAAAAATCAGGATCTTAAAAAAGTGACGGGCGGCAAACAATCTGGCGGCTCGTGGAATAACGGTTGTGGAGGTATCATTCCCCTATGATTTTATTCTAACTTTCTTCAAAGGGCTGTAATTAATTTTAATTACAGCCCTTTTTATTTACCTTTTAATTGCAGAAAATGGATCATTCGCTCTTACATCTGCCTTCAAGTGATAAGATTATTTCGTCCATCACTCAATGCAGAAACCTGGAGGAAAAGTACGGTTTACTAGATAAGCTTTTATCTCAATTAGTATATACTGATGTTAATCAGGCAGTTAAATATGTTGAAAAATTAAAAAAAATTAATAGTTTTGATCTGGAGTCAAAAGTCAACCTTTCCTATTATTGGTATAAAGCATTGATAGATAATCAGAAATATCAATATAAAAAAGCTTACGATAATTTTTTAAAAGCCGTTAAACTGTCCGAAGAAAGTACTAATCTTCAGGTAAAAGCCGCGTTATTTATAGATCTTGCGGGTACTTCCATTAATTTACATAAAATGGATGAGGCTGAGCTGCTGATTGAAAAGGCAAAAAAATGTCTGAAGAAAAATCCCTCGCCCGTCTTAAACGCAAGAATAATTAGTAGAGAGGCTTTTGTTCAATTGCACTATGCCAACTATCCCCGAGCCATTGAAGGCTTTTTAAAGGCCGAAAAAATCATTAGGAATCTGTCAAATAATGAAATAACCCATAAAGATTTATTCTTCCTGCAAATTATTCAAGCTGGCCTGGGCAATCTGTATGAAATAATTGGCGACGCCGATAAAAGCATTGCTGCCTATCAAAATGCCATTGAACTGGCAGAATTATCAGATATTAAAACACGATTATCCTGGTTATGCCTTTTTGTAGGCAAAGGTTATCTGGTACTTTCAAATCTGGAGCGCGCCACCTTGTTTTTTCAAAAAGTACTTCACATTGAAAATGATGATAACGCTTTTTCCCGGGCCAGCGCTTATGCTAATCTTGGTTACGTTCATCTTTTACAAAATGATTTTCCGGAGGCTCAACTTCTTTTAAATAAAGCGGAGGAGCTCTTTACTAATATAGGGGAGAAGGATTCTGAAAATTTGGTTTCCATTGAAATATGGCGCGCGCAAATGGCTATGAAAAGCAATGATTTTAAAAAAGCAGAATTTTATTTGCTTCATGCTTATAGAATGGCCTCAAAATCGGCTAATGTTAAAAGATTATCTTTTATTTGTAAAGAATTGGCGACTTATTATGCGGAGAATGAGCAATTTAAATTAGCCTACACTTATGAGAAGCTTCATGCCGATTTGTCTGCCAAGTATGTGGAGGAACTCAATCAGCACAAAATATGGGAGTTAGAGGCTAAATATGATTTTGAACGAAGAAAGCAGGAAGCTGAATTACTTATTTTACAAGCTAATAGGTTGCAGTTGAAAGCTTTACGTGCGCAAATGAACCCTCATTTTCTTTACAATGCCTTAAATAGTATACAAAATTATATTACCTCAAATGATATGACTCATGCAGCAAAATATTTAGCCAAATTTGCAAAGTTGATGAGGCAAAGTCTTGAATACTCCGATGTTGAGGTCATCAGCCTGGAAAAAGAAATAGCGTTTTTAGAGAATTACCTTTTCATTAATGAAAAATTGAGATTTGCAGATAGAATGTCTTACCGGATAAAAGTGGATGATGATATTGAAGAAGATTTGATAGGCGTTCCCGCAATGATTGTTCAGCCTTATCTTGAAAATGCCATTGAACACGGACTCAGATCTAAAAAAGAGGGTCTTTTAGCCGTTCAATTTCTATCTTTTAATGAACAATGTATTTTGTGTATTATTGAAGATAATGGGGTAGGAAGAGATAAAGCTATGGCCTTACAAAGAGAAAATTTCAAATATCAACACCATAAGTCAAAGGGTACCTTGATTACAGAACAAAGACTTCGGCTACTCCACAAATCTTTAGGCGCTCAACCCGCGGTGAAAATAATAGATTTGAAAGACCCACTGACCGGTGAAGCCACAGGAACAAGGGTAGAGGTGCTTATTCCCATAATGGAACTGGACAGGTAGTGTTTTTTATTTTTTTGCATCTTTTATTAGATAAATGAATCATACCTTTCCCCGCTCATTTGATACCGTTTAGTAATTAGAAAGTGATAATTGTCTTAACTAAAGCATTCTGAAGAGTTAAAGAAAAAAAGTGTATATTAAAATGATTACTTTTGAGCTGTAGTTTTCTCATAGTATTTAATAGCTCCTGTGTGCATCGGTCTCCCCCGAACAGGAGCTATCTTTTTGAATAGCTCATAATTTCAAAAGTAGTTTCTATTCTATTCCCTTCTTCATCCATAGCCATCAAAAGGTGTCTTCCTATGCTTGGGTTCATGATCATTTGATGGTAAATGCGTGTTTTACCAATAAATACCCCATCTATATGCCAGTAAACTGTTTTTTCCGGACGTCGGTGTGCGAGTTGAAATACCGTTTTTGAGACAGAACCATCCAAATTCTTAGGAATTTTTATTTGTGTAAACTCCCTTGGGTAAATCCATTCCATGGTTTCATTTTCATCAAAAGGAGTATTATTCTGAAGGCATAATGGGTGCCAGTTTGGCAAGGGATGATAATCGGGATTATTTTTCCGGAAATAGAAGGCCTCCAAAGGAGGTAAAACTAATCGGTTTTCAGGTTTTCCCGCTTCATTTTCCAGGCAATTAACATTCACGAGATGTTGTTGATCGCTGGTTAAATAAACCTTTTTATGAAAGGGACAAACATCACTTGTTTTAATGGTTTTAGGAGCAAGGATAGTTTCTTGTGGGCAAAAAGGGCCCGCTAACCAACCGGAGGATTTACATATATCTACCGAATGTAAGTCGGCATTGGGAATGGGAAAAAGTTTGCCTTTTTCAGGTAACTCGTTAAACAGTGAAAAAAGCAAAGGTGCAGCGACTTTTATCCCTGTAAGGCCAGGTTTTCCTTCTCCGCTCGCATTTCCAACCCAAACGCCTACACAATAGGAGGTAGAAGTACCGATAGCCCATGCATCGCGAAAACCAAAACTGGTACCAGTTTTCCAGGCAATAGGCTGATTACCGGAGAATTGCTGCCAGTTTCCATCTTCATCTGGTCGCTTTAAGGCAATCATGGCCTGCCAGGTGCTATATATGGCGCCTGGTTGAATGACGGGAACTTGTCTGTCGGTCAAAGCCATTGCTTTATTTTTAGTATTTACATACCATGGCGAATGCCAGTTATAGTATTTTTCCGTTTCGTTTCCGGGGGTGTAAAACAGAAGGGATCGGGCCATAGAACTGTAAATGCCACATAGATCCCATAAATTAACTTCTGCCCCACCCAGAATCAAAGACAAGCCATAATGGTCGGCGGAAAATGGTAAGGAATGAATCCCCATTTTTTTTAATTGGTTATGGAATCGTCCTACATTATATTTTTTAAGTAACTGAACGAAAGGGATATTCAAAGACCTTATCAGTGCCTGATCAGCGGCTACCATTCCACTATAAGATTGATCAAAATTTGCTGGTCTGTAGCCCCGATAACTCAAAGGGACATCGCTTAACCAGGAGCCAGGCAGAATGAAACCTTCCTGAAGGCTTAAAGCATAAAGGAAGGGTTTCAAAATGCTTCCACTGCTGCGATTGGCCATAATTAGATCGACCTGCCTGCCATGACTCGATGCTTCATTTGGTGAATTTCCGAGATAGGCAAGGACTTTTCCACTGGAAACCTCAAGAACCAGAATAGCGGCATTTTCAATACCGTTAGCTGACAATTGATATTGATATTGCTGGAGTCTTTCCTGCATTCTCTCTTGGATATCAACGTCAAGCGTAGTAGGTACAATGCCACCACTATGTTGAGGGAATGTTCTGCTTAACAAATGATTAGCTAATTGGGGAAGAGGAAAAACTTCTTCAGGTAAAGGTTCTTCTCTGGCTAATTGCCATTTTTCATGGTCTATAATTTTCTTCTTATAAAGGTTATCGAGTAATCTGTCTCTTTTATCCTTCAGCTTATCTCTATTTCTTCCGGGATGAATTAAACCCGGACTATTGGGTAAAACAGCTAATAAACAAGCTTCTGACCAGGTGATTTGTGAAATATTTTTACCAAAGTATCGCCAGGCAGCAGCGTCAATGCCCACTACATTGCCACCAAAAGGAGCGTGAGCGGCATACCAGTTTAAAATTTCTTTTTTAGAATAGGTTATTTCTAAGACAGACGCCAACACCAATTCTTTTATTTTTTGCCCGTAAGTTCTGGGTGGATTATCCAGTGACATGCGGATAACCTGCATGCTTAAGGTGCTTCCACCGCGTTTACGGCGGGGGTTGCCCGCATTGTATTTAAATGCGGAAGCGAGTGCAATAAGGTCAACACCTCGGTGGTAGTAAAATCTTTTATCTTCATATTCAACCAAGGCCACTGCGTACTTTTCTACTGCCTGACTTGAAGATGGAAACCTCCATTGCCCGTCTTTTGCAATTCTTGCGCTGAGAAGATGCCCATTTTTATCGGTTAAAACAGCGGCATAAGGAACCTTGAACAAGGGCCTGGGAAGAGATAGATAAATATACATCAGCACAGCCCATCCCAATAGAATAAGTAATATTTGGGTGATATGCACCTGTTTTTCAGGAAAAGAAAGGGAAAATTTTCGTCGAATCACAGAGGTAAAATAATAAAAGTTTTCTAATATTATAAAAAATATTGCATTATATAAATAATTTAGATTATTTTTGTGTTAGGGTTTTTAAAAGTGAAGACCCCATGAAAAGTCGGTATTTTTTTTGCCTTTATCTTCGGAGTGTTTTTAACCTAATGTTCTTGCCATTCTCATTTGTTAATTGGCCTGTGTTTTACCTTCTTTTCTTGTTATTTTTTTTATTTAATATTAATTTTTTTAAAGATGAACATTTTTGTTGCAAAACTGAATTTTGACACTCAGAGCGAAGACGTGCAGCGGGCATTTGAAGCGTTTGGTGCAGTAGATTCTGCTAAAGTTATCATGGATCGCGAAACTGGCCGCTCAAGAGGCTTTGCTTTCGTTGAAATGGCTAATGATGACGAAGCACAATCTGCGATTGATGCGCTTAACGAAACAGAGTTAGATGGCAGTACAATTGTAGTTAAAAAAGCTGAACCACGTCCACAAAAGCCAAGAGGTTTTGGTGGTGGAGACCGTGGTGGTTTCGGCGGTGGAGACCGTGGTGGTTTTAACCGTGGCGGAGGCGGCGGCGGTGGAGACCGCGGTGGTTTCAGTCGTGGTGGAGACCGCGGAGACCGTGGTGGTTTCGGCCGTGACCGTAACGACAGATTTGGAAGTTCAGGATTTGAAAGCGATTACAGTCGCCGTTAATTCCTTCCTTTATAAAAAAGGCGGTTATTTTTTAAATGACCGCCTTTTTTTTGCCTTTTTTTATTATCCTTTAGCAGATAGGTAGCGTCTGTTAACTTCTTCCCAGTTTATAATCGTAAAAAATGACTGAATATAATCGGGTCTTCTGTTTTGATAATTCAGGTAATACGCATGCTCCCATACATCTAGACCTAATACAGGGGTACCTTTCTGTTCAGCTATATCCATGAGAGGATTATCCTGATTAGGTGTGGAAGAAACAAACAATTTTCCCTGACTATCTACACTTAACCAAGCCCAGCCAGATCCAAAACGCGTAGCTGCAGCTTGAGAAAAGGCTGTTTTAAAAGCCTCCATTCCGCCAAGTTCCGTGTCGATCGCTTGAATAACAGGAAGACCCTGGTCAGCTTTGGAAGAGGAAGACAAAATAGTCCAGAATAAATTGTGATTATAGAATCCGCCACCATTATTTCTGATTGCCGGAGAGAATGTTGAAATACTATGTAATATTCCTTCTATGTCTAAACCTGTAGCCGCCGCATTTCCCTCTAAAGCAGCGTTCAGATTATTTGTGTAAGCGGCATGGTGTTTGCTATGATGAATTTCCATCGTTCGCGCATCTATGACGGGTTCTAATGCTGTATAAGCATAGGGTAGTTCTGGTAATGTAAAAGCCATTATTTGAAATTTTAGTGATAAAATTATAGATTAAATATAAACTAAAAAACCTTATGAACAGATAATTGGTTCAAACAATGACAATCATTATTTGGAAAAATGGAACATTCATTTAATTTTGCCCAAAATTAATTTTAAATACGAAAGCCATGGCATTCAGACAAGAAAAGGATAGTATCGGTTATGTCGACGTACCCGCAGAAAGGTATTGGGGAGCTCAAACTCAACGCTCTTTTGAAAATTTTAAAATTGGCGGTCACCTTATGCCCATAGAAATTATTCGGGCATTTGCTATTTTGAAAAAGGCCGCTGCGCTGACAAACAACGAAGCGGGGATTCTTGATGCTGAAAAAACAAACTTGATTTGCCAGGTTTGTGATGAAATTAGCGAAGGTTTGCTCGACGATGAGTTCCCTTTAGTTGTTTGGCAAACAGGTTCTGGTACCCAGTCTAACATGAATCTTAATGAAGTTATCGCCAATAGAGCCCACGTATTAACAGGGAGAAAATTAACGGATGCCAAAAAAATATTGCATCCAAACGATGATGTGAATAAGTCTCAGTCTTCCAACGACACCTTTCCAACTGCTATGTCTATCGCGGCTTATTCCTATTTAGTAAAGCATACAATACCAGCAATCAAGCAGTTGCAAAATACATTAGATAAAAAAGCGAAGGATTTTGTCGATATCGTAAAGACGGGTAGAACGCATTGTATGGATGCAACGCCGCTAACGCTGGGTCAGGCTTTTTCTGGATTTGTTTCTCAACTTGATCATGCGGTCAGAGCTATTTCCTATACTTTACCCCATGTTGCTGAACTGGCGCTGGGAGGAACGGCGGTCGGAACAGGACTAAATACCCCTCCGGGTTATTCTGAAAATGTGGCTAAGCATATTGCCGTTTTGAGTGGTTTACCTTTTATCACGGCGGAAAATAAATTTGAATCGCTGGCTTGCCATGACGGTATTGTAGCTGCCCATGGGGCTTTGAAAACCGCGGCAGTGGCTTTAATGAAAATAGGAAATGATATCAGATTGCTTTCCAGTGGACCGCGATCAGGTATCGGGGAAATTATAATTCCCGCCAATGAACCTGGTTCGTCGATTATGCCTGGTAAAGTGAATCCGACGCAATCGGAGGCACTAACTATGGCAATGGCACAGGTTATGGGTAATGATGTGGCCATAAATATCGGTGGTATGAATGGTCATTTTGAGCTTAATGTTTTTAAACCCCTAATCATTTTTAATTTTCTAACCTCTGCCCGTCTTATTGCGGATGCTTGTTTGAGTTTCGATGAACATTGCGCCATAGGCATTGAAGCTAATCATGCCCGTATTAAAATGCATCTCGATAATTCCCTGATGTTAGTTACCGCACTCAATACAAAAATTGGGTATGATAATGCCGCAGCGATAGCAAAAAAAGCTTACAACGAAAATACGACCCTGAAAGAAGCCGCCGTGGGTCTCGGACTTTTAACGCCCGATGAATTTGACGCTTGGGTGAAACCAGAGGATATGATTAGTGGAATGTAAAAGTATATTTACTTTAACAAACATTTAACCTTTTGGTAACAGGCTGAATACTATTTATTTAAAAAAATATTCAGCCTGTTTTATTTTACTTTTGTTTGACACCTATTGCAGATTATCCATTCTCTTCGGATATTGCATTGCATTCGACGTATAATCCCTTGAACAAAAAACTACAACCATGATTATTTTTTCAGTATTAGTTTTGATTTTATTCGTTTTTCGTACTGAAATTTTCGGGTCAACTAAAGTAAGTCATTTCTAATTATTGGCTAACGGCGTCGAACAATTCTCGTGTTTGTTCCATGGTAAGTTCACTGCCCAGTGCGGTTGAAATGACGTAAAGCTGTGATCCTTGTACAATGACGTACCGAAAATGGTAAGTGGGTTTATCTTTGGGCACCAGCTCATAGATGAACCCATTTTCATTTTCCTCCATAATTCTGGTGAAATACACATTGTTTCTGACATCTTCAATTTGAAGATATTTATTCCATGCCAAATCTTCAGATTCCGAAGGTAAATTTTGGACAATTAACTCAAACCACGATTTTTCATCTTTGCCTTTAACAATGACTTCAGTAATATTTCCGACAATTCGACGGGTAATATCCACATCTTTTGGTATGTTTACATACAAAGGAATTCCATAGCTTAATAAACTGGTACTTCCTTTTTTGTGGGGCGCTTTGGCATTACTGCAATTTTGCAGAAGTCCGAGAGAAGCGATAAGGATTAAATAAAAATTAATCTTCATGTTTTGTAATTTTGAACGTTGGAAACAAAAATAGCTATTTGGCTCGAAAATACAGGATTCTTCATTAATTCTAACAAAGGGCAGTAAAAAACATGATAAAGAAACTCCTCATTCAAAATTATGCGCTTATTGAAGCACTGGAACTGGAATTTCCCTCCGGCTTGACAATTATAACAGGTGAAACTGGTGCAGGAAAATCTATTCTCTTAGGTGCATTGGGACTAATTATGGGTAATAGAGCGGATTCACGTTCATTATTTGATGAAAATAAAAAATGTGTCGTTGAAGCCTATTTTTCTATAGAAAAATATGGCTTAGCTTCATTTTTTGAAAATAATGAAATTGATTATGAAGATGATCTGATTATTCGAAGGGAATTGACGCCCGCTGGAAAATCCCGTTCTTTTATTAATGATACGCCGGTGAATTTAAAAACGCTCCAGGATTTAAGTGCAGAGCTTATAGATTTACATCAACAATTCGATACCAGTGACATCCACGACCAGAATTTTCAACTAAAAATGGTTGATGCTTTGGCTGATAATGCTCACTTACTTGCGAATTATAGAAAGGAATTCAGAGAATATGCAACACTGAAAAAGCAAAGAGACGAAATTATTAGCATGAGTCAGGCTTCTCAGCGTGAAATTGAATTTCTGAATTTTCAATGGGATGAATTAGATAAAGCGAATCTGCAATTGGGAGAAGAAGATTCCCTGGAAGAGGAGTTGACCCGGCTTACCCATGCGGAGGATATAAAAAGAATTCTGGGGGCCACTTTTAGTCAATTGGAGGAAAGCGAAACGTCTATTTTAACGCAGTTATCAGATGTCGCTCAGTCTCTGAGCCAGGTAAGAAGATTCGATGATGTGGTGGGACGCTTGTATGAAAGACTGGCCACCTCCCAGATTGAACTGCGCGAATTAAGCCGGGATATTGAAAATAGATATGACGCCATAGAATATGATCCGGATAGGTTGAAAACGGTTCAGGAAAGGCTGGATATGTTGAACCGCCTCCTTAATAAACATCAGGTCGCCAATATTGGGGAGTTAATAAAGTTTAGAGCGCAACTGGCATCGAGATTAGAAAGTTTTGCGAACAGGAACATGGATATTGCTGCCATTGAAGCACGTATTTCTCATTTGCAAAACCATTTGGAACAAGTGGCCGGTGTTTTAAATGAAAGGAGAATTGCCGTTATTCCTTCCTTTGAGGACAAAATTCATCAGAGATTGTCTCTTCTGGCCCTTGAAAATGCAAGATTAGAGGTTCACTGTCAATCGGTGGAAGATCTTGGGCCAAATGGTAAGGATGCTGTATTCTTCCTTTTCGCAGCAAATAGGGGCAGTAGAATGTTGCCTATTAAAGATGTTGCATCAGGGGGTGAACTTTCGCGATTAGCCTTAGTAATAAAATCGCTGGTTGCCAGTGCCATACCTTTACCTACTTTGATATTTGATGAAATTGATGCAGGTATTTCCGGAGATGTCGCCCTTAAAATGGGTAATATCCTTAGAACTTTGAGCAATGAACATCAAGTGATAACCATTACGCATTCCCCGCAAGTGGCAGCGAAGGCCGATACCCATTATTTTGTTTACAAAGAGGAAATGCCGGAAAGGACCCTTACCTGCGTGAAATCATTAGATAAAGAGGGTAGAATATTTAGTATCGCGGCTATGTTGAGTCAAAATCCGCCCAGTGCTTTTGCTATTGAAAATGCAAAAGAACTGTTAGGTCTATAAATTAGCGGGGAAATTGTATTTTTGTGGCAATTTAAAATTAATAAAATGGCAAATAATTTACTTGAAGGGAAAAGAGGGGTAATCTTTGGCGCCCTCGATGAAAAATCAATAGCTTGGAAAATAGCTGAACGGTGCGCAGAACAGGGTGCCAAGCTTACTTTGACCAACGCTCCCGTGGCTTTAAGGTTTGGTGAACTCGATAAACTTGCTGAAAAATTAAACGCTACCATTATTCCTGCCGACGCAACAAGTGAGGAGGATCTGGAGAATTTGTTCGTCAAGTCTCAGGAAATCTTAGGTGGTAAACTAGATTTTGTTCTCCATTCTATTGGTATGTCCCTAAATGTTCGTAAAAAAAGAGATTATACCGATTTGAACTATGATTATATGCTCAAAACGTTTGATATCTCCGCGATCTCTTTTCATAAAATGATGCAGACTCTCTGGAAATTGGATGCTATGGCACAAGGTGGCTCTATTTTGGCGCTTACTTATATCGCCGCTCAACGTGTTTTTCCAGATTATAACGAAATGGCTGAAAGTAAATCTTTACTGGAATCTTTCGCGCGTAGTTTTGGTTATCATTGGGCGGTAAAAAATAAGGTGAGAGTGAATACCGTTTCTCAATCTCCGACGATGACAACGGCCGGTTCTGGTGTAAAAGGATTTGATGTTTTCTTTGATTATGCCGATAAAATGTCTCCTCTTGGAAATGCCTCCGCTGAGTCTTGCGCCGATTATTGTGTTTGTCTGTTCTCCGATTTTACACGTATGGTGACCATGCAAAATTTATACAACGATGGTGGCTTTTCTAACATGGGCATGAATCCGGCTTTATTGGATCTCTAAATGCAAAAATGGTTTTTTAGGCTTCTTCCTTTGGCTATCTTCTTGATAGCCAAAGGTGAATTACTTTCCCAACGACCTAATTTTAGTAATTCAGGGAGTGGAGGGGGTTCTTCTATGGGGCGTTCCGGTGGTACAGGAGGGAATCAAAGGGACATTGAACCCGATACTTTTCCCATGTTCTTTCATTACCCGGGGGATAAAAATAAAGTGTATCCTTTTTTAGATAGTAGCTTAACCAACGATTTTCACCAGCACGATCCCGCCAGAAAACAGGCTTTCGAATACTTTAATTTAGGTTTTCCAGGCTCTCCCGCTTATCCTATTTATTATAAACCTGTTCAAAGAAAGGGCTTTGATCTTGGTTTACACGCTTTTGATCTCTATTTGTTAACGGCCGACAGAGTGCCGGCTTATTCATTGAAGCGTGCTTTTACCCAAACCTCTTTTTATCAGACGGGGGAGCAAAATGATGGTTTTTTTGGTATTCAGTTCAGTAGAAATTTCGCCCAGGGGATAAATTTCTCTATCGATTATAATAGGTTGAATCAGATTGGAAATGCTTCTCATTTTAGTAATCAGAAAAGTCGCACTTCCTCCCTGGGAATAAATTTTTGGATTAAGCCAGAGAAAGGTAGGTATGAAAGTTACCTGATCATGGCTCAAAATGGAATTTTACAAAGGGAAAATGGAGGCATTATTGTCTTACCTGACCCCGGGGCCGATTTTTTTTCGTTGAGCCTTGCTACCGTTCAATTGAAAAATGGAGCATCCGAAATGAAACAACAAGAGTTTAGTATCAGACAATTTTTCACTATTCTACCCCGAAAACCTACGCCCATTGCTGTCGATTCTGCCCTGTTAAACAGCGTAACTGATTCCTTATCTCTTCGTCCAAGGCCTATTCCTCCCCTGAAACCTGACACACTGACAGGTGGGTATTTAAAATTGACACACAAATTGGGTTGGAAAAATAGTTTTTATCTGTTTTATGACGACGCCTTGACGGAAAATAACATAAATGATTATTATAAATCATTTGCTACAGATCCAAGGGGATTGAGAAATAGAATTCAAGCTAATACACTGGATAATTCGCTTTATATTCAAACGCAAATAGGAAAAAAATGGATTATTGATGTAGAGGCAGGTCTTTCCCAGCAATTACATTTTTTAAAACTTGAACCAGGTGATTCCACCGTTCATAATCTTTCCCTTGATGGATCGGCTTCCCTTAAATATAGCGAACGATTATCGTTAAGTGGAAAAGCTAATTTTCAAATTCTTGATAATAGGGGGGATTATTTTATTTCAGGAGATATGAAATTAGGATTAGGAAAATTGGGTAACATACACCTGACCGCATTTAATCAATTAGCCAGTCCTGATTTAATGCAAAGACAATTTTTCGTATCTCAACGGCCAATATGGGAGAATGATTTTAAAAGGTCTTTGACTACTCAAATTGGTGGCGAGATGGATATAAACCGGTTAAAAAGTAAATTAGGTTTGACTTTAAGCATCATTGACAATGCTATTTATTATAATGTGGCTGGAAAACCAGCGCAAGTCGATGCACCCGTTTCCATTCTACAGTCTAGTTATAAGCAACAAATTCAATTTGGAAAATTTAGTTGGGAAGGGATTTTTGTTTTTCAAATAACAAATCGTGAGGACGTTCTTTCTTTACCTCGGTTATGGACACGCCATACATTGAGTTTGAATACCCGTTTATTCAAGGTATTAGAAACAAGAATGGGGGTTGAATTTCGTTATTTCACCCCATTTTCCACCTATACCTACTTTCCACTAACTGCTCAATTTCAAATAAATGGAGGTAATCCCGATGCTCCATATCCATTATTAGACGCATTTGCAAGCTTCAAAATTACAAAATTCAGAATTTTCCTTAAATTTGAAGATATCTCAGCGGCGTTTATGCAAACCAGATATTCTCAGGTCCATCGGTACTATTTACCGACAGGCGGACTTCGATTTGGATTTAAATGGCGGTTTTTACAATAGCCATTAATGTTTTGGTTGTAATATCCAGGAAATGGCAAAAGTTCCCGCGGCCAGTAAAACAGCCATGGGTGTTCCCGGTTTGACAAGCATAAGCAAGGTGCCAAGAAATAATAAAGCAAAAACCTGATAAAAATGAGCGCCAATAATGGAGGGAAGTGTGACGGCAGGTAAGCTAAACGGTCCGTTTTTATCCGTTATTTTATTTAGCGATTTATTTAAACGGAAAAATACTACGGGAATGATTAGCAGGGTGGTAATTATTGAAATGTCGAGCCATCCTAAAAACCAGCCCCAACCTTCGTTGATTAACCCAACACCTGAAATACTTAATAATAGGGCACCTATAGGCACGAGCCATTGAGAAAATATAGCTATTCGCATGGGTGTTTTCCTGTCGTCCATTGGTTTTTTAATGGCTGCTTTCGCCATAATTAAGGAAAGTATGGCACCTCCCCAAAGGAAAAGAGTTCCTACAATGTGTAATCCGTAAATTTTGTCGTGAAGGGTCATTTTTTTAATATTTAATGCAAAATACAACTAGATTTTGGCAAGAAAAAATCAAAGTTTTTCAATATTTTTTCCAGGCTATGTAAGCTGCAAATAAAGCTAGTATTCCCAGTCCATTAAAAGCAACAGAAAGGGAGAAAACTTCTCCAACCATGCCTATTACCGCCGGGCCTATCAAAAAACCAATGACGCCCGAAGTGGCAATGCCAGAAATACCTATCGTCGGATTATCAGGATTTTGCATCGCGGATAAAACAAACAATAAGGGGATGATAATGGAAAAACCTATGCCTGTTAAGGAAAAACCTGAAATTATACCTGCCGTAAATGGCAAATTTGCTGCAACCAAAAGGCCGCCGGCACCTATTAAAATACCATATCGCACAAGGATGATAGGTTGATAATATTTGCGCACGTAATCCCCTAAAAAGCGTCCTCCTGCCATAGATATTGAATATCCGGCATATCCTAACGTACTTAACATTACAGAAACCTTCATTTCATCTCTAAGATATAAAGTACTCCAATCAGTTACCGCCCCTTCGCAGACCATAACAATGAGTCCGATAATCATCAATTTTAAAAGCCAGGGTTCAGGTAGATTGAATTCTTTACGAGCTTCCCGTTTTTGTAAAGGTTGAATTACATCAAAATATTTATAAGCAAAAGCTACATAAGTAGCCATAAAAATACTAATGACGGGTAGATGGATCGTTAAAGGTATTTGAGCAGTAGCAAATATACCGGAGCCAATGATTCCCAGGAAGCCTCCCAAACTGTACATACCATGACAAGTGGCTAAAATGGGGGTATTCAGTTTAGTTTCCATTTGACTGGCGGCGGCATTGATAGAAACATTTAACCAGCTATTTGCAGCACCCATAAAAAATAGAACACTAGTAAGTGTCCATTGATTCTTTGCAAAAGGTATCAACAGGATACCCAGGCTTAAAAGCCAGCAACTAACACTAATAACCAAAGAGGGTTTCCATTTTTCACAAATGGTTGATGCCATTTGAGCACCTAAAAAAGCACCAGAGGCCATGCCAAAAAAACAAAGGCCAATATCACTTTCCGATAAATGCAGTAAATGCTTTGTTTCGGGGATTCGTCCTATCCAATGCCCGAAACCAAAGCTTAACATAGAGAAGGCTATGGTAATGGGAAATAATACAGGATGATCCTTGCGGTGACGCCAAATAACAAACATTTTTGCGCAAAATTAATCTTTCTCCCTTTAATTTCAAGAATATTTATGGTAGCAAAAGAGTAAACTATTGGGCAGGTTTAATCGTTTTTCAAAGGATGAAACCACAATTAGAGAAAATAAATCCAGGTTTTGGACATTCGTTTACCCTGAGATCTTTTATTCATTCACCGGAGAAGGAGGGGCCTCACTGGCATTTTCACCCTGAATTTGAAATAGTTTATATAAGTAACGGAAAGGGGAAGAGACATATCGCTAACCACATATCATATTATTCAGAGGGAGACCTCATTTTTCTGGGACCGAATCTGCCTCATTTTGGATTCACTGAGGAGATGGCGCAAGGTGAAATTGAAATCGTTGTTCAAATGGAAGAAGGATTTCTTGGCCCTGACTTTTTTTCAATTCCTGAAATGACCTTAATAAACCAGCTTTTCGAAAGATCGAAAAAGGGTGTCATTTTTCACGGCGAAACAAAGAAAATGGTGGGGGACTTACTTATTTCCCTGCTGGAGGTGGATCATTTTAGTAAATTATTAGGATTATTAAAGGTTTTACAAATGATGGCTGTTTCCGATGAATATGATTTACTTCAGGTTGAAGGTTTTTCCCTTGAAGTGAATGCTCAGCATCTTACCAGAATGGAAGCCATTTATCGCTATGTGGATCAGAATATCGGTGACGAAATACATTTAGAAACCGCCGCAGAAAAGGTAAATCTATCAGTGCCAGCTTTTTGTAGGTACTTTAAAAAATTAACAGGAAAAACTTTTTCGCATTTTGTAAATGAAGTTCGCATCGCCCAGGCAGCAAGTTTACTAAAAGAAGAGCATTTATCTATTTCAGATGTATGTTTTGCTTGTGGTTTCAATAATTTATCTTATTTTAACAAACAATTTAGAGAAATCACCGGCCTTAATCCAAAAGCCTACAGAGCATCTAATAAAAAGTTAATTTCTGATTAATAAAATATGGTAACATCTACAGCCCGTTCGGTATTTTTCACTTATACTACTTGTTTTTTACTCGTGTATAGTCTGTTTTTTTCTTGCGTAAAAACAGAAGTTAAAAATAATCTTTGCCAATCATGGCAGTACAATTTATTGGCAACCAGAGAGGAACTTGCCAATAGAAAGGCTTCTGTCAAAACACAGGAATTAATGGAAACGTGGATGCTCGAGAAGCAGTTTACAGAATTGAAATTTTCCAAAGATGGGACTTTTCAGATGACATGGAAAGATCTGTTGACCACAGGAACCTGGAAATTTAAAAAAAGAGGGAAGGAAATTCAAATAGTTATTGATGAACAGAAGCAATTATTAACCATTGATTTGATAACTCAGGACAGCCTGATAATAACACCAATTACGGAGGACGATGAATTCACCCGCGTTTTATTAGCTAAGAATTCATAAGGATTTCCTTTAATTCGCTTTCTTTATTTGTTGTTTTATCTGTTTGTAGCCAGGGATTCAACACTTTATAATCTACCTCATTGTATTCATATATACTCCAATCATTATACACATATTCTAGTGCAGTAAGGCTTTCCACCCAATCTCCAGAGTTCATATAGGTTATTTCACCAGAGGATGTTTGTACTTTTTTCAACTGAGCTTTGTGGATGTGACCGCAAACAACATATTGGCAACCTTGTTTTGATGCTACATCGATGGCTGTTTGCTCAAAATCATCCACAAATTTTACCGCTTTTTTAACACTCTCTTTTATTTTTTTGGCGAACGAAAGAGGGTTTAAACCAAATGATATTCTTAATCTGTTAATAAATCGGTTTAAAACGATGAGCCAATCGTACGTTTTACCACCCATTTTAGCTAAAAAGGGAGAAAGATTAATAGAAAAATCAAAAACATCTCCATGAAAAATAAGATATTTTTCCCCTTTTATTTCTAGTTCCAGTTTATCTCTCAGGTGAATGTTTCCATTATTAAAATCGCTGTAATGTCTCAGGGCATCGTCATGATTACCTGTCAGGTAATAGATTTCCGTACCCTTGGTTGACATTTTTAGTAATTTTTGTATTATTTTCAAGTGATCAACAGGGAACCAATTTTTTTTAAATTGCCATATATCTATGAAATCTCCATTTAAAATAAGGGTTTTTGGTTTAATACTATTGAGGTAATTTAATAGCTCTTTGGCGTGACAACCATAAGTACCAAGATGAACATCGGAAATGATGGCGATATCGAGTTCTCTTTTCATTTAATTTATTTAATACAAAATTGAGTATTTATTGTTAATTCAATGTAAATACTATATTATCAAAAGATTAAAAAGAGAATTTTAGATTTAAATTAGGGGTGATGCCTAACATTTGTAATTCGGTACCTACTACTAATTCTTTGGACGTTGGAGCTGATTTAAGTTGATACGGTAATTGGAAGATAAATTGTCTGTATTTTACATTTTTCCTGTTGAATATATTAAATATTGAACCTTCAATGGTTAAATTCGAGGTTTCTCCCAATTGAAAACATATACTTGTTCCAATATCAAAACGCTGATAATCATCTAAATAACTTAACCTATCCAATGGATTTACAACCTCACGTCGGTTGTTAGGCATATTTGACATGGGGTTGCCTGGATTTAGCCTAGGATTATTCTGTATTTTTCCATTATTATCCAATACTTTGGATAAGTCGGTGTAAGGCCTTCCACTGGCAAAGTTATAAGTGGCAAAAAAGTCAAACCTGCCTAGGTGCAGATTACCATTAATTTTCAGCTGATGTCTCCTGTCGTTTGAGGAAGGAAAAGCGATGCCATTGCCAATTTCCTTAAATTGGTTCGTTGATTTACTCAAGGTGTAGGCAACCATGCCTGTAAAGAATTTCCCTGTGTGTTGAATGAAAAAATCCATTCCTTTTGTTTGTCCTTTCCCATCATATAAGATGAAACTCGGCGGTCGCTGTGTACTGTCTGGATTATTCACATTGTTGACGGCTAAGGCTTGTTCCAATACACCCTGACTGTTTTTCTGATAAAATTCGACATCAAATTCCCAATTGTTCCATTTTAAGTTAGTACCAATCATGGAATTATTACTACTAAGAACGGGAAATTGTTTATTGCTCAAAACCCAGTAGCCATAATTTCTGCCATATCGATCTTCATGATTTAGCTGTCTTAAAAATTGATAATACCTGCCAAATGATCCTTTTAAAGTAAATGGAGTGTTTGATTTATGATAGTTTACATCGATACTTGGCGAAAAATAGAAGTTCTTTTCATAAAAATTTAATCTGCCTCCAATATTAAAAGTCCAGTTGTTCGTATGTTGGTTTAACTCAACGAATGCTGCGGATTGCAACGCTTCATTTTGACCAGTTAAGGGTTTAATTCTATCTTGTCTGATATCGTAATTAACTTGATTATTAGTCGTTTGAAGGCCATAAATCCAGGATTGTGTCTTTGAAACGGTATATCGGCTTATCCATTTTAAGTCCTGCCCGGCGACTTTATTAAAATGGGTGTTTTCAAAATTAAAAATTTTATCTACTTTTTTATCCTCAACAAATTTAAAATCATTGATTATACTGGCATTATTTTGAAATTCAGTGATGGAAACATGAAGCGTGTGTTGCCAGTTTTCAGTTGGAGTAAAATTCCATAAAAGGGAAGAACCCATATTATTCCAATCTGCTATTTCCTTAAAATATTCCTTCCGATAATAAAATGATTTCCCAACTTCCGTTTTAATGAATTTATTATAGGAATAGTCCATCTCGTCATAGCCATAAAAAAAGGCTACTTGTAACTTTTGCTTGTCACTTATTTCCCAATTCCATTTACCCTGGAGGTCATGAAATTTAAAATTTGGATTATAGGCAGCTATTTCTCTGGTGACCGTTGCATTGGGATCCAAAGGTTTTATAATGGGAGTAACAATTTGTTCCTGAAGTGCTCCAAATAATTTCGAATCACCAAGATTTCCATAAGTGGTTCTTCCGGAAAATAAGATGCTTTGTTTAGGAGCGATCTGCCCTTGAAGGACCGCTTGAGAAGTCAGTAAATTACTACTTATTTTTCCTGATAACTTAATATTTTCTGGAGGAGACAAGGTATTCATCTCTATGATCGAAGCTGTTTTTCCTCCGTAAGAAACAGGTAAAGCATTTTTAAATAATTTCACCTCTTTGATGGCATCGGAATTTACCAGACTAAACATGCCTGAAAAGTGGGTCACGTTATATAGTGTTATACCATCAAGAATGAGGAGATTTTCATCGCCATTGGACCCTCTTACCTTTAACTCGGCAGACAAATCATCAGTGGATGAAATGCCGGGTAATTGCTGAAGGCTGCGAAGTATATCATTTCCGGCGGCAAAAGAGGGCATTTTACCCCAGAAGCTGGGATGTAAATGAGAATAAATGCCACTTGATTTATTGGTTAAGCCAGGAATTTTCGCACTGATTTCTATAAGCGGTAATGCGCTTAATTTTGGAACTAATCTTAGGATAACATCCTCTTTATTTGTCGAAAATGTCAATATTTTAGATTCATACCCAAGATATCTGAAAGTAACAGGACGGTTTATGTTCACATTTAGGTTGAACCTACCGTTTTCATCTGAGGAAAAACCCTCCCCATTTTCTCCAACTACATCACCAAAAGGCAGTATTTCCCCGGTCCAGGCATCTATTAATTTACCCTTTATTTTAACGGTAGTTAGTTCAGGGGGAGTCTCTACTTTTGTTACAGTTCTTTTTCTCAGAAGGATTTGACCGTCCAATGCCTGAAAATATTCTAAGGGAAGGGAGGCGCTAATTAATTGGAGGGCACTATGAATATTTTCGGAAGCCAGAATTTTTTTATTCAGGCTAAGGGTTTTTATTATTTCAGGGTCATATCCAAACCTTATATTGAACCTAACCTCAAGAAGAGGTAAAACCTTGGTGAGTAAAATGTCGGGTTGGTTAGATTGCGCATTCACAAAGGAAGAGCAAATCCCCAAAAAGAGGAATAGAAAAATAAATATCCTTGTTTTGATAGATGTTAGTCTATTCAACAGCTGATTTTTGTACAATATATTTACCATCCTTTTTTTCAGCTTTCAAGTTTAGCGGCCATAATATATTAAAAAGGGCGGAGGCTATATTTTTATTGTCAAAAGAAGTGGTGATAACCCTATTTTCTTCTGATTCAGGCAAATGAATAACCGCATCATATTGTCTTGATAATTCCGCAAGAACCTCTTTCAATGAGGCATTTTGAAAATAGAATGACCCATTGCGCCATTTTAAACCTTCATTAAGAGCAGTTGGTTGAGCATCCTGCATTATTTCACCTGGAAGTTTAGCTGTTTTTTTTCCTTTAGTAAGATAAACGGCTTTAAATTGATCACTAACTTTTACTTTTCCTGTATAGCAAAATACCGATAATTTTTCATCTCTGCTTCGGACATTGAAGGTAGTACCCAGGACAGTAACGGTTCCTTCCGTTGTAACCACAGAAAACGTATTGCCTTTTGATACTTTAAAATAGGCTTCACCCGTTAGTTGGACTTTCCGATGGGTATTAAGCCTATTCCCACTATAAACAACCTTAGTTCCGGCGTTTAATGTTACCTGAGAATGATCTGGTAGGGTTACCGTAGCTAATTCACCATTTTCTGTTTGAAAGGTTTCAACCTGGGGTAAAAGACCAATAACCAAAAAAATAAGGACAGCGGCAGCCGAAGCGGCGTATAGATAAATGGATCTGAAAGGACGTATTCTTCCTTTTTCAGTGGTTGCCTTATCTATTTTATTCCAGATTCCATCGAGATAGGCCTTTTCAACGGTTGAATCATTTGAGCTGAAATGCTCAATTAATTTCTTTGCGGCCGCAGTATCTTCCATAATTTCGGGATTTTGTCGTATTTTTTCTTCCCAATCATTGGCATCTTGCCAGGAATTGTTTTTTACCCAGCGAATGAAAGATTCATCCTCTACAATCTCTTTAAATGAAGGTAATCGTTCTTCCATAGCTTATTGTGAAAAAAGTTCATCTAAATATTTACTTCTGTTTTGAGCATTGTAAACCATCTTACAACTGCCATTCCCACTTTGCATCATACTTGTACAGGTACCATTCTTATTTGTCGCATCCAGATGACGTCGATTCAATGCACAGTGCCCCAATTCATGAAAAATAACATATTCCTTTTCTGTCATATTAGCAGTTTCCCAAAATAACTTGTCAATCATCAGGTGTTTTGCCCCTGAAGTTAATTGATTGCATCTGCCTAAGACACCGTCGGTTTCAATATCAATTATTTGCCCTATGATATCTTCCATATTTATGTTTTGGCCCCTTGAAGAACCTTCTTTTTTAAAAGATTCAAAGAAAAAAGTTAATCTTTCGTCCACTTCAGGTGCTATCAAATTTTCTTCTTTCTGACATGAAAGAAATGAAATAAACAAGAATGGGAACAAATGAATTTTTTTCATTAAAAATATTTACACAGTTAATTATATGTTAAGAAGCAATAAAATGGAATTTTGTACTCATTCTTTAAGTCTATTTTAAAAATAAAAAAATAAGTACTAAAACAGATGTCATACTTTTCCTTAAAGCCTCCAATGCGCGGGTGACTAAATTACGGGCTGACTGGTAATTTAGTCCCATAATTTCAATAATCTGATCGTAATCCATTTCACTGTGAAACTTAAGGTACAAAATTTCTTGTTGCCTGCTACTCAATTTACTTATGGCAGCGGATAGTTCTTTTGACCGCAGTTCCGTCTCCTCATTTTCGATCCAACTATTTTCCACGGAGAAAGAAATATCATTTTTAAGATCGGTTTCAGGATCTAAGGTTTGGGTTTTAAGGCTTTTATTGAGATCCTTAATTAGCCTTCGCCTAAAGGATACATATAAATATTTTCTAATGTGATCTGTTTGTCCTATGGTTTCTCTGGTTCGCCATAATTCTACAAAAAGATCCTGGAGGCTGTCTGCAATAAGTTCCTTATCGGCGGTAAATTTTTTGCCATAGTTGGTCAGGGCATCCGCTTCATTTCGGAAAATGGATTCAAGGGCATTTTTATTTCCCAACTTTAGTTGTTGCCAAAGTTGGGTATCATCCGAAAACGTATTTGGCATAATAAGCGGTGTCAGAAGGAATAGTTTCAAAAGGAATTTGGTAAAATTAAAATTATTTTAATTAAAGTGAGTACAAAATAAACGGTAGAGTCTTATCCAAGTATAGAAACAACATTCCAGAACACAAAACGTAGAATTATGTTAAAGCAAATGTTTAAATTAGGAAGTTTGGTAGCCATTTGTGGTACCCTTTTATTTACAGGTTGTGAGCAAATGGATGCTGACATTGCATTGAGCGAAGATTTCAATCCCATTGAACGACTTGCCTTTGGTGTGGCGGGACATGAGGGAGCGGGTCCAAAAGGACATGGTGGAGGACCTAAAGGCTTTGGAAAATGTTTTGACATTGTTTTTCCAGTTACCGTAATTTATCCTGATAAAACAACCAAAGAGGTTGCCAGTAAGGAGGCTTATATGACCTTAATTAAAAGCTGGAAAGAAGCAAATCCTGCAAGTAAAGAGAGACCAACGTTAGCTTTTCCTTTTGAAGTTACCCTGGAAGATGGCAGCACAGCTACCATTGAAAATGAAGATGGATTAAAGACATTAGCGATGAGTTGCCGACCACAAGTTGGACCAAAAGGAGGTATATGTGGCGGTTGTTTCACTCCGGTTTTTCCTGTAACTATCTCATTTCCGGATGGTACATCCAAAGTAGCAGCATCAGCTACAGATTTTAAAGCTCAATTAATAGCATGGAGAGCGGCCAATTCAAGTGCAACGGGTCATCCTCAGATTACCTTTCCTTACTCTGTAAAATTGAAATTAGACAGTAGTATTGTTGTGTTAAAAAATACTGATGATTTGAAAGCATTGATGGCTGCTTGTAAAGAGGAGAGACCTCACAGACCTTCTTGTTTCAGTGTGGTATTTCCTGTGACCATTGTTTATCCAGGCGGTAAAGAGGAGAGTGCTACTGATCAGAAAGATTTTGTTACCAAGGTAAGAGCCTGGAGAACCGCTAATCCTACCTCAACGGGACGTCCTGAAATGAAGTTTCCATTAACGGTGAAATTTACAGACGGAACAACCAAAGTGGTCAGTTCAAAAGAAGATTTTAAAACTACTGCCAGTGCATGTAAAGGTTAAAAAAATTAGGTTTTTGTAAAACTAATGTGCTTTTGAGAGGCTGTCTAAAAAGATAGCCTCTTTTAGTTATGCAACTTTATTCATAGGGGTAGAGACGCGATGCTTCGCGTCTTCTCCCCAATGCTTCACGTCTCTACGCCGGTGTTGAATCAGGTTTTACAAGATTTTTAGGATTACAGCTAACGTCCTTGGTTTGGAGGTAATGTTTATTTGTAAATATATTATTTTGTATAAACTCAAAGGGACATAGCCCAGCCATCTTCGTTACCAACGAACTATAACAATAATATATTTAGCGCTTTAATTTTTAACATTATTTTATCTATCTTGGTAGTGGAAACGGATGAAATAAAATGTCAAAAATGAATACAGATAAAAAAACACGCAGGAAATTTTTAAAAGAGTCCGCTGCTTTAGCGCTAACTACGATGGCATTTCCAGCATGGAAAAATGAAGCAATATCCTTATCTGTTTTTCAAGCCATGGGAACCAGAGTTGGAGAGGTTACTGATGCTACCGCCATTATCTGGACGAGGTTAACTGCGAAGAAAGAAAGAAATAATAAAGGAATAGTAATTCCTGGTCGTGCTCAGGATTTTAAAAATAAACAGTTACCAGAACCAAAAGTTCCTGCAGAGGAGCTTGAAGGTGCCTGTCAGGGTATTTCTGGTTTTGTGAGAATTCATTACGGTACCGAAGAATCACTAAGAAATGCTAAAAGGAGTGATTGGGTAGGGGTTTCTGAAAAAACTGATTTTATCCATCATTTTCATTTAAAAAATTTACAGTCGAATACTACATATTTCTATGAAAGTGAAGTTTCAGATAATAAAAACGAAACAGAATCTTTTAAAATTAAGGGAAAATTTCAAACGGCGCCCGCTCAAAATGATGTCTCAGATATACGATTTTGTTTGATGACCTGCCAGGGATATCCAGACAGGGGGCATCCGGATGGGCATGATATTTATCCTGCTATGTTAGCCTTAAAGCCTCATTTTGCTTGTCTCACCGGAGATTTAGTTTATTATGACAATGATATGCCTCGTGCTAACAATGCGCGCCTTGCCCGGTATCATTGGGAAAGAATGTTTAGTTTGCCACGATTGGTTGACTTCAATAAGAACGTAAATACCTATTGGTTAAAAGATGATCACGACACGCTTGATAATGATTCCAGTCCAGGGGCTAATATGGGGGAATTGTCATTTGCCGAAGGTCAGCGTATTTTTCGTCAACAAGCCCCCATTTCAGATGGATTAAGTTATAGAACTTTTAGATGGGGTAAAGATCTTCAAATATGGCTTACCGATGGAAGAGATTTTCGTTCAGATAACGATATGCCAGATGGTCCGGAAAAAACAATATGGGGTGCAGAACAAAAAGCCTGGTTTAAGAAAACGGTTAAAGAAAGCACTGCTACCTGGAAAATTTTAGTAAGCCCAACACCATTAGTTGGGCCCGATCGTGTGCAGAAGAACGATAACCATAGTAATCCCGGGTTTAAATATGAAGGCGACGAAATAAGAAACTGGATTAAGGAAAATGTACCCGATCATTTTTTTATAATATGTGGCGACCGTCATTGGCAATACCATTCCGTTCATCCTGAAACAGGCTTAAACGAGTTCAGTATTGGCGCAGCGAGCGACGAACATGCTGGAGGTACACCAGGAGAGAACAAAGATTATCACCAATTTCATCTGGTAAAAGGTGGCTTTATGTCGGTCGATGTAAACCGTCTAAAGAATAAAAGTCGTATTTCATTTCAGCATCACGATATTTATGGAACTGTTGTTTATACATGGGAAAAAGAAAGGAATATTTGATTTTTTCTTCAAAAGGAGTATGGATCAAAGATCATAGTTACCGATATTCGGCCTGGATTTGTTAATACTGCCATGGCTAAAGGCGATGGTCTTTTTGGGTATAGGAAAGAAAAAAGTGGTTTATGTCACAAAAAGATGGAGTTTAATCGGTATTTTATTAAAAATACTTCCCTTATGAGGAAATATATTAGGGTCTCCATTTAAAAGATTTTTCATCTATGGCTCGCATGGTACACAAAACACCGTCTAAATGGTCGTACTCATGCTGCAATAACTCAGATAAGTCATCTGCCATATTCCATTCCTGGGTTTGCCAATTTTCATCTAAATATTTTATTGTCAAATTTTTATGTCTTTTTACTTTGACTAAAAGGTTTGGAAAACTCATGCAGTCATCCCAAAGTTCAAACATTTCTTCACTCAAAAAGGTGAATTCAGGATTTATAAATACGATTGGTTTGTCAATATTCATGTAAATCAATCGCTTCATAATGCCTAATTGTGGTGCAGCAATGGCTCGTCCGAAATTATATTTTTCTCTGATTTCCTGCATTACGTTGTGTAAGTCTGCTACCCAATCTTTAACTAAAGGTAATTCTGATGGTAAAACAGGTTTACAAACTTCGTAGAGTAAGGGATTGCCTAATTGTAATAAGTTTTCTAATCGTTTCATACATTTTACAACTAAAAGTCGATTTAATAATTCTTAAAGTTCCGATAAAACTAGGTACTTTTGAAAATTAAATAATTTTAATCATAAACTATGTCAGAAATTAAGAATAGAAACGCTGGGAACGGCATTGCTCTTGGTGCATGTTTTGGTGTAGTTTTTGGAGCAGCTTATGGAACTATTTCTGGAGACATGGCAAAAGGTACAGGTTTAGGGTTGTCAATAGGCGTTTTTATCGGAGCCATTTTCGACTTTGTGAAAAATAGAAAACAAAATAAAGCTGTTTAGGTATTTTAAACCCTAATTTCCTGAAAAGTAATTAAAAGCCAAATTAAATCGCGAGTCAACGCCAAAAAAAATATTATGATAATTAAAAGAACCATTTTTTCCTGCCTCATTATTCTGTTAACAGGCGTAATGTATTTTCCCTTACAAGCACAACATAAAAAAGGGACAACCCTTGCTAACTTTTCTGGCGAGTGGAAATCTAAAGAATCAATAAGTATGGGCGGAAATATTTATTGCGCTTATTCATTGGACGACCGTATGTGTTCTAAAACAATGAAAATAGCAAATCAGGCAAATTTTCTTTCCATAGAAACAGCAAATTTGTCTGCTGGATTAGCTCTGACAACAAGCCATGAAAAACTAATCTTCGATGGTAAAGAAAGTCAAGTTAATTATGGCCCGGGAATAGAAAAGAAGTTTACCGTAAAATGGTCCGCTGAGGAACAAACGATGACGGTTAACTCAATTTCCTATCAGGGTCAAGTCATTCATTACGTGACAGAAGTCTGGAAGTTGAGCAGTGATGGTAAGTCTATTTCTGTTCAGGCAAATGCCAAATCAAACGTATGGGATGAAGAGCGTTCCTGGAAGACCGAATTCGAAAAAACTAATTAGTTTTCAAATATATTTGGTAAAGGAATGACTGTTGTGAAAATCCTTCAGGAATTATGAATTATACCTGTTTTTGAAATCTTCAATGATTTTGTTTTTCTCCATCAATTCCTTAGTCATCAGGTCTAATTCCTTTTTAACTTCACCCAGTGCTATGTCTTTTTCACCCAATTCCTTTTTAAATTCGCCCAATGCTTTGTCCTTTTCACCCAATGCTATGTTCTTTTCACCTATGGTTTTAATATAGTCTCGCTCTTGATTTTCTAACAAGGCATTAATACTTCGCCAGGCTTCCTGTTCAATCTCAATAAGTTTCTTTTGTTCCGGATCAACGCCAGTATGGTGCAGAATATCTGTAACCATCTTTAAATCTTCGTTATCAATCTTATGTTTAAAATCTTTGATGATTTTTCCGCCATCTAAGAAATTGGATTGTTCAAAGATACTTAAAAGCTTATCCAGGCTGGTTTGATACCTTTCGGTAATTCTATTTACCTGAACGATAAAACTATCGTGGGTTAACTTTTCAACAAAATCACTTTTAATATGAATAATTTTTTTTGCGATGAGATCCTTATAATTCCGTTCTACTTTAATGCAGGCCGTTTCAATTTCAGGCAGGTTAAATCCTAAGATATATATCGTGGTAATGGGCAAAATATGTTTTTCATTATTAACCATATCTTCCCTCTTATACTGTTCTCCCAGATAATTTCTGAACCTCATCAGGTCGATATTATTCTTCACTTTTTGAATTTCGATGAGGACTTTTTTTCGTTCACCCGAATCTGTTAAAATAGTAGCGATAAAGTCTAATCGAAAGAAATTAATAGATAATTGCTCTTTAATTTGTTGTTTTATGAATTTTTTTTTACCAGGAGTACTTTTTTCATAATTTTTTGAATAAATAAATTCCTGAGGTTTTACCTCGACGGCTTCAATATTTTCCTCTAAAAGCGTACCCATAAAGAATTTAGCAACCCTATCATTCTCCATCAATCTTTTAAACACAATGTCATAAATAGGATTAGCAATAACCATGTTATTATTTATTTTATCAAAGGTACGCCATAATCACATCAGAAACCGTGACTTGAAAAAATGATACATTTTAGGATGAACTAATGAGTTTAGCCATTTTTTGATGCCAAAGGAATTAATAGCATTATAAAAATGAAACAGGAAAAATATTCATCCTGACTAGACCGGATTTAACTGTTTATCAAGGGACGCTATCCCCATTTGTTGCAATAAACGTTGAAAAGTATCCATAGATAAGGATCCGTTCGCTAGTTTTTTTCGGAAAGATGCTGCACCGGATTCACTGAAAATAAAATTTTGACTTCTCCATAAATTCAAGGATAATGGAATACGTTTTACAATGGTTAAGAGGGTAATTAAGTCAGAACAGGTAGTATCAACGTTTTCATCCGTATTTGCCAAATCAACTAAACCAGCATAAATTTTTTCATTGGCGAGTTGCGTTAGTTCTGGTATTTCCATTATTTCAAATTTCCAATCACTCATAATTTGAAGAATGGACTGAACCTGTTTAAGGTCCATATCCCTGGATAATAATTGATTTTTAAATTCAATATTATAGATATGGGCAGCGGTATCTTTAAATGGGGCAGGAATGGGCATGTCAATTTCCTTTAATCCCAACATTAGGGGATAGGTTTCCTGAAACATTCCCCTAAAGGTATATTCTACAGATTTAAGACTTTGTTGATTAATCTGGTCCACAATTTTCCTTTTTTCATCACGGAAAAGATGCCAGAATGAAAATCTTTCCCCGCCACAATAGTCTTGCATAATACCTATAACGCTGCCTAAATCAGTACCTTTAATGGCGGCATCAATTTTATTTGTCATTTTTTCAAAGGTCTCCACAGGCATATCCAGGGAAATCTGCCCATATAGGTTATACTGACCAAGATAAAGGACCACAAAGGCAAATTCTTTTACTTTAAAGGTCGTTTGAGAAACTATGAGCGTTCTTCCAGCAGCGATGGCATGCGTACCTGATTTCCAACGATTAAAATTCAAACTTTTCATTTGATAACTGAAGAGAATTAACTCTTCAGGATAATCTTCAAAAAGAGAGGAAGCTGCATAGTGCATACCCACTCTTTCCAATGAAACGGCAGCAGGAATTACATTTTTCTCATAGCTAACAGAACCATTTTCATACACATTACTTGGTATTTCTTTCAATTTTTGAAGAAATAAATCCCTGAATTGGTAAGAAGTCACTTGCTCGGCATAATGCATGGCCCGATGGGCATATTGTAAAATCTGATCTGTTTCCAGTCCGGAAATTTCATCAAAAAACCAACCGCAACTCGTAAACATTAACAGCGTATGTCGCTGCATTTCCAGTAACCTCAATAATTTAACTTCCTCTTCAGGTGTCAAAGTTCTTGTGGCATGTTTTTCAAAAAAAGATTTTATGGACGATGATTTTCTATGTAAAATCACCTCTATATAATCATTTCTGGCTGACCAGGGATCACTCAGTAAACCAGCAGTTTCCTTCTCAAAAATGGGAATAAGATTATCTCTAAGGTCATTTAAAATATCCCGGAGCGGCCTTCTCCATTTTTGATTCCAGGCATTGTTTCCTCCGGTATGGCACCCACAATCGTCCTGCCAACGATCCACGCCATGAACGCAACTCCAGGAACTATTTTCATGAATTTGGGCCTCATAAAGGGGAGGATTCTCCGATAAATACTGCCCGTAATTGGTAAGCGTTACGTTTTCATTGTGCATCAATGAATCAAAACAGGCCGCCAAAGCCATTTCTCCAAATTGATGGTGGTGACCATAGCTCTCACCATCGGTGGCAATGTGACTAAGTTGGGGCGCATCATTTGCATCGAAAACACGAATCATTCTCTCAGCAAAGGATTTTCCGTCATTCAACAAGCCATTAAATGCGACCGATTGGGCGATACCACCGTCATAAAAGAAAAGAGTAATCGATTTACCTGATGGCAATTTACATAAATAGGAATTCCTTGGATCTATATTATCATGAGAACAGTCTGTCCATTTTTCATCAGATAATTTCCTGAACGCTTTACCTTGTCTGGGCGCCAATATGGTATAAAGTATATTATTTTCTGCCAGAATTTCCAGGGTTTCTGTATCGACGGCTGTTTCTGCCAACCACATACCCTCGGGTTTCCGTTGAAAACGAGATTCAAAATCACGAATACCCCATATAATTTGTGTCTCCTTATCACGCTTATTTGCCAGCGGCATGATAATGTGGTTATACACCTGAGCGATAGCAGAACCATGACCATTATAATAGGTAAGGCTCTGTTTATCAGCATCTAAAATAGCTTGATATGAGTTTGGGTCAAACTTTTCCATCCAGGCCAGGAGCGTTGGACCAATATTAAAACTCATGTAGGTATAATTGGAAACGATCCCTTTTATTTCTTGCTTATGGTTGAGCAATCTCGCCGCAGAATTTGGAGCATAACACTCAAAATTTATTCTTTCATTCCAGTTGTGGAAAGGAGCCGCTGATTCCTGATATTCGATCTCGCCTAACCACGCATTTTCGCGCGGAGGCTGATAAAAATGTCCGTGAATACAAACGAATTTTTTCAGGTCTGATTTTAACATAAAATTTTGTAATATTGAGGTTGTAAAAGTAATCACCCATGCGTAAACTATCCTTATTCTTACCTTTATTTTCTTTATTTCTTTTTAATGGTCTTTATTCGCAGGCTCCTGAGAAATGGAATTCAGCTAAAATTTACCATGAAATTCAGAAACTTAATTTCCTTGGTTCAGTCCTTTATCTGGCTGCTCACCCCGATGATGAAAATACGAGGCTCATCACCTATCTCGCAAATCACGGAAAAGCAAACACGGCCTATTTGTCATTAACCAGAGGAGATGGCGGCCAGAATTTGATTAGCCCAGAGATAAGAGAATTGTTAGGTTTAATAAGAACTCAGGAATTATTGGGCGCCAGACAAATAGACGGGGGAAAACAGTTTTTTTCCAGAGCAAATGATTTTGGATTTTCTAAAAATCCGGACGAAACTTTCAGGATTTGGGAAAAGGAGAAAGTTATGGAAGATTTAATTGCCGTGATAAGATATTGGCAACCCGATGTTATCATTAATAGGTTCGATCACAGAAGCCCCGGGAGAACGCATGGTCATCATACTGCCTCGGCGATGCTGGGTGTTGAAGCATTTGATATGGCTGCCGATCCAAAGGTTTTTCCAAATCAGTTGAGTCGTTTACCCCTGTGGCAACCCAAAAGATTATTTTTTAATACCTCCTGGTGGTTTTACGGTAGTCAAAAGGCATTTGACGAAGCTGATAAGAGTAAATTGCTTCAATTTGAAGTAGGCGTTTATTATCCTTTATTGGGTAAATCAAATAATGAAATTGCCGCCGAAAGCCGGAGTATGCACAAAAGCCAGGGCTTTGGTTCTTTGGGTGTAAGAGGGTCGGAAACAGAGTATCTGGAATTATTGAAAGGTGATTTGCCTGAAAATAATAATCTTTTCGCAGGTATAAATACTACCTGGAGTAGGGTGAAGGGAGCAGAAAAGGTGGGCGCCTTATTAAAAAAGGTGGAAAGTAATTTCTCCATGCAGTCGCCATACACCGTTTTACCCGATTTGTTACTGGCCTTAAAAGAGCTGGAAAAATTACAGGATAGTTATTGGAAGAGAGAAAAATTAAAAGATATTAAGCTCATTATCAAGCAATCTTTAGGTCTCTTTCAGGAGGCAGTAGCCATGGAATCTGCAGCTACACCAGGTGAAAATATCAAAGTTCAGCTGGAGTTCATTCATAGAAGCCCGGTCAAAGTTACCTTGCAGTCTTTACAAGTTTTACCCACAAGCATGGATACTGTAATGGGCATGGAGCTGGCAAATAATAAGGGTTTCAAATTATCAAAGCAAATTCAGGTACCTAAAAATATTCAATTAACTAGTCCCTACTGGTTAATTGACCAATGGAATTTAGGTGTTTATACCGTAAGCGACGAAAAATTAAGAGGTTTACCTGAAACGCCAAAATCATTAAAAATAAAAGCAAATTATCTGATTGATGGCATTCCTTTTTCACTGGAATCTGATATTGTGTATAAAATAGATGATCCGGTGGCTGGCGAAGTCTATCAGCCTTTCGAAATTATTCCTGCCATAACAGGTAGTTTTCAGGAATCTGTCAATGTGTTTGCTAATAGAGATAGCCAAAGATTAGAGGTAGTAGTGAAGGCAAATAAGTCAACCCTTTCAGGTGTGGTTACTCTGGATGTTCCAAACGGCTGGACCTTTTCTCCTAAAGAACAAGAGGTTCAATTTGGAAGAAAAGGAGAAGAAAAAGTACTCTCCTTTTGGGTAACACCTCCTTCGTTTCAGTCAGAGGGAAATGCACGCGTTTTGATGAAAGCGGACGGTGAGGTGTACGACAAAAAAATACTGATTATTAAGCATGCCCACATACCTGCGCAAACCGTATTGCTCTCGTCCAATGCAAAGTTAGTGCGCATAGACCTGGAGAAATCAGGAGATAAAATAGGATATCTCATGGGGGCAGGTGATGTGGTGCCCGCCAGTCTATCCCAAATGGGTTTCCAGGTGACGATGTTAAATGTAAATAATCTGACGGAGGAAAATCTGAAATCTTTTGATGCCGTGGTCTTGGGTGTAAGAGCTTATAATACCGTTGAAGGTATTGAGTTCAAACAAAAAGCATTATTCAAATACGTCGAAAATGGAGGTAATCTGATTGTTCAATATAACACAACGGGCGATTTAAAGGTAACGGAAAAGGAATTAGCTCCTTTCCCAATGACGCTATCCCGGGAAAGAATTACTGACGAAGATGCCCCCGCAACATTGTTGGTCCCTAATCATAGCATATTGAATTTTCCAAATAAAATAAGCGATAACGATTTCAAAGGTTGGGAACAAGAAAGAGGTTTATACTTCCCAGGAAAATGGGATTCCGCTTTTACCCCCATTTTAAGGTTTAACGATCCCGGGGAAAAACCAATTGATGGTGCGCTTTTGGTTGCAAAGCATGGTAAAGGTTATTACATATATAGCGGTCTTTCCTTCTTTAGAGAATTACCTGCCGGGGTACCAGGCGCTTTCCGCTTATTCGCAAACATGATTTCAATGGGTAAAGAAATAAAGCCATGATGAATACGGAAAATGAATCGTCACTTCCTGAAAAATTTAACGAGGATGTGCCACCCATACTGGGAACGTGGAATAAATTATACCTTTTTGTATTGGTTTTCCATGCCCTGCTCATCATTCTGTTTTATTTATTCACGAAAGCTTTCTCTTAAATAAATTGTCATCATGGCTTTAATCGATTGGATTGTACTGGTAGGAACTATCACTGGCATTATCATTTATGGTATTTGGAAAACACGAAATGTCAATACGACGCAGAGTTATCTCCAGGGTGATCACGATCTAAAATGGTGGTCTATTGGTCTATCCATTATGGCCACTCAGGCAAGTGCCATTACATTTTTATCGACACCTGGCCAGGCTTATGAAGACGGCATGGGTTTTGCCCAATTTTATTTTGGTCTGCCTTTAGCTATGGTCATTTTATCTGTTTTTGTCTTGCCCATTTATTATAAGTTAAAAGTCTATACAGCTTATGAATATCTGGAAGGACGATTTAATCTGGCTACAAGAACATTTACAGCCATCTTATTTTTGATTTCAAGAGGATTAGCGGCAGGTTTGACCATATTTGCACCAGCTATAATCATTTCTACCATACTTGGATGGCAATTAAACCTGACCATTTTGATTTTGGGAGCTGGCGTTACCTTATATACTGTTTCTGGTGGTACAAAAGCGGTCAGCGTAACCCAATTTCACCAAATGGTCATTATTTTGGCTGGTATGTTCGTTGCTGCCATAGTACTTGTTTACAAACTTCCCGAGGATGTAGGTTTTACTGATGCTGTTCGTTTTGCCGGATCCATGAACAAGTTGCAAGTGGTTGATTTTTCATGGGATCTTTCCAACAGATACACTTTCTGGTCAGGAATGATTGGAGGTGTTTTCTTGTTTTTAAGTTATTTTGGTACCGATCAATCGCAGGTTCAACGGTATTTATCGGGAAAAACGCTGACGGAAAGTAGATTGGGGCTTATGTTCAATGGATTACTAAAAGTCCCCATGCAGTTTTTGATATTATTTGTAGGTATTTTAGTTTTTGTCTTTTTTCAATTCAATAAAAGTCCTTTACATTTTAATGAGGGGAATACCAATGCCATAAAGAAAAATGATAGCTATGCCCTTCAGTATGAGGCGTTAAATAAAGAACACGAAACCTTATTTGAAAGAAAAAAAGAGGTGATTCACCAATATATCAGCCAGTTAAAATCGGGAGACAAAAAAATGATTGCCGAGGGAAAAGCGCAGGTAAATCAAGTAATGAAGGAGGAAAAAGATTTAAGAGTAGAAGCTGGAACCCTTATTAAAAAAGCATTGCCAGCGGCGTCTATAAAGGATACAGATTATGTTTTTATCACTTTTATACGCGATTTTCTTCCCGTAGGTATTGTCGGACTACTTTTAGCGGTTATTTTTTCTGCATCCATGTCTTCCACCTCCTCCGAATTAAATTCTCTGGCAACCACCACCGTCATTGATATTTATAAAAGGTCATTTGTGAAAGACCAAACGGATCAACATTACCTGTTTGTCTCCAAGGCATTTACCTTATTGTGGGGTGCGATAGCGGTTGTATTTGCCCTTTCAGCCCGATTATTTGAAAATCTGATTCAGGCAGTAAACATAGTTGGTTCCCTTTTTTATGGCACCATTCTGGGCATATTTTTAGTAGGCTTTTTCATAAAAGCAGTAAAGGGTCAGGCTGTTTTTATAGCGGCTATTGCCACAGAATTAATTATCCTTCTTCTATTTTATCTGAATGAAACGGGGACACCTATTTCCTTTGGAGGGAAAGAAATGGTGGTAAATATTGGCTATCTCTGGTTGAATCTCATTGGATGTAGTTTAGTCATGATTGTTTCGTGGATTTTAAATAAAATATTGGTTCCCGCCTCAAAAAAATTGTAAATAAGACGGAAAAAGGTTATTTTGAGTAAAAATAATATCCGTGGAAGTAAATAATTTGAGAAGTAGAAACTGGTTCGCCAGGGAAGGTAAGGATGGCATCATCTATAGGGCATGGATGAAAAACCAGGGAATACCTGCGCATCATTTTGAAGGTAAGCCAGTCATTGGTATTTGTAATACATGGAGCGAATTGACGCCTTGCAATGCGCATTTCAGAGAATTGGCTCAAAAAGTTAAAAATGGCATTTACGAGGCCGGAGGTTTTCCCGTCGAGTTTCCCGTTATGTCAACAGGGGAAACTTTAATTAAACCTACCGCCATGCTTTATCGAAATCTGGTAAGCATGGACGTGGAGGAAAGTATTCGCGCAAACCCCTTAGATGGAGTAGTTTTACTTTGCGGTTGTGATAAAACGACGCCATCGCTAGTTATGGGCGCTTGTAGCGTCGATATTCCTACCATAGTTGTGAGTGGAGGTCCTATGCTAACAGGAAAATATAAAGGGACAAATATTAGTACTTCCGATTTATGGCGTTTCAGTGAAGCCCAGAGAATGGGCGAGATTACTCAAAAGGATATGCAGGAGGTGGAAGCGGGCATGTGCCGCAGTGCAGGTCACTGTGGCGTTATGGGCACTGCCTCAACTATGGCATGTATGGTGGAGGCTTTGGGTCTGACCCTTCCAGGAAATGCTGCCATTCCGGCCGTGGACTCCAATAGAAGAGTATTGGCGCATCATTCTGGTATGCGTATTGTAGAAATGGTAAATGAAAATCTGACCCTTAAAAAAATATTGACCAGAGAGGCATTTGAAAATGCGATTATTGTGAATACGGCCATTGGTGGATCCACAAATTTTGTTCTGCATTTACTGGCTATCGCGGGCCGTATTGGCATCGAATTGACCTTAGATGATATGAATAATTTAGCAAAGGATATTCCGTTATTGCTGAATTTGCAACCTTCCGGAGAATATTTCATGGAAGATTTTTACTATGCCGGCGGACTTCCAGCTGTCTTGAAAGAATTGGATAAATATCTTCGTGGACAGGTAATTACAGTTAATGGTCATACGGTGAAGGAAAATTTCAGCTCGGCAAAATCATACAATGATCGTGTTATCAGCCCCATAGATCAACCCGTAAATACCGTTTCCGGCGTGGCCGTACTCAAAGGTAACCTATGTCCTGATGGTGCCGTGTTAAAACTCTCTGCGGCAAGTCCTGAATTGATGAAACATAAGGGGCAAGCAATAGTATTCGAAGATATTGACGATTATAAAAACAGGATTAATGACCCTGAGTTGCCTGCAACGGCTGACAGTGTGCTTGTACTTAAACAGGTAGGTCCAGTGGGTTATCCAGGCATGCCAGAGGTGGGAAATTTAGGTCTCCCTCCCAAATTATTGCTTGAAGGGGTAAGGGATATGGTTCGTATTTCTGATGGAAGGATGAGTGGAACAGGTTTTGGTACCTGCATTTTACACGTGTCACCTGAATCAGCAGTTGGTGGGCCTTTAGCTATCGTACAAGACGGCGATTGGATTGAACTGGACGTTCCGGCGCGAAGCCTAAATTTGTTGATAAGTCAGGAAGAGATTAATGAGCGTTTGGCCAAAGCGCCTCAGTTTAACGGCATCGTCGATCGTGGATACGTTCGTTTACATCAAACGCACGTGGAACAAGCCCACCTGGGTGCGGATCTTGATTTTCTAAAAGGAGGATCAGGAAGTAAGGTAACGAGAGATTCACATTAAATAAATTTTTATATCTCTCTTTGAATAGATAGTTGTCACCTTGTTTATTGTATTTATGACATTTCAATGTATAGAAATGCTACTTGTTTTTATGTTTTTATACCTGTTTTGAGGCAGTTTTGATGAAGCGTTTTAAAGGTCGGTTTATAAATAGCTGTAGCCCTGTGTATTGAATTTATATTTTTCAATATATTTAAATGGTATGGTCGGAGGTATAATGGAAGATAGCTTTATTTTTGAAATATTGTAGGGTATTTTATTTGTCGGGATTTTCTTTCCCATTTCAGTCTATAGTGTTTTGACAATCTAACAGGAATTTTAATGAGGACTTAAGGGAATTCGTGGTTGCTTTTTTAGTAATGCTGAAATAAAGCTATGCCTTTCTTAATGACTTTGCAATAAACGCTTAATATGATTTTTAATATGAATATTCACAAAACTGCTCTTTACTCCGGTAGATTTCTTTGCCTCTTTTATTTGATTTTATCGTTTGAAGCCACCCTTTTTGGACAGGATAAACCCAATATTATCTGGATTTCTGCAGAAGATATGAGCCCAAGATTGCCAGCTTACGGCGATTCAACCATCAAAACACCTCATATTTCCCGATTGGCAAAGGAAGGTATCATTTATGACCATGTTTATACTACCGCAGGGGTATGTGCGCCAAGTCGAAATGCCATCATTACGGGGTCCTACCAAACCTTTAACGGGGGACATAATATGCGAACCTTAAATAATACTTATCCGGAACAAACAGGTCTTCCCAAATCGTACAGTGCGGTTATGCCTGCTGAAATACGTTGTTTTCCGGAATATTTAAGGCAGCAAGGCTATTATACGACCAATAATAATAAAACAGATTACCAGTTTGAGGCACCTCCAACCGCGTGGGACGAGGTTTCTAACAAAGCTACCTGGCGAAACAGACCCAAAGGAAAACCATTTTTTAGTGTATTTAATTTTAATACCACCCACGAATCACAGATATGGGCGAATGCAGATAAACCTTTGCGGGTTAATCCCTTAAAAGTGTTGTTACCTCCATTTTATCCTGATAATCTTGTCGCAAGAACAGAAGTAGCCAGGCATTATTCTAATATTTCTACCTTGGACGATGAAATAGGTGTGTTATTAAAAAAGTTGGAAGAGGATGGGCTGCTTGATAATACCATTATTTTTTTCTGGACAGACCATGGGGATGGTTTACCCTTCTATAAAAGAGAAATTTATAGGAGAGGGCTACATGTCCCTCTTATCATAAGGTTTCCAAACGGAAAAGGAGGCGGTGTAAGAGATTCTCGTTGGATCAGTTCGATTGATTTTGCCCCGACAGTTCTCTCACTGGCGGGTATCAAAACGCCAAATGGTTTAGCAGGTATTCCGTTTTTAGGTAAATATGCTAAAACAAAGGGCAGAGAAATGGTTTTTGCCGCCAGAGATCGTCTTGATTCTCATTATGATAGAGTGAGAACGGTGCTTGCCCCAAAATATCAATATGTTAGAAATTATTTGCCTGAATTACCCCGATATATGGATTTGGAATACAGGAAACAACAACCATTAATGCGGAATATCCTAAAAATGAGGGACGAAGGTACCTTGACAGGTTTTCAAAATCTATGGTTTGAAAAAACTAAACCTAAAGAAGAATTATACGATTGGGAAAAGGATCCTTTTGAATTAGTTAATTTGGCTGATGACCCAAAATATGCAAGCATTCTAAAGAAAATGCGGCAGCAGATGGATGAATGGCAACAAAAATTCCCTGATAAGGGTGGGGTACCTGAAAAGGAGCTGATAAAAGAATGGTGGAATGGAGATAATAAGCCTCCCATCACCGCATTACCCAAGGTGACGAAAATAAATGGAAAACTCCATCTTGTTTGCACAACAGCGGCAGCCTCTATAGGTTGGAGAAATAAAGGGGAAAAAAGTTGGAATGTTTATATCGAACCCATAAATATGCCAACCCAAACCATAGAATATGTAGCCATGAGAATTGGATATGTATCGAGTGAAATAGGAACTTATTAACAGAATAGCAAATAAAGAAAGAGGCTACCCTGACCTGCAGGATAGCCTCTTTATTATTTATGGTCATATTAAAACAGAAAACCCAATAATGGCATTAAAGCCGGGTGCTACTATGCCAGAACTATAGGTTCTATACCTTTGATTCGTTAAGTTTTCAAGGCCAATATTTAAGGTGCTAGATTTAAAAACGGTAAACATTCCTTTCATGTTTAAGGTGTACCAACTGGGTGAATAGGGTTTTCCATTTTCATCTCTGGCATAAATGGCTGGTTTTTGGCGTTCCTCTTCATTTAAATTTTCATAAGGGACGGATGAACTATAAACAGCGTTTAGCTGAAGATTCATTTTTTCTTTTTTATAACCTAAAGTACTCAATCCAAAAGCTGGTGCTGCATGTCGGGAATTAGTTGTTGCGACATTGTTCAGTTCTTCTTTACCAATTTGGACATTATATCTGCTGGAGAGATAAAAGCCCAATGGTAAATCGATTTCGAAACCGGCATGAAAACCATAAATTTCTGCAAAAGCGGCATTCTGTATGCTGTAGGCTTTACTCATTTTGCCATTATAAAGGATGCTATCTTTTCCTTCCACTTTAGTTGACCTGCGAACCATCGCATTTTGGAGATAAGTATAATATCCAGTAAGATCTATTTTTAGCGAACTTCCAATTAATTTTGAGATATTTATTTCTCCATTATAGGCTATTTCAGCAGTTAAATCAATATTGGGAACAACTACTTCACCCGATACAAAATCAAATAATTTACCCATATCATCTACATTGGGTGCCCGAAATCCTGTTGCTGCATTGAGGCTTATTTTGGTTTTATCATCAGGTGAAATGACAAGTCCTGCATTACCATTAAAGGCTCCGTTCTGGATATTCGTTGTTTTAAATGCAAAAGGGAAAAAGGCAAGATTCTGCGAAAAATCAGCCTCCATGTTAAATAAATTATATCGAATACCAATTTGTGCGGTATATTTTTTTGTTAATGGGTATTGGTAGTTTCCAAATAGTGCGTAACTGTTCCATTGTGCTTGCGGATAGCGATCGGCAACTAAAATGGGTGCTAGCGTCTGGATATTTTTAGCCGTTCCAACAGAATTCACTTTGTTGCCAATAGTTTCCAAACCGTAATAAAGAATACCTTTTTCTATGTTCTTTTTCAAATCAACGTTCATAGATAAGGCATTAACCGTTTCAACCTGAGATCTCAATCTAAATCTATTGATTCCAGAAAAATTCCTATCCAATCTACTTTCTTCAAAAAATTGATGTGCCATTCGTAAGGTCAATCCATCATAAAATGCATTATTCCCTACATGATTTACCGTAAAATGAATCATTTGCCAAATTTGAGGGCCATAATCCCAAACGGCGGAAATGGGAGTCCCCGCAGTATTTACTTCTATGAGCCGGTCATATCTTGAATAAGCTGTGGTACCCGAGTAATGAAAGCCATATTGGAATGCCCATTTTTCATTAGGTTTATATAGTAGTTTTTGCATGATATTTTGTTGATCATAGCCAGAAGGAACTTGAATTCGTGGATTAGCATTTTTAATAATTTTATCCATATTTTCGACCTGATCTACATAGAATGGCCTCAAATAACTATCGGGTCCATAATTGCCCATTTTTAAGTCTCCGAAACGGTTAAAACTATAACTAATAACGGAGGCAAATTTTTTGGAGCCAAGATGCAGGGTGCCGTGCATTGTTTTCTCTCTATTTGCCGACGAATATCTCGTGTTTATTAATGCACTGGTAATCCATTTTTTATCGAGGGCTAACTTTGGTGTTGTTGTTTGAAAATTCATAACGCCACCAATGGCGTCGCTGCCATACATAACCGACCCAGGACCAAAAATAACTTCTGCCTTTTCAATGGTGAATGGATCCAAGGATATAACATTTTGAATATTTCCAGCCCGAAAAATGGCGGTATTCATTCTGACACCATCAATGACATAAAGCAGTCTGTTCGTAGCAAATCCTCTAATCATAGGGCTTCCTCCTCCTTGCTGACTCTTTTGAATGGAAACTTCACCAGAAATTCCGAGCAAATCAGCCGCCGTTTGGGGTTGTAATAATTGAATGTCACTTTTAGAAATAGTCCTTATTTTTGAGGGAATGCCTTTTGATGATTCCTGCCATCGGGAGGCGGAAATCACCATTTCATCTAAGGTTATACCTGCTTCTTCCAGGTATATTATGAATCCTTTTTCCTTTATAGATAAATAACTCTCTATTATAGGCTTATATCCAAGGTAACGGATATCAATTTTTTCAGCGGACATAAATGGGGAGAGATCTGCCTGTCCATTTTTGTTGGTTATTCTCTGAATATTTGGATTTTCACTGTGGAGAAGAACCGATTCCAACGGTACTTTTCCCTCTTTACTTAATATGGTGGCTGTTTGACCATATCCGATATGGATGAAGCCAAAAACCAAAAACCATGATAAGATGATCCTCATGGAAATGATTTAAACGTTACTAAAATGATAAATGGTACAAGTGTTTTAATAACGTAATCGGGGAGGCGGACTAAGAGACTGGACTAATAAAATACCCGTAAATGTACTGCTTGTAATAGGTTTATTACGCGCATTCTCCGGGGATTCTCCCCCGTTAAACGGATTAAATATAAAAAAGATTGATTTATAATAATCTGAAAATGTAAGTGGAAAATGTTTTGCGGGGTTCGAAGTATCTATCTTGGCATGTAGCAGTTTTTGTTTATTTTTCTTAGTCGCCGTTTCAGCTTTATCCCACCAACAAAGGTATTGCAATGAATCCCCAACATCGGTAACTTCCACAACATCATACATTTGGCCATTGTATTCAAATTCTTTATCGTGTTCCCACTTTAATAACTTAGGTATTTCTTTTTTAGAAAAGGTTAACTTAACCAGTTCATTTTCAGGTATTCCCTCCTCTAGTTTACGTTGTACGGCTTCTTGAATAACCTTTTGTTGAAGAGATAAATACAAATAGGTGCCATAAAATGGGGCAATGAAAAGAACCATGAAAAAAAAGGGAACTATTTTCTTCACCGCTATTTACCTCGTTTATAATCGATGTAGGAATAAATAATTGGAATAAATGTGATAAGCAAAGTTGATAGAATAAAAAAAGGAAAAAAGATATCCTTGTTTTTTATAAGAATAGAACTGAACAACAATATTATACCTCCAAAAATCCATACTTTGGAACCAAATCTGTGTGTATTATACCAAACGCGTTCATCCTCTAAGGTCCATGGTGTTCGGATGCCTATATAATAATTTGGTTTCATATCCTTAAAATAATTACCTAAGACGGCAAATAAACCGCCAATAAATCCAAAAAGTAGAGAAGGATTTGAAATTTTGCCTGACAAACTAGTGTGTAAGATATAGGTGCAGAGAATGGAAAAGAAAACAGCCATCATAAACCTAATGCCATAATATTTATTATCCTCCAACGAAAGATTGTGTTTAGGATCCATTTGCGGAAGGACCAACATTAAAAAATAAATGCCTATACCCAAACTGCCGGGTAAAAAAATAAGAAATTGTTTGGATGACCAACCATCGGCCTCGCCTGCCAGATTAAAATGGGTGGGCACTATATCGGGTAAATCGTTCCAGATTTTAAATAAGTAAACATAAGGTATAATTAAAAACAACCACAATATCAGTTCGCGATATACTTTTTTTGCCATAACTATGTTGTTTTGATTATTTCCAATAGTCAAATATAATGGTTTAAAGGGTTTACAATGTTTATATTTGTAAAAAAAGTTGTCATGAGGATTTTTGTCATTTTTACACTATTGTATATAAACCAAACATTTGCTTACCTGAATGCTCAGGGTATTGACCCCTGGTTGATAGCAGCAGAAAATTGGGATAAGGAAAAATATGCCGGCGAAACGGTGGCCAATGGTATGATTGGTATTGTTTCTTCTCAGGAACCTTTTAAGGTGAAAGATGTCGTATTATCAGGTGCTTATGATTTATATGGCAGAGGCAGGGTCAGTAATTTCCTAAGAAGTTTTAATCTTTTGAATATGCAGGTGGGAATAGACGGGGAACAGATTAACAAGGGGAATATTCAACATTTAAAGCAACAACTGGATATGAAAAATGGTCGCTTTAGTGTTCAACTTGATTTTGGAGACAAAGCCTTTATAACCTATTCTTATTACGCTTTGAGACAATTACCTTTTTGTGTCCTGATGGATGTGTCAATTACGGCCAAAAAGGACATTACCATAGGTGCGTCGAGTGTTATGGAGGCTCCTGATGCACTAAAAGAGGTCCAAAATTATTATAATGAAATAGATAGACCTCATGTGGTCATTAGTTTGCTTACTTCCTTAGCAAAAAGTCCAACGGGAAAGTTAGAAATGGCTGCTTCCACTTCGTTTCTTTTTTCGGAACATCATGGGAATGAGCCCAGAGTGATTCATGAAATGTGGGATAATAATATGCATCTCATGAAATTTTCAAAAAAATTAAAAGCGGGGGAAACGTATTCTTTTGCGATTACCGGGAGCTCCATCACCTCAGCTCATCATGATGACCCGCTGAATGAAGCGGAGAGATTAACTATTTTTTCGAAACTGGAAGGGAAAGACAGATTGATAAATAATCATAAGGCCGCCTGGCAGGAACTGTGGAAAAGTGATATTCAGATTGTTGGCGATGAACAGGCTCAGCAAGATGTTCATAGTATGCTCTATCATTTGTATTCTTTTGTGAGGGAAGGTTCAAATATGAGTATTTCCCCAATGGGGCTCTCTGGATTGGGTTATAATGGACATATTTTCTGGGATTCAGAATTATGGATGTACCCCGCTCTATTGGTTATGCAACCAAAAATGGCAAAATCCATGATTCAATACAGGTTTGATCGCCTGGAAGCCGCACGACGCAATGCTTTTAATCATGGGTATAAAGGTGCTATGTTTCCCTGGGAAAGCGCAGGGACCGGGGTAGAAGAAACGCCTGTTTGGGCGTTAAGTGGCCCTTTTGAACATCATATTACCGGTTGTGTCGGCTTTGCTGCCTGGAATTATTACGCGATGACGCAAGATAAAGAGTGGTTAAGGAACATTGGCTGGCCTCTGTTAAAGGAAACAGCTGATTTTTGGGCTAGTAGGGTAGAGCGGAAAGGGCCTGGAAAATATGAAATTAATAATGTGGTTGCCGCCGATGAATGGGCTGAAAATGTCGATAATAATGCATTTACTAACGCTGTTGCCATTACCAACTTGAAAGCAGCAACCAAAGCGGCGCTTTTACTGGGAATCGTTCCAGATGCCGATTGGTCTCTTGTTGCTCAAAATATCCCAATACTTCAAATGAATGACGAGAAATCAGGAAAAATCATTACGCAGGAGCACGCAACGTACAAAGGAGAAGGAATCAAACAAGCGGATGTAAATCTCCTCGCATTTCCCTTAAAATTTATTACTGATACCGCACAAATACGAAGAGATTTATATTATTATGCCAGAAGAGTTCCCGATCAGGGTACGCCTGCCATGACACATGCCATTTTCTCGTTATTGTCCTCCAGACTTGGAGAATCAAATAGAGCGTATCAATTTTTTAAAGAATCTTACGAGCCTAATTTAAATCCTCCGTTTCGCGTCATTGCCGAAACAAAAGGGGGGACGAATCCTTATTTTGGCACAGGAGCAGGCGGTGTTTTGCAAGCAGTTTTAATGGGATTTGGAGGACTAGATCTGACAGACAAAGGTATCAATCAAATCAAGTCAACCCTTCCTAAGCATTGGAAAAAATTAATTATTACTGGTGTTTTGGGGAAAACGTATGTAGTGGAATAAGATTACCGCATTTTTTCGAATTTTAAATGAATTAAATCAGAAGTATCCATAAATATATGGGTAATGTTTCCTTTTTTATCCATAATGGGGCGTAATGAAGTGAAAAAGGGACGGGCGGAATATTTTCCATCGGAAGTCTTTTTCACCTCTGCCTGACCCCGATTAGGATGGATACAGTATAAAGTATTATTTAAAAACTGAAATGAATATCGGACATCCATTTCTTTGCAAAAATAATCGCCCTGCCATGACTGTGTATCTTGAATGCCTATCGGCAAAGATTCTGTTGACTTTGTAGTACTAGGCGTCTTTGGTATTTCATTTTCCGGAGGAATAGAAAATAAGAGGGACATGATTTCTTGCGTCGTTTTTATGGCATCAAAGGAGCTATAATTACTTTTTAAAATTATCACTTGATTCGTTGAGGGTATCCAGGTAAATGCGGTGCGGTAGCCAGCACTTGACCCGGTATGTTGCCAAAAGTTAATGTTTTTAAAAATATCATTTTCAATGCCTAAAGCATAATTAAGGGTGTCGCCAATGGTCAGAACGGCTTTTTTAAGTAAGGAATAAATAGGTGGTTCTTCCTGTTTTCCTGCTTTGGTTAAATGAATAAACCATTTTTCGATATCGTCGAGAGACATATAAATGCCCCCTTGTCCAAAGGCAGTGCTATTGTCATATACAGCAGTCCATTGGTTATTTGATGGACTATAGGAATTTGCCATATCTGGAAAAATTTCACCTTGTATATCCATGACAAAAGAATGGCTCATACCTAAAGGTTGAAATATTTTTTCATTCAAATACGCCTCATAGGATAAATGACTTACTTTTTGGATAATTTCCGCCAGGAGCATATATCCGGTGTTACAGTAACTAAAGGCAGAACCCGCAGGAAAATTTTGTTCTTCTGACATCTCTACCAACTGCAGGGCATCTTCTTGAAAAATTGGATGGCCCATTCTACCTCCCTGAAGGGCAAGTTTACTGTATATTTCCCTCAATCCACTGGTATGCTGCATCAGTTGTAGCATGGTTATATCTCCGCTCGATTTATTTATAAGGGTTGGAAAAAAAGTTGAAAGCTTATCGGAGAAGGAGAGTTTTTTCTCTTTAATTAATTGAAGGATGGCATAATTGGTGATATGTTTAGCTACAGATCCCAGGTCTGAAACGGTCGATTCCCTGAAAGGAGTTCCATTTTCCAGATTGGCCATACCATAACTATTTCTAAAAGAAACATTACCATTCGTAATAATACTAAGTGAAAAGCCGGGATGCTTTGTATGATCTTTTTCCTTAAATAATGCATCCATTTTTATGGAAAGGCTTTCCTGCTGAGCCATAACACAAACGGAAAGATTGCCTAGGGCAACTATCATTAAAAGTTTCAAACACAGTGAATTAGTCATATTCTGGAATAATTTTAGCTTTAAATTATAAATAAATAGTTAAATTAAAGGTATCATTCCAATACAAATCGATGAAAACTTTTAATTCCCTTCTCTTTTTTAAGGTATTTTGCCTGATGGTCATCTTACAAAGCGCTTGTGAGAATGAAAATTCAACAGATTATACTACCTGGAAATATTATAACGGTACGCCAGGGGCATTAAAATATTCTTCGCTCAAAGAAATAGATACTCTCAATATTTCCTCCTTACAACCCATTTGGACTTATCAAACCGGAGATGCTGACACCGCGGCAAAATCTCAGATTCAGACAAATCCAATCGTTATAAATGATGTCCTTTATGGTATCAGCCCTCAATTAAAGCTTTTTGCCTTGAAGGCAGAAAATGGAAAAAATATATGGGTTTTTGATCCGACCAAAGAGTGGAAAAACGGACCAGCTGACAGGGCGTCTTTTCATAACATGATAAATGCCCGTGGACTTTGTTACTGGACGGATAATAAAGGAAAGGAACGATTATTTTATACCGTCGGTTCTTTTACCATCGCCATAGATGCAAAAACAGGAAAACCGATGACTTCGTTTGGTGAGGGTGGAGCCATCGATTTACATGAAAATCTGGGGAGAGAGGTATCCGATTTGATTGTTGTAAATACCTCACCAGGAGTTATTTATAACGATTTGTTAATTCTGGGAACACGGGTTGACGAAAATTCTCCCGCAGCGCCTGGTCATATTCGGGCGTACGATGTGCGGACAGGTAAGATGAAATGGATTTTTCATACCATTCCCCAACCTGGCGAACATGGATATGATACCTGGGAAGATAAAAATGCCTATAAATATGCAGGGGGTGCCAATGTATGGAGTGGATTTTCACTGGATGAGAAAAAGGGGGTGATTTTTGCAGGAACAGGTTCGGCCGCTTATGATTTTTACGGTGGAAACAGGAAAGGTGCCAATTTATTTGCTAATTGTCTCTTAGCTATTGATGCAAATACAGGTAAAAGGAAATGGCATTTTCAATTTATTCATCACGATGTCTGGGACAAGGATTTACCCACTCCGCCTGTTCTCACTTCCCTGGAGAGAGATGGAAAATCGGTGGATGTGGTCATTCAAACCACTAAAAATGGGCAGATATTCGTTTTTGAAAGAGAGAATGGAAAGCCCTTTTTTCCCATTATAGAAACTAAGGTTCCCACAAATTCCGATCTGGAAGGGGAGAAGCCCTGGCCTACTCAACCCATTCCTTCTCTTCCGGAACCATTTTCGAGACAGACCTTGACAAAATCGGAAATAAATCCTTATCTGGATGGGGAAGAAAGAACTTGGGTTGAAGAAAAAATGGCTACTTTACGGTATGGGCATGCTTTTGTCTTGCCGGGAAAAACCCCGTCGTTAATCTATCCAGGATTTGATGGAGGAGGAGAATGGGGAGGTTCGGCCGTTGACCCTCTAGTGGATATCTTATGGGTGAATAGCAATGAAATGCCCTGGATTATGGAAATGAAAGCAGTAAAAAAGAGGGAGGTAAGGAAAGAAACCATTTATGCAGCCGGAAAACGACTGTTCGAGGAACAATGTGCCGTCTGTCACGGGGAAAATAAAAAGGGTTTGGGAAATAATCCTTCTTTGGAAAATATAACATCGAGATATAATCAATTAACCTTAACCACTCTATTGAATAGTGGCCGACGAATGATGCCTTCTTTTAAAAGACTTCCCGATGCTGAAAAGGAGGCTATTACTGCTTATTTATTAACATTACCAAATGGAAAGCAAGGGTATGTAGAAAGGGACAAAAGAAAAGAAACAGCTTATGACCGGGTTCCACATAAAATGGCAGGGTATAATAAATTTTTAACGCCAAAAGGTAATCATGCAATTTCTCCGCCCTGGGGTTCGTTAAATGCTATAAATCTCAAAACTGGCAAACTATTGTGGAAAGTACCATTAGGAGAATACACGGAATTGAAGAAAAAAGGAGTGCCGCCAACAGGTACAGAAAATTATGGAGGGCCAGTGGTAACGGCTGGAGGTTTGGTTTTTATAGCAGGGACGCCTGATAAGATGTTTAGGGCTTTTAATAAAATGAATGGAAAATTAGTATGGTCGTATGAATTACCATTTGCTGCTTTTGCAACGCCTGCAATGTATAAAATAGGGGATAAACAATTTATAACCATCGCTTGCGGGGGTGGAAAACTAAAAACAACATCGGGTGACGTTTACGTTACTTTCGCTATACCAGATTAAGTTTAAATCTCTAAATCTTTAAATCATTTATTATGAAAAAATGGTGTTTTTTATTGTTCCTTGGTTTAAATGCAAGCCTTTTAACTGCACAGGATGATCTTCCTGGATCGATTATCAAAACAAATCCTTTTGGATTAGCTTTTGGAAACTTTAATCTTGCTTATGAAAAGGTTTTAAGTGAATCATCGTCGGTTATTGTTAAAGCAAAATATACCTATAAGTTTTTGGGACTACCGGTAAATGTTGCTGGCGTAGGTGCAGGGTATCGCTATTATCTCTCCCATGCTAAAAAGCCAGCACCTGGTGGCTTTTATGTAAATCCGGAAATTGCCTATAATACAGGTTCTTCGGGTGAATTTAAATATGGTACCTTTGTGGTGGGAGGTGAAATTGGGTATCAAATTGGGTCAAAAAAAGGGGTAGTTTTTGATGTAGGTATCGGACCAAAATACACTACCTTTTTCGGAAGTTTTGATCAGCTCGAATTTGACGGTTTGGATAATGCAGCAGCCAGCATCCTTTTACCCGGCATAACGGTGGCCGTAGGTTACGCATTTTAATTATATTTGTTGCCCTTAAGGTAGTTTAAGGGCAACAAATATTAAGTTATGATTTCATACAACGCTAAAGATTGGTTTACATTTATATTTAAAATACATAAGGCAGAAACTATGAAACGCCTTCTTCCATTGCTACTCGGCGTTGGTTTGTATGCTGGTTCATGGGCTTATATTGAAAATGTTTTTTTTGCAGAAAATAAAACGATTGAATTATTAAAAGACATTGGAATAGTCTATACAATTCTAGGATTTACACTCTCCCTTTTTTTAGTATTCAGAACAAATACTGCTTACGACCGCTGGTGGGAGGGAAGAAGGTTGTGGGGCGATTTGACGAATGCCATTAGAAATATATGTATCCATTTACACAGCAGTTTACCTATTGAGAATGAAAAAAGAAGAGCTTATTACGGCGCTTTAATGCATCTTTTTTCTATCTCATTAAAGCAGCATTTGCAAGATAAAAGGTTACACACCAACCATTTTGAAATATTTGAGGAGAATAATCCCATTTTTGAGGACAAAACGTCCATCCTTAACTCAAATCACCAACCACAGATTATAGTCAAAATTCTACTGCTTGCTTTAAAAGCAGATGTGCGACACGGTTTATTCTCCATCCATGACCTGGAGTTGTATAGAATGGAAATAAATAAATTAATGGATGTTACCGGGGGATGTGAACGTATAAAAAATACGCCTATTCCTTTTACCTATAGTGTGTTTATCAAGAAATTCATCTTTATTTATGTGATGCTTTTCCCTATTGTATATAGCACCCAATTATTTTTTATTATCATTCCGGTGACTATGTTTATTCTCTATGTCTTGGCGTCAATAGAATTGATAGCAGAAGAAATTGAAAATCCGTTTAATGGTGATGAAAGTGATCTGCCCCTTGACGCCATTGTAAAAAACATTGGAAAAAGCACCAGGGAAATATTTTTTGGGTAGAAATTTTAAATTTTACTATCTTTAATATACATCTAAAATCTTAAAGCATGAAATCCAAACCTTTTCTTATTTTTTTACCATTATTCCTTTTTTTAAATATTCTCATTGGCCAGCCTACTGAAAAATTCATTAAGGTTTTGGTCGCTCCTGATCATAGTGATTGGATGTACAAAAAAGGGGAACCAGTAAAGTTTACCATTTCTGTTTTGAAAAATGGTAATTATGTTCCTAATGTTAAGGTCAAATATGAACTGGGTGAGGAAAAAATGGATCCTTTAAAGTCAGAAACTATAATTCTTGCCAATGGCATGCAACAAATAAATGGTGGTACCTTGAATAAAGCCGGATTTCTTCGATTGACCGCCATAGCTGAAGTAGATGGTAAAGAATATAGAAATCTGGTAACTGCTGCCTTTAGCCCGGAGGAAATTAAACCTACCGTGCAGAATCCTTCCGATTTTGATTCTTTCTGGGCTACTGCTTTGCAGGATCTGGCAAAAATCCCTATGGATGCCAAAATGACGCTAATCCCTGAAAGATGCACAGAAAAAACGCTTGTTTATCATGTAAATATTCAGAATAATGCTCCGGGTGCTCGATTATATGGCATTTTATGTGTTCCTAAAAAAGAAGGAAAGTATCCAGCGATTCTTCATGTTCCTGGGGCTGGTGTCAGACCTTATGCGGGAGATATCAACAATGCTGAAAAGGGAATAATTACCCTCCAAATAGGTATTCACGGTATTCCAGTAAATATGGAACCTTTTGTTTACAATGACCTAGTAGGTGGTGCCTTAAAAGGTTATCCAAGCTTTAATATTCAGGATAAAAATAGATTCTATTATAAAAGAGTTTATCTGGGATGTGTTCGTGCCAATGATTTTTTAACCTCATTACCTCAGTACGATGGTAAAAATCTGGTAGTAACCGGGGGAAGCCAGGGAGGCGCCTTAAGTATTGTTACCGCAGCATTGGATAAGCGCGTTCAATATCTGGCTGCGTTATATCCTGCACTTTCTGATGTAACTGGTTATCTCCAAAATAGAGCGGGAGGCTGGCCTCATTATTTTGATAAAAACAATAAATCAGCCCATGATTTTCCCGCCGTTATGCAAACCCTGGGTTATTATGACGTAGTTAACTTTGCCCGAAGATTAACAGTTCCAGGTATGTACACCTGGGGCTTCAATGACGAAACTTGTCCGCCTACTTCCATGTATGCCGCATATAATCTGATTTCCTCCCCTAAAGAATTGTTTTTAGCCTTGGAAACAGGACATTGGACTTACCCCGAGCAAGGCGAAAAATTGACGAATTGGTTGGTTTCAAAAATCAAGTAGGGGTAATAATTGCGGTTGTACAATGACTTGTAGTGGGCGATCTGAATCACGGATTCTAAGGATTATAGGATTTCAAGGATTTTAGGATGTACCTACATGTTATAAACATAATGATTATTCGACGATGCGGACTGTATCGTGGGGTTCTGAATCACGGATTATAATGATTGTAGGATTTCACGGATTTTATATGACGTTTTTGCCATGTAGAGACGCGATGCTTCGCGTCTTTTCCCCGATAGGTTTCAATATAAAATTTACCACAAGCACTTGGTTTTGAATCAGGATTTCCAGGATTACTGAGTACGTCGTCGGTTTGGTTGTAAAGGTTATTCGTAGATGATTACTTTTTATCCTCCTTTTCGCCGATGCGTAACGCATCGGCGAGAGGCTTTGGGATGAATACACCGTTTAATAATAACCTTCCCACCCAAACCGGAGACGTTAAAATTAATCCTGTAAATCCTGTAAATCCTGATTCAAAAACCACACGCTGCCGCACTCACCCAATTCCCCACCACCGCCTCAACTTGATCGCACACCCCACACCAAAAAGGCGTATCTTTGCCAAATGAGAAGAATATTCAACACCACTGGTCTGTGTAATGCGGAAAGACACTACATGGTCGATCCCTTTAGAAATATGTATGACGACATACATGTTTTGATTGACGATATGCAATATTTTCTCATTC
>JAFMBH010000144.1 GCA_017858735.1 Bacteroidota bacterium
CGATTTATTTTTTGTTAAGGTCGGAATTTAGTACATGAATTCCAAATGGCTCACCACTAACATATACTCGAAACAAACTTTCGCTTATACATCAAGGATATGTTGAATTATCGCTTATTTAAACGATAGTTAAATATGATTGATTTAAGGAATATTATCAATTATTACCGATTTAATTTTACCAAATACATTAAAGCTCCAATTAGCTATGAAAGAATTAATAGAGTAGAAACGTATGGAATACCCAAAAGATGCAGTTCGTGAAGCCCTGTTAAATGCCATTGCAAATAAAGATTATTCGGGCGGTGTTCCTAATCAAATAAGCGTTTACACCGACAAAATTATTATTTGGAATGAAGGTCAATTGCCCGAAAACTGGACAGTTAAAAACTTATAGGAAAAACACGCCTCACGACCAGATAACCCCGACATTGTAAATGCTTTGTTTCGCAGTGGCTATATTGAATCCTGGGGACGAGGAACATTAAAAATTATCAGAGAATGCAGACAAGCGGGAATCCCCGAACCTGTTTTCAGTTACGATTCAAGCGACATTTCAGTGGAGTTCAGAAAGGATATTTACAATGAAAAATATTTGCAATCATTAAATCTAAAGGACAGTCAAGTAAAGGCTGTTCTGTTCACAAAAGAGAAGGGAAAACTCACCAACAGCGACTATCAGACATTAAATGACGTTTCAAGAGAAACAGCAACAAGAGACTTAAAACAATTAATTGATAAACAACTAATAAAACCAAGCGGACAAAAGGGAGCAGGGGCATTTTATACGTTAAATTGAATTGCGTCATAATTGCGTCATAACCAAAACGGCAGACAATGGACGGACAAAGCACGACCGAAAGAGAACAACGAAGGCTTAACAGCGGTTTGGCAAAAGTGGCGGTTCCGTTCCTCGCAGACAGTTTTGTGGTTAATCAAAGTTTAGCTCTCCGTATCAAGGTTAGTTGTGAAAATCGCCACCTTCGCCAAGCCGCAAACCTATTCCATCATGGCTCCTGGAAATAAAAGAAGGAGATAAATTTTCAAGAGATGATTTCTTCAGCTCAAGAATCGTTTTTTATCTGGGTTCATATACCGATGGGCATACCGTTAAGGTTTTTGGTTCAACTCATGCTGCGCATTCCTTTCTATTCAGGAAGTTCAGTCCAAATGGGTATCATTGATAAAAATGAACTATATTTGAAAAGTAATAAAGGAAATAACTTATGCTAACATTAGTTGGGACGTACATTAATGGATACTTGAAACTTGACAAGGAATACACAACGGAAAAGCCAGTAAAAGTGATTGTTACTTTTTTAGAAGAGGTGCAGAATAATTCTGAAAAGGAATTGGTATTATCAGACTTTTCATTTTCAAAAAGTAAAAAAAATCTTGAAAATTTTAAAGGCTCGTTTTCAGAAACAGTTATTGAGGAAAGACGTGCTGAATGATGAAAATATTTTTAGATACTTCCTCGCTTTTTAAGCTTTATCATCATGAAATTGAGTCTGAAGAATTAGAAAATGTGTTATTAAAATTGAAAATAACCCATATTTTTCTATCTGAAATTACAAAGGTAGAATTTACTTCGGCTCTATGGAAAAAGGTTAGAACAAATGAAATTTATTCGGAACAAGCATTGATAACGTCAAAACTTTTTGAAAGCGACTTTGAAAAATATAATTTTATTTCAACTGATAGTTTAATTTTAGAACAAGCCAGAAATTTGACGATAAAGTACGGTATAGAAGGTTTAAGAACCTTAGACAGTATTCAACTTTCTACTTGTAAGGTAATAGAAAAGCAGGTTGATATATTTATTACCTCAGACAAACTTCTTAGTTTTCTAATCGAAAAGGAAGGTTTAAACACTCGTTTGCCTGGCAGTTAGCAAGAGTAGATCTTAAAAATGTCATAATAAAGCGGAAGCATTAGAAATAATTACCGAAGAAAATTTAAATGAAGAAGCAAAGCGATACATAACATCTTCTTTGTAACGTGATAATGCCAGTGAAAAAGGAACTCAACTCAATGTGGATATTCCGGGTTAAAGTGAGCCCTTTAAATCCGCAGTATTTGACTAAAAAGCAGATTGTTTTATAAAGGATTACAGCAAAAGTGGAGACCAGCACCCACAATAATAAACGGGGCATAACCGAAAGGCCTTAAGAATAGGAATAAATACTAATAAAATGATTAACGTAGAAAAAAAAGAAATGATTTGCCCAAGATGTATGGGTAAGGGATTTGTCGATCTAGATGATATTAGAAGACTCGGTAAAAAACTAGAGTGGGGACAAGGCTATTGCAGATACTGTGATGCCCAGGGTTTTGTAGAAAGAGGAAAACCTAAACTATTTGATCCAAGAAAATTAGATACAGGTTCAAATTTTCATGGATGATTATGAAATTCAAGATTAAACATAATTATTTTAATACAATTATACCCCCCAATTCCTAAACCATCACAATTCAATAATTAAAATCAACCAACATGACAATGTATGAATATTTAAAAAATGACCAGGAGACTATTCCATCATGGCTCCTGGAAATAAAAGAAGGAGATAAATTTTCAAGAGATGATTTCTTCAGCTCAAGAATCGTTTTTTATCCGGGTTCATATACCGATGGGCATGCCGTTAAGGTTTTTGGTTCAACCCATGCTGCGCATTCCTTCGTTTATGTGGATTATTGGGTCACACAGGAAGTACTGGAGACAGAACTTGTACAGCACGCATTTTTAGGCTATGAGAATCTTTTTAGCATTCAAATATCGGCAAATGATCTTGCCCCTTATGGTTGGACACCCACGGTTCATTTTACACCCAGATATCCATTTAATGCTGCAAATAGGAGGAGGGAAGCCTATTCCTTCCTTCAAATACTGGAACGTAAACCGGAATACGATGAGGCACATGGTCCAAAACGATTAGCTATTTTATTTTTATTTGCCGATGGAATAGCGACTTATGATGCTTTGTTTTGTCAGGCTAGGAATAAACTGGAACCATTTGGTATATTACTCCATGATCATGGTGGTTTTGGAGGTGGTTACGAGCCCTTTGGAAGGGGTGGATTAATGGAAAAAATAGCTATGCATGCTCAAATTAAGCCAACGTATTTGTTAGTTGACTATAATACAGAACCCTGGGGGGATTACACCAAATTAAAGGATGTCGCCGGCGATCATGGTGGAATGCATAATATGCCTCGGTATTTACATAAAAATAAATATGTTAATTTGTAAGAATGAAACAGTTCAGCAGGTCGATTTCTTCACAATATTTTTATTCTAAAAAAAGAATTCATTACCTACTAAAAAACACCCATTTGCAAGATAACCTAATAAAAGCATACAATGAGGCTGAATACCGTGTAAATGGTTTCAGTGAACCTATTTATATAGGTAAACATTCAGAAGATGCCGATAATGTATTATCGAAAAATAACCTAACGGAATGGGCCTACATAACGGCGTATAATCCTATGTCCTGTTCTCTTGAGGAAGAAGAGAATATTCGAAGGAACAGTGAACTTCGTAAATTAGCCAATGACTACATAGTAATTGAAGGCGAAGGTCAGGATAAACAAAAGGAGTGGCCGGCAGAAAAAAGCTTTTTCATTGCCGGAATATCGTTGGCTAATGCTAAATCGTTAGCTGTTACATTTGGTCAAAGAGCCATAGTGTATGGGCAGCTTGAGCAGCCAGCAACATTGATCATTACCCTTGACCGCTTAGGAAATCCAGGTTAATAACACAAGCAGTCGAAGCAAGGAACAAACGAATGCCAGACCTTGCCGACCCAATCACCTTCGGGCTTGTAAAGAGACTTAGGGTATAAACTAAAAAAATATTTTTAAAAATTAAAATGTAATATGTTATGAATGAAACGCTTAGACTTAGTTATATTCCATTTCCAACGCTCGATGAATTGCAAGAATTGTGGCAAAATTGTTTTGGCACGCAGGAAAAACTTCAGCATATTAATAAATATGTTCCTTATGAAGTCACCATATTTTCTCAATTAAGAGGCTTTTTGTCCAATGAACAAAAGGGATATAGATTTTGGTTGATACGACGAAAAATGGAAAATGATATCATTGGTTTTGCCATTCACGGTAGTTATTTCCCCGGCTATCCGAATGATGTCGGATTTAATATAGGATTAGATTATGTCGACAAGGGGTATGCGACTGAAACGTTAAATGAACTCACCCGTTTTGTAGGTTCACTGGGTTATAAGGAGACTTTTGGTCATTGTTACGAAAAAAATCTTCCAGCCATCAAAACCATGCAAAAATGTGGGTATGTTCATCAGGGAAGAACTGGCCAAATTTATTCTGGAAATCATGTTGTTGAATTAAAATACGTTTTTTAAAAGAATCATTCAATAAAGGAATTTAAAGGTAAGATACTCCCTAACTATCTAAATTATAGAATATTATGTTTGTACAAAAAACCATTTTAATAGATGTTCCCATTGCTGCACCTGTTGAAAATTTAGCTCAGAGTACGTCCAAAGTGTTATTTTATCCATGTAGCGGCTTTGATCTGGAAGTCCCCGTGACCCATTTCGCTCCAGTAATTGATGTATTCTGGTTTGTAGATCGCGGATATTTTCGACCGGACCATCAGGATACCAGATTTAACCATCTGGACAGACCTGCGGATAGTATCTCTCCGATTTTCAAGCATCCGGACTTTGATTATATTAGTTACACGCTGGAAGGACCGGCTGTAGATGACAGGTATTCTGTGCATATAAAGCCTTGCGTTTTAACAGAATTTTATTTGCATATACCCACGGGTAGAACCATTCAGCTCAAATTTAGGAGAGGCTATGGGTTTTCTGGTTTTGATAAAGAGATTAGGAAACTTGCCGTATTCTTTCATAGAGGTGACAGTCCGGGAGAAGGTGGAAGTGGCAGCAAATGGTATTCAAGTCGCAATGGCAGAGGTACAATATGGGATAAACTGGAAGATGGCGGCTGGATAGTTACCGACTTAAGTCTTGCGTATGACCAGGATGTCTTTAGAATAATAACTGATGATATTAATGCTGGAAAAATCAAGAAAGTAAGTGAATTACTTAATCCGTCATTTGAATTCTACTCCCGGAAATATAACATAACATTTACTTGCATTGGCTTTTTAGGACACAGATATGGTCCAACATTAGCCTTTAGGGTTGACAGAGGGGATAAAATGACTGCATTTTAAAGCTTGAGCTTCTCAAAATTCATTAGGGGGTTATTTAACGTGAAATTACATTCGGGTGTTTAAACGAGGGGAGTGAATATTCCACTAAAAAGTGGGCCAACCATTCCGGCTCAAAGTGAGCCACTAAATTTTAGGTTTTTTAGAGAAGATTTCCTTTTATCGAATTAACTTAATGGTTTCACTCCAGTAAAACAATGCTTCACCTTTTGCAACAAACTTCAACTTTTTATTCAAGAAATTAAAATCTGGATGTTCAATCAAGAATATTTTATTATCTGTCACACCATCAAATTTTTTCAGTTCACCTTTAGCTTTTACTAAAGTGTGAGCAGCAAGATACGCAGCCTTTGATGCTGCTACTTGAGCTTCCTCCATGCGAAAACTTCCTAAATAAACATAATGTCTGAATTGATTTATACCTTTTTTTAACTCTTCAAATTTTTCTACATCTTCTTTTTGCTGGGTATCTCTTTTAGCCATAATAATTCCAGTATCAATTATATCTTGTAAAACAATTTCAGCGGTGAGTTCACTTTCCGGCCTATAACTTATTTCCCCTTTTGCTGTTGAATAAAACGATTTTCTAAAAACCTCGATATCTGAAAGTATATTGAAAAGTGTACCGATGTCAAATAACTGCTTTATTATTTCCTTTTCTTTTTCCATTTTGTATGGAATACCTATAGTTGTTGGAGCGTAAGCTGTTAGCTTATCTCCTGCTATTGAATTTTCGCAAGGAACAAATACGGTTAAAGGCTCACTATTTTGTTTTATCCATCCAGTATTGATAGGCTTTTCTTTCAATACAGGATAAGTGTTTTCAGCAAAAAGTATATCTAATAATATTTCTCGTTCTGGGTTTTGAACTATTTGACCTTCCTGATTTTTAGTTACAAGATTTGATTTATAAATAAATTTGTAATGAGCTTTTGGAATTTTGCCTTTATAACTTCTTCGTTCATCTGCCTCTAACTTTAAGAAAACATCACCGACTATTTTGTTCAAGTAGTTTTCAAGTTCTTTACGATGAACTTTTGGATTAACAATTACATCAATATCAACAGAAAACCTTGCAGGTCTTTCTAATAGAAGAATTAAACTTGTACCTCCTTTGAATATAAAATCCAGTCCCGTTTGCTTTAATTGCTCCAACAGATACAACGCAAGGATCATACTTTCAATAA
>JAFMBH010000002.1 GCA_017858735.1 Bacteroidota bacterium
TTACACCAGGTCCACTTGGCATATTACCAACTAGTCCAAGAGCATCAGCACCATGGTTTATAGCAAGAAAAGCTTCTTCCAAACTGCTTATACAGCAGATTTTAATTTTAGGTCTTAGTAATGTTAAGGACATATTAATTTGATGGGATTGGAATAAATAGCAATGGTTTTCTTAGCAAAAATGGTCAATTTTATTTAGTTTTGGAAAAAAACAGTATGAAATTCGCGTTATTCCTCGTACTCTTTTCATTGATTACCTTACTGCTACCAGCTCAATCGGTACCATTTATTATTTCTGCACCTGCAGGTGATGGTTATGTAAAGATTGATAAAAACGGTAAAACCATTATTCCTAATGGCAGGGTCATCACACCTTCCGGGAAAGTGCATCAAGTCGCCCCTCATCCTTACGGCTTAACCCTCAGTATGGACGGCTCTATCGCTATCACCGCCAATTCAGGAACGAGCCCAATATCAATTAGTATTTTAAAAAATATTCTAACAGATAATCCTCAAATAACTCAAATTCCACCCACTGTAAAAAGTGATAAAGGTGTTCTGGAATCTGTTTTTATGGGTATTGCTATTTCGCCAGATAACCAAACCGTTTACGCTGCAGGTGGACAAGCTAATAAAATTTATTCTTTTGATGCGAATACTGGAAAATCGAAAGGAGATATTGACTGCAGTTTTAAAAGTAATAAGGTTAATTATTTGCATGGATATATTGGTGACATGGTGTTGAGTAAAGATGGACGATATCTTTTTGCAGTGGATCAAATTGGATTTAGAATTTTAATAGTAGATGTCATTGAGAAAAAATTGGTTTCTTCTTGCCCTGTGGGGCGTTATCCTTTTGGTATCGCTTTATCAAAAAACGAGAAAACCGTCTATGTGGCCAATGTGGGCATGTACCAGTATGACTATATCTGGAAAAAAGAAGAGGGAGAGTGGAAAAAGACCTCCGTCAAAAAACCTGTATTTGCCTATAATACGCCCGAGGCTGAGGGAGGTTATAAGAATGATTCAATATTAGTTCCCGGATTGGGACCCATTAATGCTGAGGAGTCTTTCTCAGTTTGGGCGGTGAATGTTGAAAATAATTTGCAGCCCAGGGTAACAGCTAAATTAAAAACAGGATATTTGATTGGTGATTTAGTTGAAGGCATTCCTGCCGTGGGTGGCTCTAGTCCTAATTCTATGGTCGTTGCCGGGAAATATGTATTTATAAGTAATGGAAATAATGATAATATTACCGTGTTGAATGCTGAAAATCAGCAAATTGTAACTCATATTAAGCTCACGCCTGATGAAAAGTTAGCTACATTAAGAGGGATTATTCCCTTTGGATTAGCCGTTTCACCTGACGAAAAAAGAATCTATGTGGCAGAATCTGGTATTAACGCAGTGGCCGTTATTGATGTAAATACATTAAAGGTTTTAGGCCATATTCCATCGGCTTGGTTTCCAGCAAAATTAAAGGTTTCGCCCGATGGTAAAAAATTAATCATTTCCAATGCAAAGGGTTTTGGAAGTGGTCCCAATGGAGGTTCTACCTTTAAAATGGGTGTGTCGGGAAGTTATATTGGCAATTTAATGCATGGTGCCGTTCAAGTAACTGATGTTCCAACGGATGATCAATTACCTGCCTTAACGAAACAGGTGATTGAGAATAATTTCAAAATTACTCCCGCTAATAGCCCAATATATAATGCCAGAAAGAATAATCCTATTCCACTTTTTCCAGGGCAAAAAGATTCCCCAATCAAACACATTGTTTTCATCTCAAAAGAAAATAGAACGTATGACGATATTTTCGGCCAAATGAAGAATGGGCTGGGGGACTCTACCTTGGCACCTTATGGGTTAAACCGTACCGTGTCTAATAAAAATAAATCTAATGTCATTGAAAATGTGAATGTTATGCCAAACCATATAAAATTGGCTGAACGATTTGCGATAAGTGATAATTTTTATGTCGATTCCGATGTGTCGGCGGACGGCCATCGTTGGTTGGCAAATACTTATCCCAATGAATGGGTAGAGGCTACGACGCCAGCTAATTATGGAAATAACAGGGAACATAAGGAAAATTCAGTGGCTCCGGGAAATTTGGGCATTAATGGTGCCGCCGGGGCTATTTTTCCTGAAGATTATAACGAAGCTGGTTCTATGTGGGATCATTTGTACAGACATGATAAATCGTATTTTAATTTTGGTTTTGGGGTTATGTTTGAACCTGCTGATTACAAGGATACTTACAAATATGGTGGCATTCGCCATAAAGCAAATTATCCAATGCCAACCCCTTTATTAGATAGAACCAGTTACGAATATGCCACTTACAATATGGCCATACCAGACCAGTTCAGAATGACTGTTTTTGAAAAGGAATTTAATGAGAAATGGGGCCCCGGAAAGGATTCTCTGCCAAGCATGCTTACCGTGATTTTACCAAATGATCATGGTTCCGGGGAAAGACCCGAGGCTGGTTATCCGTTCAAGGAGAGTTATATGGCCGATAATGACCTGGCAGTAGGCAGAATAGTTGAGTTCTTATCTAAAACTCCTTATTGGAAAAATATGCTCATTTTGATAACAGAAGATGATGCGCAGGGTGGGGTAGATCATGTGGATGCCCATAGAAGTGTGCTTATGGCCATTTCGCCTTATACAAAACGTGATTATGTCAGCCATACTCATAGCAGTTTCGGTAGTATTTTCAAGACATTCTGGAATATACTGGGCATTCCTTATCTCAATCAATACGATGCCTCTGCCTCCGATTTATCTGATATGTTTACCGATAAACCTGATTTTTCTCCCTATATCGCCTTACCAGTAGATGCCCGAATTTTTGACCCGCAAAAAGCATTGGATCCTTTTGATGAGAAATTTGACTGGAAGGCACTAAAAGAAAGTCCTGAAATGGATGGTATGAAAGAAATGAAACGACAGACAAAGGAAAGAGAAGAGAAATCAGGTAAGAAATCGTCAAATAGACCAGCTAAATCCAAGAATTAAGGATCTGCCAACGCCATTAATTCCAGATCCGTGAAATTTATAATCTTTGTCCAATACATTCTGGAGCGTAAGATTTATATCCATTTTTTTGAAATTGAATCCATTGGATATATTGATTACGCTCCAGCCTGGCGTTCCCAAGCGGCCAATCCTATTGTCAGAAATATCTCCAGCCGCAAGTCTTTGTTGTTTACCAGCCAGTTGAAAAAATAATTTAGCCCAAAATTTCTCCTTTTGATACTGAATATTGACATAACCAAAAAGGGGGGGGATTCTTCTGATAGGCTCTTTCTTACTGGTGTTCTGTCCATAGGTGTAGGTAAGGCTCCCTGTCATTTGTAAGTATCTGCTCAGGATATACTGAAAATTTGTCTCCACACCCATAATATATCCGTTTTCTGCATTTTCCTTGATGTAAACTGGGTAGCCATCTATTGTTTCATTTCCTTTTTTGTTTCGTACAATAAGGTCTTTCAATTGATTATGGTACAAATAGGTTTCGGAACTAAACTGCTTTTTATTCCATTTATAGCCAATTTGAAACTGCGTCGATTTTTCTGGCCTTAATCCATAATTGGGTATCTCATATCTGAAATCAACAATACCCAGACTACCTAAATCATCTATATTTGGCGCTCTGAAGCCAGTGTTCATGCCATAAATAACCTTAAAAGATGGAGACACCGATTGAGAAAGGTATAAATTTCCAACCCATGCTGAAGGTTTTACATCTATTATTTTATCTCCTTCAATGGGTATTTTTAAGGATAAAAACTGAAATCGGTTGCCTATGGATAGTTGGAATTTATTATTTTCTATTTGCTGGTTGGTGAAAAATGCGTAACTCCGTTGTTCGGCATTATTAGGGTATAATCCTCTCTCAAATGTTTGAATGCCAAGGTCTTTATATCGAATCCTTTGGCTGTTAACTTTATCAAAGTAGCCATCGAAACCATGACTTCCCAACCATTTCCATCCGGCAATATTTTGAGAGGTATGTATTTCAGCCACCAGGCCCATTACCTGAATCGTATCATTTTCAACGCTTGTTACCAGGCTATTCTTTTTTTTGCTCCAACGGCTCTCCACAGCTTTTTGAATACTAGGTAATATTTTTATTTTCTGAATAAAACCATTCTTAGGAGTGAAGGTATATGCTACATAAGCCAGCGTCCTTTTTTGGGGATCCATTTTATTCAGGTCAAAATTTTCTAAAATATATTTATGATATACAGGTACGTCCTGTTGACCAACGAATTGCAAAAGACCTTGGATAGATTGCCTATCGTCTATTTGTATTTTTGTTTTAATATCATAACCCAATTCATCATAACCACTGGGTCGTTGATAACCCGTTTTCTTTCCACCAATAAGGTCACCAAAGTTTCGTCCGGTAATACCGGAGCTTATCCAGCTATTATTTTTCTGAAAATTTACCCTACCATGTAAACTTTTTTCCATATTATGCGACCCAATACGACTAATTATTTTAGAAGAAAATCCAGCCTCATCCCTTGCGGAGGGTTCATAGCTCAACATATTAATAACACCTCCAATGGCGTCAGAACCAAATAAAACAGAACCTGAACCTCTTAAAACTTCCATTCTATCTAAACTGAACCTATCTACTGTATTTAAATACTGATTTGGTCCATATCTGGTAATAGCGTTATTCAATCTTATACCGTCCACCAGATATAAAATCTGATTGCCAGTTAGCCCTCTTACGATTGCAGAACCTCCTCCATGATTCGTTTTTTGAATAAAGACCCCTGGCGTTTCGAGTAATATTTCAGGAATATTTCTTTGCGCATTCAAGGATAAGTTCTTTTTACTTAGCAAAGAAACAGACTCGGCAGCGTTAAAAGCTCTTATTTCTACCCTGGTTGCCGAGTAAATGATCTCATTTAAATCGAGCGTAAGCAAGCTGTCATTACTGAATGAGGTTTGGTTGTTCTGCGCTTTTAATACCTGCGAAATTAAAATGAATGGCAGAAGTGAAATAAAAAAATGGAGTCTGTTTTTTTTCATTTCTAAAAATAATAATTCTTCAAATTAATCAAATTTTAATTACAAGAATTAATATTTATATTACATCTAATTAAACTTTAGATTATTATGACAAAGGCAAGTTTCAAAGAAAAATTAAGGTATAATTTTGATAACACCCTCTCTAATGGACCTATAGCTATTATATCCTGGTTGGCATTGGTCACGTTTCTATTAGTAATCTTAGCAGGTATCCTTCTTTTTATATTTGGATTAAGTGCAAATCCATTAGAAAATGAACCTTTTGATTTGACTGAAGGTATGTGGCAAAGTTTAATGAGAGTGCTGGACGCCGGAACGGTAACTGGCGACGAAGGTTGGGCTTTTCGTCTATTTATGTTACTTATAACTATAGCAGGTTTGTTCATTTTCTCTTCCTTGATTGGCTCTATATCAAGTGGAATTGATGAAAGTATTTCCAATCTAAGAAAGGGTAAATCAAAAGTTATTGAAACCAATCATACCTTGATTTTAGGGTATAGCTCTATGATTTATTCCGTTATTTCTGAGTTGTGTCTCGCAAATGAAAGTAATAAAAAAGCAGTCATTGTTGTACTTGCTGATAAAGATAAAGTGGAAATGGAAGATGATATTCGATCTAAAATTTCAGACACTAAAACATCTAAAATTATTGTTCGCAGCGGTAATCCATTGGATTTACGCGACTTGTTAATGGTAAATTATAATGAAGCAAAATCTATTATCCTTCTAAGTCCTGAAAATGAAGAAAATCCTGATAATCAAGTTATTAAATCTGTTTTAAGTATTACTGGAAATAAGAACAGGAAAAAAGAGCCCTATCATATTGTGGCAGAAATTAAAGATAATGAAAATAGGCAAGTAGCCAATTTAGTAGGTGGAAAAGAGGTTTCGTATGTCTTTTCTTCAGATCTAATTTCCAGATTAACTGCTCAAACCTGCCGACAGTCAGGATTAAGTATTATTTATTCAGATTTATTGCAATTTGAAGGAGATGAAATTTATTTTTATTCAGATCATGGAATTCCAGGAATGACGTTTAGACAATGTTTAAATTCTTTTGAAGACTCTTGTGTTATGGGGATATTTACGGCAAATAAAGAGGTATTACTCAATCCAGATATGAATTATTTGGTTGAAAAGGATGATCAAATCATTTTAATCGCTGAGGATGATAGTAAAATTAACAGATTGCTCATTCCTAAAGAAATATTACCTGTAAACTTCATACCGGCTGCTAAAAGAGAGAAAGAACTGGAAACTACCTTGATTTTAGGTTGGAATCGTAAAGGAAAGAAAATTATTGAAGAATTAGATCATTATGTTGTCAAAGGTTCTTCCGTGAGTATTTTGGGTGAAATTGAGGATGTCAAAGATTCCCTTACCTTGCTGTCTGAGGAGCTTCAAAATATTACCCTCTACTTTCAACATGGTAATATCAATGATAGAAATACTTTGGACGAGTTACGAATTGAATCATTTAATCATATTATTGTTTTAAGTTATATGGATAAGGGGAGTATTCAAATCTCCGATGCCATTACCCTAATTTGTCTTGTCCATTTAAGAGATATATCTGAAAAAGCTGGAAAGGATTTTTCAGTGGTATCGGAAATGCTGGATGTTCAAAACAGAGAACTTGCCGAGGTGGCCAAAGCAGATGATTTCATCGTTAGTGATAATCTGTTAAGTCTTTTAATGACTCAAATTGCTGAAAATAAAGACCTGGAAAAAGTTTATGATTCTTTATTTAATGATGAAGGGGCAGAGATTTATCTGAATCCGGTGGTGGAGTATTTAGATGTCCATCAGCCCACGGATTTTTACCAGGTGATAGAAAGTGCTTCAAAAATCGGACATACCGCCATTGGTTATAGAAAACTAAGTCCAAAGGAGTATGATAATGGTAAATTCGGTATTGTGTTGAATCCACTAAAATCAAAATCTATACAGTTTGAACAAGGGGACTTTTTGATAGTATTGGCAGAATCCTGAGTTTGAATTTCACCTCTTTTAGGCGTCATCCTTTTTGAAAGATTTTTTTTCATTGTTTGACATTTACAAATATTAATCGTAATTTTACGATTAATATAACTGCCTTATGATTGATGCCAAACCGACAGATTTTATTCAAACAGAAATTGAGATAGCTAAATATGCCAAAGCATTAGCTCATCCGGCGAGAATAGCCATCCTTAACTTACTGAAAGCAAGAAATACTTGTATTTGCGGTGATATTGTAGATGAATTACCTCTTGCTCAGAGCACAGTTTCTCAGCATTTAAAAGAATTAAAATCGGTCGGATTAATAAAAGGTGACATTGAAGGCACTAAAGTTTGTTATTGTATCGACGACCAAAAATGGGAGCAGGTACAAGCATTATGGAATGATTTTTTCAAACATTTTAATTTAGGGAAAATGAAAACGGATGTTCAACTCAAGGAGATTGTGAAGCAAAAATACAGTGAAATTGCTTTGCAGGAAAAAGGGGTTAATCAATCTTCTTGTTGCGGCGCAGGAGGTTGTTCCACGGAAGTGTACAATATTATGACCGATAATTACACTGATCTTTTAGGATATAATCCTGACGCTGATTTGGGTTTGGGCTGTGGATTACCCACACAATATGCAAAAATTCAAAAAGGAAATACGGTGATTGATTTAGGAAGTGGTGCGGGAAATGATTGTTTTATTGCAAGGGAAGAAGTTGGTGGAACAGGTAAAGTTATTGGCATTGATTTCACGACAGCCATGATAGAAAAGGCGAGGATTAATGCAAAAAAGCTTGGATTTACTAATGTCCAATTTATACAAGGTGATATTGAGGAGATGCCTGTTGAATCAAATATTGCCGATGTGGTGGTGAGCAATTGTGTCCTCAATTTAGTGCCAAACAAAGAAGGGGTCATCAAAGAAATTTACCGTGTATTGAAGCCAGGCGGACATTTCAGTATTTCTGATGTCGTGCTCATTGGTGAGTTGCCGGAAAATTTACAAAAGGATGCAGAAATGTATGCCGGATGTGTTTCAGGTGCCATTCAAAAAGAGGAATATTTAGGTTTTATTTCTGGTAGTGGATTTACAAATGTTTCTGTTCAGAAAGAAAAGTCTATAATTATTCCCGATGATATTTTGAGTAAATATCTTGATAATGAAGCTCTGGATGCATTTAAGAATGGAAATACAGGTATATTCAGTGTAACGGTTTACGCAGAAAAACCGGTGATTTTATAAAAAAAACTATGGAGATTTGTGCCGCCAAGGGCATGATGGGGATTTTGTGAAAATTTGTGCCGCCGGGGGCATGATGGGCTATAGACGTGTGACCCCAGAGGGGTCATGGACATTGTAAATCTTGATTCAGAATGTCATCGCGTCTCTACTCGCACATCACCGCTCGTCCCTGCGAAACCCTGCGCAGAACCCTGCAAACACTGCGTCAAAAGCGTCCCTGTTAGCCCAAAGTATAAAGTAGCATAAAAAACGAGGCTATCTTTTTAGACAGCCTCGTTGTAATTTTTTATTTTCTGGTATTAATCCAGGCGGCAAGTTTACGGATATCGGTGCGTGGAACATGTCCCATTGGCGCCATAGGCGTAGAATAATCAGGCCAATTTTCAGGCTTTGGCATAATGATAAGAGCTTCCATTTCAGCCACCGTATATTTGCGTTTGGCGATATCAACATAAGAAGGACCAACCGCCCGTTCTTTTTCCTTATGACAAGCAACACAAGTATGTTTGGTTAACAAGGCCATAGCTTCTTTATCAGAAATAACGGTACTTGAAGAAGCGCTCGGTTTTGAGGTTCCTTTAGGAGCTGCCTCTTTCATTTGATTATCGGGAGAATTTACCTGTTTTCCTGCATCAATTCTCTCTCTTTCTGCCTTCGATTTTGGGGTTACCAACGTGATATTAGCTTTACTCCCGGAAGGAATTGCGTTTAAGGTATAGTATGCTGTTTTATGTAATAGCGGCAAGCTTTCGTTTTGAGAAAGAACGCCTTCAGGCACTACCGCATGAATGTAACCTGCTCTAAGTGCATCCACAACAATTCTCACCTTCAGTCCATCTTCAGAGACTATAGCACCTCTAACAGGATTTTCACCTATATTAACCATAGGGCTGCCATATACAGGATGATATTTATAAGTAAAACTACTGACGTCATAATTATTAACATCAGCGGCTAATTTCTTATTCACAGGAAGGGTAAACTCAATCTCAAATCCATCAGGCATAGCCTTCACTGATTTCATTTCAAATGGCATTTTTCCTGTGAAAATCAGTCTTTCCAAGCCAAATGCCTCATTTCCAATGGATCCCCAACCTCTGTTTGTTCCACCGACAAATAAGCTATGGTCATTACCCCAGGACATTCTCAAAACTCCTGATCTGAATCCTGAGCGAAAATCGAACGCGGCACCTTGATATTGACCATTTACTTTTTCAAGAAAAACCCTGGCAATTTTTGACATTCCCTGATCACCAACAAAAAGTTGACCTGAAAATGGACCGAATCCACCCTGGGTTTCATCGGCAATGATTTCAGAGGTAGAAACCCCTAAAACACCGTGAGGAAGCCAAACTGCGGGTGGTTTAATGCCTTTATCAGGTATCGCTTTACTCATATCAAAAATAGTAGTTTGAGGTAGCGCTTCCTTTTCAACATACTCCGGTTTAACTCTCGGATTATCACGTGGATCTACCAGAGCAAAAATTTCTTCTTTTCTCATTTTTACGGTTGAATTGGGATTGTCGGCCCACGCCAGAGAAGCGGGATGTCCTAAAAAGTCCCCTTTTTCCACATGAGATATGAAACCTGAACCTTGCCAATCCCCTTGATTATCTCCGTAAAAAAAGTCTCCGTTAATCATTCCAATGCCACAGGGAGAGCGCATACCAGCTGCAAAAGGTTCCATTTTACCGTCAGCACTTATTTTCATCGTCCAACCTCTCCATGGAACAAGTGATTTTCCCGCCCACCAGTCAGAACTACCAAAGGCAACATTCGCCGTCACATAAAAGGAACCATCGGGTCCTATTTTGGGTCCGTAAGAATATTCATGATAATGACCTGAGATGGGCCAGGAATAAACAGTTTCATATTTGTCAGCTTTTCCATCTCTATTTTTGTCAAGCAGGCGTGTTAATTCACCTCGCTGAGCACAATAAATAACGTCGTCCTTAATGGCTAAGCCTAATATTTCATGTAAACCCGTAGCAAATTTCCGAAAATAGGGCTTTGTAGAATATGGATTTTCGACAATATAAACATCACCCCGCCTTGAGGAAACGACTACATTACCATTTGACATGGTTGCCATGCCGCCTGCCTCCAGAATAATACCTTCAGGAATAGCTATTTTTGCTATTCTGTAGTAATCGTTTTCTGTTGGTTCTTGAGCAAAAACAGAAAATGAATATAAAAAAAGTAGAATTAAAAGATTGCTTTTCATGTTATAGTCATTGATGATTTACCAAATAATTGAATATTGAACTTTGTCTGAAGCTGGAATAACCAATGCTTTTTGATTATCTCCCGTTTCAATCGTTGCTCCTGCGACTTCGATATAATAGGCTTTCCCATCTATAAGATATCTGTTTTCCCCAGTTTTTATGATGTCACTACCTACGGCAAGTCGACAAACATGATTGAGATTAGGATTTTTTATCGTCAGTGTTCTTTGAAAATGCTTTTTATTTACCATAACGGTTTTGTCAAGAATATCAGCACCATCAAGCATATAATTAAAGGTTGGAATATCTTCATTATCAAGTTCGTAGCCTTTTATCAATAGATTATCACCTAAATTATCCTGACTAAATACAGTCGATTTACTGGTAAAAAAAGCATTGGGAGAAAGCGTTAAAACAGCACCTAAGGGTCTGGACGAACCATCGCCACGATCATCCCACATTGGGGTTGTATTTAAAAAATTTCCTTTCCAAATCTGAACGATATTAGCATTATCAAGGTCAAAGGTGTAGTGCAATTTATCAGGACTTCCCACATTTACAGCATGGACCACTCTTTTTATCCTTTTCCCATTTTTCATTACATCCATGAAGGAACGAAATACCCTGGACGTATTTGCATCGAGGGAAATTTCTTCACTAGTCGATGTAGATAGATAAGAACCGGTGCCATGAAGGGCGGTATTTCTGAAATTTGGACCGCTTATCCAAAAGCCCAAAGAGTTATTAACCCTTTTATCTGTTTTAATTTGAATTATTTCAAACGGAACCTTTCCTGCCGGCAAGTTAAGGAGAAGAGTTCTTCGATTATTATCTTCCTCTTTAGGTTCTGCATAAACCTCCTTGCCATTTATCTGAATAAAATACTTTCCTTTAATTTCAAATTCAATGCTATGTTCTCCGGCGGTGGGAATATTTAGCATTGTTTTTATGCTATTTGCAAATTGAGAAGTATTTGAGGTAAGATCCCAGGTAAGCTTATCTGAAGTTACTGTTACCTCAGGTTTCTTAGCTGACAATTCTTCGCGACCTTTGAATTCTCCTAAATAAACCTGATAATTAACAGGATCTAAATAGGCAGGTTTGTCGCTCAGGTCTTTCACACTGAAATGTCTGAAAGCAACGGAACCATGATCTCCTTGAATAACAAAAGGTCCTTTTTCCGTTTCCATTTCAGAAATTGAACCCCCTGTGGGACCGCTGAGACTTACGTTTTCATGAATAATGGCACCGTTAAGCTTAATTTGAATCATTTTTGCATCGGATATCTTTTTTCCATTGCTATCAAATCTTGGCGCTTGAAAAGAAATATCTATGTGTTGCCATAAGCCGGGAGCCAGACAAGCGTTTACCCTGGGAGCATAACCTTCGTAGGTTACAAGGGGAGGACCTTGCTTGAATCTCTGATATATACCACCACAATCGGCCGTCGTTGGATTTAAAACACCCCATGAATCCAATAATTGTACCTCATATCTACCCTGCAAATAAAAGCCGGAATTAGAATGTGCTGACATCATAAAATCAAAGCTGATATCAACGTCTCCGTAGTCTTTCGCTGAATGAAGATTTGACATATTACCTTCGGAAGGTAGATTCACCAAAACACCTGTGCCAGGAGTAAGGGTAAATACATCTTTTTTTGAAAGATCAGCGGAAGCATCCTTAGCTAATTTCCAATTTGTTTTTCCGGTAGATTTAAAGAAAGATAAATCTTCCAGAGGGATATATTCCTGAGCATTCAAGGTCAATGGTATCCAAAATAAGCATACCCAAAAAATCTTTTCCATTTACAATTGTTTTGTTAAAATTTGATATACAAATATATAAAAAGGAAAGGACAAAAAAAGGACAATCCTCCTTTCCTTGCATCAAAGGAAAAAAGGATTGTCCGATCAAAATTATTTATTTTAATTATTATGGTTTGGGCCCTATCTTATTCAAAATGGGCACATATTTGGTTTTCAAAGAGGTAAGAGCTTCATTTGCCTTCTTAATTTCCTCATTCAGGTCTTTTGCCCTCGTTTCCTGCAAATTACTCGGTTTTGAGTCATTGCTACAAACAGCGACATAAACTTCACTTATATCCTCCCGAAGCCTTCTGATGTCGGCAAACATACTTTTCATTTCGACAGGAACCAATGTTTCTCTCAATGTATAAAGTGCTTTGGCCGATTGAGAAAGGGTTTCCTTGTAAGCAGGTTTTTTAACTTCCGCACTTAATTTAGTTAAGAGTTCCTCCTCAGCAATCAACTCATCTACCAAAGAGGCTAAATTCTTATGCATTTCGTACAATTGCATACTCAATGCATGCCTTGCTTTCCTGTCTTCCAAACTGAAGGAGGGATTAGATTCGTCGTGAACCAGCTGAATATTCTGCGTAATTACCTCAGTACCTTTGGTCATCCTAACTGTATAATTGCCTGGTAAAACAGCGGGTGCAGTAAAAGTAGCATAATCTACTTTACTTCCTTTGGCCGTTTTTGGGGGTTCCATTCGCAAATTCCAAAACACCTTGTTTAATCCTTTTCTTTTGGATGGATTACTCAGTTTTTGTACCAGCTTCCCTTGTTCATCCAAAATATCAATGGAAAATTCACCCGTACTCGGTCTATCTTTAAGATAATAAATTATGGGTTTAATACCTGGAGCATTGGGGGCTACCCAACCGCCCGTTGCGGGAAAGCTTCCTGCTGAAAATTCACCGTCTGAAATGGCAAGGGGAGGGGTAGGTAGAAAAATGGCGGCTTGCATCGCTTCTTTCTCCGTCAAAGATCTCATAGGACTTATATCATCTATTACAATGATACCTCTGCCATGCGTACCAAGGATGAGGTCGTTTGTTTTAGGATGAATGGCAATATCCCGGACTAAAGCATACCAGGGAATATTATTTTTCATTCTGTTCCATTGTTTTCCCCCATCAAAACTGGTAAAAAATCCCATTTCTGTGCCAAGGAAAAGTAAATCGGGACGCACCAGATCTTCTTTTATCTTATGAGCAAAACCTGTGAATTCACTACTTTTAAAAGAAATCCATGTTTTGCCCAGGTCGGTTGATTTTGCTAAATATGTTTTATGATCCCCATAGGCATGGTGGTCAAAAGTGGCATAAATTGTGTTTTTATCAAATCTGCTCGGTTCCACACTACTGACCCATGCCTGGGCAGGAATGCCTGTTTTTGATACGTTAGCACTGGTATTTGTCCAGGTTTTACCTCCATCGGTAGTCACCTGAAAATTACCGTCATCGGTACCGACCCAAATGATTTTTTCGTCTAACGGACTTTCTGCTATAGCGAAGATAGTCGTGTGGTTTTCAGCACTGGTCACATCGGCACTGATACCACCACTTTTTTCTTGTTCCTGCTTTTTTGGATCATTTGTTGTCAAATCGGGAGAAATTCTCTCCCAATTTCTACCCTGGTCAGTACTTTTGAACAGATATTGAGCACCAGTATAAAGATTACCTTTGTTTGCTGCACCTGTAACGATAGGCGTATTCCAATTCCATCTCAACTTACCATCGCTCTTGCCTGCCTGAGGTTTTATGTCAAGTGATTTAAAGGTTTTTAAATGGACTCTGGCCATGGAACCACCCTGCGCTTCCGCATAAGCATAATCAGGATGTAAAGGATCGGGTACGGTCCAGAATCCATCTCCACCATAAATGCTTTTCCAATCGCCATTACTTATACCACCTGGCACGGCAGAAGGAGCGACCCAACTACCATTATCTTGTAATCCGCCATAAATTCGGTAGGGAGTTTCATTATCAACGGCAACATGATAAAATTGACCTACGGGAAGGTTGCTCAGAAAAATCCAGGTAACCCCTCTGTCCTGACTCAAATAAACGCCTCCGTCGGTTCCAAGATACATTTGAGCGGTATTATTGGGATTAATCCAAAGCGCATGATGATCACTATGTACCCAACCGCCTTCGCTACTGGCATCGGTAAATGAATAGCCACCATCACTGCTATAACTGAAACTGTAAGCTGGGCGGTAAACCCTTTTCGCATCTTTGGGGTCAACCACCAGCGTGCTGAAATAAAAAGGTCTGCTCACAACATTTAAGGAAGCACTTTGAGGTTTCCAGCTTTCGCCATTATCACTACTAATATATAGCCCGGTATTTTCACTTTCTACAATAGCCAGTAAATTTTCAGGCGCAGAAGGAGCTAAAGCCATGGCGATTCTTCCAAATGGTTTTTGTGGAAGACCTTTGGTAATTTCTTTCCAGGTTTTCCCTGCATCCGTACTTTTATAAAGACCACTTCCATTGCCACCACTCGAAAAACTAAAGGCAGTTCTTCGGAACTCCCAGGTAGTTGCATAAATGACAGAGGCGTCACGTGGGTCGAGTAACAAGTCGGCTACACCCGTTTTTTCATTGATATATAAAATTTTAGACCATGTTTTTCCTCCATCTTCAGATTTATATAATCCCCGGTGAGGACTATCAGACCACAGGGCTCCTGGTACGGCTACATATAAAGTAGAAGGATTTTTGGGATCAATGGCAATTTTTGAAATATGTTCAGTACTGTCAAGACCTATTTTCTTCCAGTTTTCCCCACTATCGGTCGTTTTGTAAAGTCCATTACCAATGGACACAGAGTTTCGCATATTACTTTCACCCGTTCCCACATAAATAATTTTTGCATTGGTGGGGTCAATGGCTAAGGCGCCAATGCTCTGGCAGTATTTATCAAAAATAGGTTTGAAAGAGGCACCTGCATTTATGGATTTCCAGATACCTCCACCGGCTGTGCCAACATAAAGGATTTTTGGATCAGATACAACGCCTTCAATGGCGGAAATTCTACCACTCATGGTTCCCGGGCCTAATTGCCTGGCTTCCAACACACCAAAGGTACTGGCATTAATCGTTGTGTTTTGGGCAAAAGAAGGGAAACTTAAACCTCCAATCAGGAGGTTTAAGCCAATAAATTTCTTTAAATTCATCATTATTTATCTACGGTGAATAATGTTTCAGCAACCGTTGTGTTTACTTTGACAGATTTCATGGTAATGGTACCCATAGCACTGCCAATAGTCATCGGAAATACATATCCCTGGTCATTGGGAGAATAGCCTGACAGGTCACTGACCAATTCTATTTCCTGACCGTTTGCCTTGGTTTTGCTTTTCTGTCTGACCATATAAAAGGTGGATGGATCAAAAAAGCAGAATTCCTCTTTTCCGTTCTTGTAGGTAAACCTGATTTTATGGCATTCTGTACCTTCAATATCCTCATTTTCCAGCAATTCAATGGCATGTCCTTTCGCTGCATAATCAACAAAAGGACTTTGAATATCCAATTGGTTAATGCCTTCATTAATGTCATCTGCTGTAACAGGTTCAGGTTTTGTCTGCCCCTGGAATGGATTAAAATTCCAGCCTGCGGTAGGAGTTATAATGGAATACCCATTCATGCCGTTTAAACTGAAGTCCTGACGTACCCCTTTGTTGTGCACAGAGGATAACTTGATAGGTAATTCAAAGCCTTGAACGGAGAGACTTCCTTCCATAACAACCGTTTGAATGGTTTTTAATTTTTCTTGACCACCTAATGCCTGGAGATACTTATTAATAATTTCATCCGCGGTTTGAGCACTTCCTGTCACATTAGAAAATAGAATGCAAACCATGGTTAGGATAGAAAAAAATGTTGTTTTCATCATTTTGGATTTATTTTTTTTTCAAAGATATAGTGGTTTTAATACCTCCCTATGATATTTAGAAGATTTAGTATTTTTTATCGACAAAAGCACTATAATATTCGGAATAGTAATACTACCATCCGACGTACTTAGGTGGTTTGAAGCTGTTAAGCCTTAAATAAACGATAATTTGTCCCCTATGATGAGTATGATGATCATGCATCAATTCAAATATCTGCCAGCGGGTGAGATTTCCTGCAAAAAAATTTACTCTTTCAGAAAGTTCATTTTCCTCTAAATTCTGAAGCACTTTTAAGGTGTATCTTCCGATTTCCAGGTATTGGGACTTAATGTCCTGAATAGATTGGCCTTCATCTTTTATTTTCAATCCTAAACTTTCACCATTCAGGTAAGTACTGCTTAACCAATACATATTTTGAGTAATATGTAAAACTTGTTCCCGAAAAGACATTTCTTCTTTTATTGGTTTAAAAGTCCAGAGAGAATCTGGCAGCATATTCATAACATCCTCTGTATATTTTAATCCATTTGTCCATTTATTGATATGGTCCTGGAGAAAAGGGATTTGCCCGTTTAAGGTTGACAAAAAGAAAGAGAGGCATAAAAGGAGGCCAATATTTTTTTTCATGATTACAAGTTATTAATAATTTCCTCTAAAGAATCTTTTAGGGTCCAATCGATTTTCACAAGGGTTCCTTTTGAGACTAACAGCACCCAATTTTGAATATTCTCTGAACCTTTGTTTCGCTTAATTAATTCATTTTCAAAGGCAAGCTTATTTTTGTGGTCCTCCAAAAGCTCTTCAACTGATTTACTGTCTAAAATATTAATCAGGGTGAAAAAAATATTCTCTTGCTCTGATTCTATGACCATAGGAATGTCAAAATTATATTCCCTTTGTGCAATATAGGAAGTAATTAGGTGATTTTTACCTATAAAATCGAAGAAAAGAGGTGCTACTAAAGAAGTTAAGCGATCACTTACCTCTATAAAAAAGGTAGCTGGTAAACGGTTAGTCAGTGAAAATTCTTTTAATAAATCTTCTGACAAAATTTTTATTCTATAGCTTTCTTCGTCTGGATGCCATGCATTTATAAAGGCTGCCATAGCCATTTTAAAATGTTCTTTTTCTTCCTGCGACCAATTTTCTGTGTTTAAATCTTCCCAAATAGTTACCTTTTCAATAATATTAAAAGTAGTTGTTATCTCTTTTATTCCTGATAAATCTTCATATTGAATAAGTTTAGTAATATGGTCAACCTCTCCTTTCGCTGCTTCCGTATAAAGAAAGGAAGCATATTCTCTAACCACCTCGGGCGTCTGGTCAATAAAACGCATAGGGAGTATGTTAAAAGGTAGATTTTCATTTTTCCAGGGTATTGAAATCTTTTCACTATTAAGGTCGAGGAGATTCAATTCTTCCAGGTCTTTATTCCAGATTCTATTGATAACGGATAGATTTTTATCAGCATAGGGCAAAATCAGATAATCTCTTGCGCGGGTAAATCCTACATAAAATATTCTAATTTCTTCGGCAAGATCTTGTTTATTCTGGTAATCCCATTCTGGAGATTTTTCAATATTATCCCAGAGTACTGTTTTTTTATTGTTTTTACCGTAGGGATTTATCCATAAACGCACCCATCGGTTTCCCAGAATATTTGATAAATCTATGGTATTATTTTTGGGAACAATGGTCAGATTATTGATTTTGGTGTTAACTTCTTTATCTAGATCCAGAAGAATTACGATAGGCCATTCAAGTCCTTTGCTTCGGTGATAGGTGAGCACTCTAACGGAATCGGGGCCTTCCCCTGCCCCCTGAAGATCTGTATTGGTTTCAATTTTTCTTTGGCACCAGAAAATAAATCCGGACAAAGAGGTAGCGATATGAAGACTCTTGCAACTTTCCTCATATTTAAGGGCAATGGATCTGATTTGATCAATATTATCTAAACGTTGATCTGGATTTCCCCATTCAACAATCAATCTTTTTAAATCAAGAGAGGAGATTAACTGGTCTAATATTTCAAAAACGGAAAGATATTTTCGATTTTTCCTCAACGCTATCAGTTTCCGTGTAAGAGGGTAATCTAGGCCCCATTCAGGTAATTTCAGATCACTGTCGTTTGCTTTTTGGCGTTGCCTGTCGGCCTTAGCGTGTAAAAGTGCCTCCAGACTCATTTTTTCGCCGTACAATAAAATTTCTGTAAGGGCGATCTCATCTTTACTTTGAACATATTTCAGACAGGCGAGAATAAGAATACCTTCGACGGTACCAAAAATGCCTGGTTGTGAAACGGCGGCATTTAGCCCGGCCATTTTAAGGGAGGCTGCCACGCCTAAACAAAGGTTGTTTGTTTTACAAAGAATAGCAACATCACCCGCTTGAGCCTTTCTCATTTCGCCGCTTTGATCATCTTTTATATAGATGCCCTTTTGTAACAAAGATTGCAGGGAATGAGCTAAAGAATTGGATACATTTTGAATATTAAATTTTTGCTTCTTTCCATCTTCATTTTTATTTAATTCCCAAATATTTAGTGCCGGACCAAACAAATCAGATTCACTTTCCCTGGTACGAATGGGTTGAAGTTCTACTTGAGAGGAGGGCATATCGCTAAATCCGCGAACGAAAATGGCATTAACACAATGCACCAGATCTTGCCTGGACCGATAAGAATTACCTTGAACATCCTCCGGTTTTACCCCTCCGTTTTTATCAATAATGGCTTTCATCAGAGAGGGTTCCGCCCCTCGAAATCCGTAGATACTTTGTTTTGGATCTCCCACCCAAATAGTATGTTTAGCTATTTGAGAAAGTTTAAGAAAAATGGATAATTGAATGGGGCTGGTATCTTGAAACTCATCGACCATTAAAATACTTATTTCCGATCTCAATATGTCACAAACGGTAGGATTGTCGAGTAATTCATCCACTTTAACCTCCATATCTGTGTAATCAATGAGACCTCTTTGCGTTTTGAAATGACTATACTCTTGCATAGCTTCGATGGCGAGTTCAAATATTTCATGAATAAACGCAGAAATATCAGCATGGAATCGTGGATGTCGAATATGACTGGCTGCAAATTCGGTCATTTCTTTTATTGCTTCCTTACTTTTTACTCCGGCATCTAATTTAGATAACCTGGCCCAATCTTCCCATGGTGGATAGATGTTGTTTTCAAGAAGTTGCTTTACTTTTTTAATCTTGTCAAGACTGGTTGAAGTAACCTTGGTTACATCACCAGTTTCGCTAACTTTATGTAAGGTGTCTTTTATCTGATCTAAGAGAAGGCTATCAAACGCTTCGGCGTCCATCTCAGGTGGTTCGAGGAGATTCAGTTGAGTAGCAATGGACTCTTTTGCTGATTCCCTTAACACGGCTGCAGAAAAATTATTAGACCTGGCAATATCGGTTAAATTTTTTACTATATTTCGCCAATCTGTGCCATTATTTTCATCTTTAATAATGGTAAGTCTTCGGCTTAACTCCTCCATTTTTTCTACCTTTTCCGGGGTCAAAATAGAGGTCATAGCCAGATTGAAATAATATTGCGGTTCTCCTTCGGTAATAATATTTACAATAGGAGATACGCCTGCTTCAAAGGCAAAGCGTTGTAATAATTTGATTCCCAGACTATGAACGGTTCCAATCAATGCATTGGTTAACGCTTCAGCTTCTTGTCTCAATCCTATCTTTAGTAAAGCTATTCTTACTCTACTTTGTAACTCGGACGCAGCTTTTTGAGTAAAAGTGGTAGCAATGATGCCAGCGGCTGGATAGCCCTCATTTAACTTTTTAACCATTTCCTGAGTAAGCCTATATGTTTTTCCACTTCCAGCACCTGCCGAAATTATAGTAAATGCCATATTGTATAAAATTTTTATAGTAAGTTGACCTATTCTATTGCATTGCTATTTACAATTTTATTTACAGTTTTTTCGTTTTTATTAAAAAATTTAAGATGAAAAAGGAATTATTAATTTTTTTATTTATTGTTCCTCAGCTCTTCTTTGGCTGTGAAAAAAACGATTTGCTCGACGAATCTGTTTTAAAAGGGGAAGTCATTAGGGTAACTTGTGCCTCAACGGTTGTTCAGATTAAAAATGCAGAAAAGTTCGGTGAGGACGGTTGGATGGACGAAATGTCAGCAAGTGTGCAGAAGTATGATAATGTTTTTAAGGTGGAAAATATTTGTAAAGTGAATCTGGAAATGGGTAAGACATTTCAATTCAAAATCATTTCTCTAACGCAAAATGATTGTATTCAATGTTACCTTTATGATGCACCCCCGAAGGTTTCTTATGCTATCGAGGTAATTCCCTGACAAAAAAAAGAGGGAAATCACTCTAAAAACGGATGATTTCCCTCTATATTTAATTAAATATCTATTTAGGCAGAAAGTAAGGTCGTCCTTATTTTATTTAAGGCTGAACCTGCTTGCACCCATTCGATTTGTTGTTGATTGTAAGTATGATTTACATTGAAAGAATCTCTGCTGCCGTCGGAATGATGAAGTACTAAAGTCAGCGGAGTGCCTGGCGTCATGGTATCGAAACCCTCGATATTAATTAAATCATCCTGACGGATTTTTTCATAATCGGCGGCATCTGCGAAAGTTAAGCCGAGCATACCTTGTTTTTTCAAATTGGTTTCATGAATCCTGGCGAATGATTTAACAATCACGGCCCTCACGCCAAGAAATCTTGGCTGCATAGCAGCATGTTCCCTGGAAGAACCCTCACCATAATTTTCTTCTCCAAAAACGACGGTACCAATACCTGCTTCTTTATATGCGAGCCCTGAGTCTGGAACAGAAAGGAAATCATTTTTAATAAAATTAATCACCTTATTTGTTTCACCATTAAAGGCGTTAATGGCACTGATGAAGGTGTTTTTAGCAATATTCTGTAAATGTCCGCGATAAGTTAACCAGGGGCCTGCCATAGAAATATGATCTGTAGTACATTTCCCCTTTGCTTTAATCAAGATACGCATACCTTTCAGGTGTTCGGCCTTGATAGGGGTGAAAGGAGATAAAAGTTGTAATCTTTCTGATGCAGGGCTTACTGAAATAGTTACCTCATTGCCGTTATCAGCGGGAGCGACATAACCAGCATCTTCAACGGCGAAACCATTTGTTGGTAATTCATCGCCACTTGGTGGATCTAATTTAACAGCCACACCGTCTTCATTCAACAAGGTATCTGTTAAAGGATTGAAGGTCAAATCACCGGCGATGGTTAGTGCGGTAACAATTTCAGGAGAAGCAACGAAGGCTCTTGTTTGAGGATTACCATCATTTCGTTTAGAAAAATTACGGTTAAATGAGGTAATGATAGAATTTGCTCTCGTTGGATCGTCAGTATGTCTTGCCCATTGTCCGATACATGGTCCACAAGCATTAGCCATAACCACACCACCAATTTTTTCAAAATCGGCCAGCTGACCATCGCGATTTACAGTGTATCTGATAAGTTCAGAACCAGGCGTTATGGTAAATTCTGCTTTCGCTTTAATATTTTTTTCACCTGCCTGTCTTGCCACGGAGGCAGCTCTGTCTAAATCTTCGTAAGAAGAATTGGTACAAGAGCCAATCAGACCAACTTCTAATTTTGCCGGATAACCATTATCTCTCACTGCTTGAGCAAACTGAGAAATTGGCCAGGCCAAATCTGGCGTATAAGGACCGTTAATATGAGGTTCTAACGTATTTAAATCAATCTCTATAACCTGGTCGAAATAGTCCGCAGGATTTGCGTAACAAGCTTCGTCACCGGTTAAATGTTCTGCTACCTTATCAGCTAAAGCGGCAATATCGGTTCTTCCGGTAGCCTTAAGATATCTGCTCATTGAGGCATCGTAACCGAAAGTTGACGTAGTGGCGCCAATTTCGGCACCCATATTACAAATGGTACCTTTTCCTGTACAAGAAAGAGATTCCGCACCGGGTCCAAAATATTCAACGATAGCACCTGTTCCACCTTTAACGGTAAGAATTCCCGCTACCTTTAGAATTACATCTTTTGGAGAGGTCCAGCCGTTTAATTTTCCTGTTAGTTTAACACCAATGACCTTAGGCATTTTTAATTCCCAGGGCATGCCCACCATAACGTCCACAGCATCAGCACCACCAACCCCGATGGCCACCATACCTAATCCACCGGCATTTGGCGTATGAGAGTCAGTGCCAATCATCATTCCACCTGGAAAAGCATAGTTTTCAAGAACAATCTGGTGAATAATACCCGCCCCTGGTTTCCAGAAACCTATACCGTATTTGATAGAAACGTCCGCTAAAAATTGATAAACCTCATCATTTTCGCGCAGCGCCGTGCTTAAATCTTCTGCAGAACCAACCTCGGCCTGAATCAAATGATCACAATGAACCGTGGTGGGAACCGCAGTATTGGGCATTCCACAAGTCATAAATTGTAGGAGAGCCATTTGTGCGGTGGCATCTTGCATGGCCACGCGGTCAGGGGCAAAAAATACATAATCTTTACCTTTCTGATAACCTTGTAAAGGTGAAGCATTATGAAGATGGGCATAAAGTATTTTCTCGGTAAGATTTAATGGTCTTCCAAGTACTTTTCTTGCGTCAGCAATGCGTTGTGGTAATGCAGCATACCAGGCTTCAATCATATGAATATCAAATGGCATAATCGTTGGTTATTTAGTCTATGCTTTGGTTTTTTAAATTTCGCCCAAATTTAGAACTATTGAAGGATATTTACCCAAAATTTTGTTATAAATAATAAAAATTTAGGAATAGGTTTTTTTTATAATTAAAATACCCTAAATTTAGGTTTATCACTCAATAAATTTTCATAAAGCAACAATGTACGTAAACACTGAAGGTAAAAAAGAAGTCACTTATGATGCTATTGTCATCGGATCAGGGATTAGTGGAGGTTTTGCCGCCAAAGAACTCTGTGAAAAGGGACTTAAAACGCTCGTCCTCGAAAGGGGCAGGGATGTCAAACATGTGGTAGATTATCCAACAGCCTCTCTCGATCCCTGGGAATTACCTAATGGGGACAATGTGCCGGAAGCTGAAGTGAAAGAGCATTATTTCAACCAATCGAGAACAGGTTATACCATAAAAGAATCTACCAAACACTTTTTTGTTAAAGATTCTGAACAACCTTATACTGAAGTTCAACGCTTCGACTGGATGAGGGGTTACCATGTGGGCGGACGTTCCATTATGTGGGGAAGACAAAGTTACCGATGGAGTGACCTGGATTTTGAGGCCAATGCAAAAGACGGTATTGCTGTAGATTGGCCTATCAGATATGCTGATATCGCTCCCTGGTATGATTATGTCGAGCGATATATTGGGGTGAGTGGTCAGAAAGAAGGGCTACATCAGCTGCCTGACGGCGAGTTTTTGCCGCCCATGGAGTTTAATTGTATAGAAGAATTTGTAAAGGAAAAATCAGAAGCTAAATATCCTGAACGTCGTATAACGATAGGCAGAACGGCTCATCTTACGCAGCCAAATCCTGAGTATCATGGAACAAGAGGTCAGTGTCTGTCCAGAAATCGATGTATAAGAGGGTGTCCTTATGGTGCTTACTACAGTTCCAATGCTGCCGCTTTGCCCGCTGCTGAGGCTACGGGAAATATGACGCTCAGACCTCATTCTATCGTTCAAAATATCATTTTGGATGAAAAAACACAAAAGGCAGTGGGGGTGCGTATTATCGATGCGGAAACTATGGAAGTACATGAGTTTTTTGCTAAAGTTATTTTCTGTTGTGCCTCTGCATTGGGTACTACCCATATTCTATTGAATTCAAGGTACGATTCTCATCCAAATGGTTTGGGAAATCTTAGTGGTGAGCTCGGTCATAATATCATGGATCACCATTTTAGAGCAGGTGCCAGAGCTAAATCGGAACTATTTGGCGATAAATATTTTAAAGGCAGAAGACCTAATGGAATATATGTGCCCAGGTTCAGAAATATTGATAATGCAACCAAAAGAAGGGACTTTATAAGGGGTTACGGTTATCAGGGCGGTGGTGGAAGGCAAAGCTTTGGTGCTTTAGTAGCCGAAGAGGCTTTCCTAATGGGTGCTCAATCTAAAGATCAACTCTCTGAGCCCGGACCATGGTCTATGAATTTACTTGGCTTTGGTGAAACGCTGCCTTATCATGAAAATAAAGTCGAACTCGACTACAGCCGCTTAGATAAATGGGGCCTTCCAGTCCTCAAATTTGATGCAGGCATTAAGACGAATGAAAAAATTATGCGTCTCGATATGATGAATGCTGCAGCTGAAATGCTGGAAGCTGCCGGATTAAAAGATATCACCACCTACGACGATGGTTATTCTCTAGGTCTGGGTATTCATGAAATGGGAACGGCCAGAATGGGAAATGACCCAAAAACGTCTATTCTCAATAAATGGAATCAAATGCATCAGGTGTCTAATGTTTTCGTGACTGATGGCGCTTGTATGACCTCTGCCGCTTGCGTTAATCCATCGTTAACCTATATGGCTTTAACAGCCAGAGCGGTTGATTATGCCGTTAAACAATTGAAAAATAACAATCTGTAAACCTTTATAATAGCCACTATGCAACGTCGTGAACTTTTAAAATATACAGGGATGGTTATTGGATTTACAGCCGCCACCGGATCCTTAGCAGGATTGGTATCGTCTTGTAAACCTAATAATAAAAACGCCCCATCAGAGGGTAAAGAAAAAGATAATTGGGTTCCCTCCGCGCTAACTGCAGAACAGTTTGCCTGGGTTACTTTGATTGCTGATACTATGCTGCCTAAAACAAAAACGCCTTCTGCTTCAGAGCTGGGCGTCGATAGATTTGTAGATTTACTTCTTTCAGATTGGGCTGCTCCAGACACAAAACAACTTTTTATAAACGGTATTGATAATTTTGACGTCAAGGTGAAGGAAAAAATGGGTAAATCTTTCGTTGCTATGATGGAATCAGAACGTACAGATTATTTGAACGCCCTGAATACTGAAATTAGAGCAGCCGTTAAATTGCTTCCGGTCGGTGCTAAACCTTTGCCTTCTCATCAGTTTTTTATGATGCTGAAGGATACCATTTATAAAGGATATTTCGCTAATGAACAACTTTGTACCGAAGTACTGGTGTATGACCCTATTCCTGGTGTTTTTAAAGGTTGTACTCCCTTAGCAGATACAAAAGGCCTGGCTTATGCGCCCGTCTGATGGTTATTTTTAAATCTTTTTGCTATTGTTTTTAGTCATTTTAATTGTTCCGTCTTATGAAACATTCTGTTTGTTACTGGTGTTTTCGCGCCTTTTATACCTTACCCGAGTTTTGTAAAGAAGTCAAAGCATTGGGTTTTGAATCGGTAGAAATTTTAGGGCCTGCCGATTGGAAGGTCGTCAAAGATGCAGGTCTTACTTGTGCCGTTGGTATGGATAGCTTTTGTAATATTTCTAAAGGATTTAATGATCCTAAAAATCATGCCTTCCTTCAAGAGAATTATGCGAGGTTTATCAGACAGGCAAGTGAAAATGGAATTCCTTCCGTTATTTGTTTTTCTGGAAACAGAAATGGTATTTCGGACGAGCAAGGACTTGAAAATTGTGCAAGAGGTTTGGAAATGGTGACAAAGGAAGCTGAAAAATACGGTGTCAAAATAGTTATTGAACTGCTGAATAGTTATATTGATCATGCTGATTATCAATGCGATCATACCGCCTGGGGTGCAGCTTTAGTACAAAAATTGGGCTCCCCGAACTTTAAATTATTGTATGATATTTATCACGCTCAGGTAATGGAGGGAAATATTAGTAATAATATCCTGAAATATCATGAGGTGATTGGCCATTATCATACGGCAGGTCTTCCAGGAAGAAACGAAATCGATGAAAGTCAGGAACTTTACTATCCTCATATCATTAAAACCATAAAGAGTACGGGTTATGATGGCTTTTTAGGGCAAGAATTTATACCTACTTCAGGGAAACCCCTGGAAAGTTTACGTAGGGCAAAGGAACTATGTACCGTTTAATTTAATGAATCAGTAAAATATTTTTTAAAAAAAGCTTCCTCATTGGAGGCTTTTTTTATTATTAAAATAGTGAACCCTTTGACAAATTATAAGTTTACATACTTTTCTTATACCTTTGAGTATTGAATTTTTCATCAAATTAAAATAGAAAATGAATATTAGGCTTGAAGCTTTATTTAAAGACCGTATTCTAGTTATTGATGGTGCCATGGGCACAATGATACAACAGTATAAACTAACGGAAAAGGATTATCGGGGCACTCGATTTGCCAATCATGCTTATGATATTCAAGGTAATAATGAAATCCTCGTTTTTACTCAACCTCATATAATTGAAGCTATTCATCGTGCTTATCTGGAGGCAGGTGCCGATATATTAGAAACAAATACCTTCGGAGCTACAAAAATAGCCCAAGCCGATTATCATTTGGAAAGCCTGGCTTACGAAATGAATCTTGAGGCTGCAAAAATAGCCAGGAAGGCAGCAGATGAATTTAATCTAAAAACACCTGAAAAGCCTCGTTTTGTTGCCGGAGCTATAGGTCCAACCAATAAAACTGCATCTCTTTCTCCGGATGTAAATAACCCCGGTTTCAGGGGAGTGTCTTTTGACGAACTTAAAGAGGCGTATTACGAACAAGCAAAAGGATTAATGGATGGTGGTTGTGATGCGCTCATCGTGGAAACCATCTTTGATACCCTTAATGCAAAAGCTGCGCTCTTTGCCATCGAAGAATTATTTGAAGAGGTAGGCGATCGTCTTCCTGTTATGATATCTGGTACCATCACCGATGCGAGCGGAAGAACCCTCTCAGGGCAAACCGTTGGCGCTTTCTGGGCCTCCATTAACCATATTCCAATTTTAAGTGTTGGGTTAAATTGTGCGTTGGGAGCGACGGAAATGAGACCCTATCTTCAGGAATTATCTGACATTGCAGACTGTTATATCTCCGCCTATCCTAATGCTGGTTTGCCAAACGAGTTTGGGGAATATGATCAGGGGGCCTCTGAAATGCAACAGTATATAAAGGAATTTGCCTCTTCTGGTTTTGTAAATATAGTAGGTGGCTGCTGTGGAACAACGCCTGATCACATTCAAGCCATGGCCGAAGCAGTTAAGGGTATTATTCCAAGAAAATTAACATCTAAAAGCCATTTTACTACCCTTAGTGGTCTGGAACCTCTGGTTATTCGCCCTGAAACAAATTTCGTTAACGTAGGTGAAAGAACAAATGTTACTGGTTCCAAGCAATTTGCAAGATTAATTCGCGAGAAAAATTACACGGAAGCCCTCAAAGTCGCTCAACAACAAGTGGAAGGGGGAGCCCAGATTATTGATATAAATATGGATGAGGGTTTGCTCGATTCGGAACAAGCTATGGTGGAATTTTTAAATCTTGTTATGTCCGAACCCGATATCGCAAAGCTTCCCATAATGATTGATTCTTCAAAGTTCTCTGTCATTGAGGCTGGTTTAAAATGTGTTCAGGGCAAATGTATCGTAAATTCAATCTCATTAAAAGAAGGGGAAGAAGCATTTTTAAAACAAGCTAAATTGGTTCGTCGTTATGGCGCGGCAGCTGTAGTTATGGCTTTCGATGAAGTGGGTCAGGCCGATACAGTGGAACGAAAGGTAAGCATTTGCAAAAGGGCCTATGATTTGCTTATCCAAAAGGTAGGATTCATTCCCGAAGATATTATCTTTGATCCTAATATTTTTGCCGTAGCTACGGGTATCGAGGAACATAATGATTATGCGATACATTTTATTGAAGCTACCCGACAGATAAAAAAACTTTGCCCAGGTGCTAAAGTGAGTGGTGGAGTAAGTAATATTTCTTTCTCCTTCAGAGGAAATGAAGTGGTCAGGGAGGCAATGCACACTGCATTTCTCTATCACGCCGTTCGTGCCGGTATGGATATGGGTATTGTAAATGCTGGGATGATGGATATTTATTCTAATATTGAACCCGATTTACTCGAAAAGGTGGAAGATGTACTTTTTAACAGAAGAGCCGATGCTACAGAACGATTAACTGACCTGGCCGTATCCCTTAGAGGTGATGCAGGAAAGTCGATTCAGAAAGATCTCTCCTGGAGAAATCAATCCGTAAATGAAAGACTCAAATATGCCTTAGTAAAGGGAATTACAGACTATATTGATGAGGATGTTGAAGAGGCACGAACGCAAGTAGCTGAGCCTTTGTCTGTTATTGAAGGCCCTTTGATGGATGGCATGAATTATGTTGGTGACCTATTTGGTGAAGGTAAAATGTTTCTTCCGCAAGTAGTTAAAAGTGCCCGGGTAATGAAAAAGGCTGTCGCCTGGCTTACGCCTTATATTGAAGCAAATAAAAATGAAAATAGTAGGGCAAAGGGTAAAATTTTGCTCGCGACGGTTAAGGGAGATGTGCATGATATTGGTAAAAATATAGTTGGCGTTGTTCTCGGTTGTAACGATTATGATATTGTAGATCTGGGTGTTATGGTGCCCGCTGATAAAATACTGCAAAGAGCAAAAGAGGAAAAAGTTGATGTTATTGGATTATCAGGTCTGATTACCCCTTCTTTAGATGAAATGGTTCATCTTGCCAGTGAAATGCAGCGACTTGGATTTACTATTCCCTTGTTGATCGGCGGCGCAACAACGAGTAGAACCCATACTGCGGTAAAAATAGAACCTAAATATAAAGGCCCTGTTGTCCATGTATTAGACGCTTCTCGTGCTGTGGGCGTAGTGAGTAATTTACTTAGCGAACAAGGTGATGTTAGCAGTAATTTCATTTTAGATGTCAGAGCTGAAAATAATAGAATTAGGGAGCAAAGAGTAGGAAGAGAACAGGTAAAACAATTCCTGCCTATTGCAGATGCCAGGAAAAATAAATGGACCATGGATTGGGCCACTTACACCCCTCCGGTGCCGGACAAGATTGGAATACAGGAAAAAATTCCTTTTCCTTTGGAAGAATTAGTTCCTTATATCGATTGGACACCTTTCTTTAGCTCTTGGGAACTTGCGGGTAAATACCCCGATATTCTTACAGATGCTGTCGTAGGGGAGGAGGCAACGAAACTTTTTGTCGAAGCTAAAGCCATGCTCAGAAAAATAGTTGATGAAAAATGGCTCGAGGCCAGGGCCGTTTGGGGTATTTTTCCCGCAAATCAAGGAACTGAAGATGATATTATTATCTATGCCGACGAAGAGAGAACCACAGAAAAAATGCGCTTGCAGTGCTTGAGGCAACAACTTAAAAAAGCTCCCGGACAACCCAATAGATCGCTGTCCGACTTTGTAGCTCCAGTGGGTAAATCTGACTTTATTGGATCTTTTGCCGTTTCCGCAGGCTTTAATATCGAGAAAATGGATGCCTATTTTCTGGAGAATTTAGATGATTATCAATCTATTTTACTTAAAGCATTGGCGGACAGATTGGCAGAAGCCCTGGCTGAAAAATTACACGAATGGGTAAGAATGGATACCTGGGCCTATGCTAAAGATGAAAATCATTCTACCGTCGATTTATTAAAAGAAAATTTCCAGGGTATCAGACCCGCTCCTGGTTACCCTGCCTGCCCGGATCATACCGAAAAAGAGAAGTTGTGGGAACTCCTTGAAGTAGAAAAAAGAACAGGTATTATTTTGACCGAAAGTTTTGCTATGTATCCCGCTGCCTCTGTAAGCGGTTGGTATTTTTCAAATCCTGCCTCTACTTATTTTGGCGTTGGTCAGATTTCTAAAGATCAGGTGGAAAATTATGCAGATAGAAAAAATATGTCTTTGGAGGTTATTGAAAGATGGCTTTCTCCAAATCTAAATTATAACAACTAATATGGAAGAATGGGAAATAAATTTTGATTGGCTTCGTATTAGAAATCAAATTAAAGACGCATTTAATAAGCCCGAACTTCCCGATCTTAATGCCGTTTTGCTGTTGGTAGGTATTCAAATCCTGGGTCGATGGCAAAAAACGTATACTAAGGAGGAAAAGCAAGATTTAATGCATATTGCTATCTGTGAATTATTGAGCCAACAGGGAATTTATGTGTTTAAAGGAAGAGATGCAGATGGATGGCCACATTATGATAGAGTAACAAAAAGTCCTGTGGAAGGTCCGGAAGCCCAGGAAAGGTATTTAATTGAACAAATTATTCATTTTTTTAAACGACTTGATGGCGAAAATGAAATACTACTAAAAAATCAAGCTCAATAAGTAGCATTTTTTTAAATAAAATTGTACATTGAGTTTCTTGTTTCAATTTTTCAATCGTATTTTATGGAATTAGTAATTCCTGGTAGTTGGGATGCTGAACAAAATGTGGTTTTAGCTTGCATGCGCAGAGAGAAGTGGGCACAGCAAGCCCTTTATGAAGAGTATTATGCGCGCATGATGGGTGTTTGTATGCGATACGCTAATAATGAAAATGATGCTCTCGACATTATGCACGAGGGTTTTATTAAAATATTAAGGAATATTCATTCCTTTCAGCCGGGTACTTCTTTAGTTTCCTGGATCAGACGGATTATGGTCAATACGGCCATAGATTATTACAGGTCAAATATGCGAAGAAGGACTTCTGATATGGACGAGGCTAATCATATAGTTAGTTTTGATGCAGATGCAGTGAGCCGTTTTTCAGAGATGGAAATTTTAGAGGCCGTCCAAATGCTTACACCGGCCTATCGCGCCGTTTTTAATTTATACGTTATTGAAGGTTATTCGCACAAAGAAATTAGCCAGTTACTGGATGTTAATGAAAGTACGTCAAGGTCAAATTTAGTGAAGGCAAGACTCAAATTACAAAACATTTTATTGAAGCAGAGGTAATGATGGAAGAGGAAAAAATGGACCAATTTTTGAAGGATAAACTGGAATCTCTGGAAACTCAGGTTCCTAAAGATGCATGGAAAAATTTTTCTGAAAAATGGAATGATGCCTTATTGGATGATCAAATCGATTTGGATAAAAAGTTTGATCAAAATATTCATCAAAAATTAAATAAATTCATTTTTCCTACAAATGAAAGTCACGCCTGGGCTCATTTTCATTCCTATTATTCCCATATCAAAAGTAATGAAAATAAGATTATATGGTTTAAAGCGATGGAGGTTGCCATGTCTGTTTTGTTATTCTTCACTTGTTTGCATGTAGGTGTCATTCATCAGGTACCTACCTCCCAACTGGTCAATGTTGAAAATAATAATAATAATGTATCGGATGATAAAAATGCTTCTGCCTCAACTGAAATTAATGTGGTAGAAAACAACATTCAAAATAAAAGCCATAATGCTCCGCCAGATAAAATATTATCTAACTTATCAGATAATGAATCTGATGATTTAGATAATAAACTACGACCCAAAAAAATCCTGTTAGAAGTTGAACCTATCCCTGGCTCGCCGGCTACTACGGTTCTAAAAATGGAACCTGTGCCAGTTTACTCAAAATCTTTCACGGAAGTAAGTCAAATTCCTACCTTAGCATCAAGACATATTCCAATTGGAACAAGAAAAATTTATATTAATAATATCCTTGATTTTGGAAAATGGCATTTAACTTTATTAACAGGCTTAGATGGTGATAATGTTTTTACCCCGGCATACCCAAGATATAAAGTTCCGGAAACCATTAGAAACTCTTCAGGCTTTCATCTTGGCTTTTTGTTGAGTGATGGCGCTAAACGTTTAGAGACTGGCTTTGGATTTATTTATGCACATAAAGAGTACAATGCCCCGGCGATTACCTTTATACAGGGTAGCCTAAGGGATGGATACACTACTGAGCAGTTAAAGAAAATTCAGCTAAATCTTTTACAAATTCCGGTATTTACCCGCTTCAATATTGTACATAAAGAAAAATGGCGTATTTATGCCACATTGGGTGCTACGGCTCAAGTCACTCTTTCTGCAAATTACTTTATTGTCCATCCTGGATTTTTTCCTTCCTCAGTTGCTTTAACGGGTAAAACCAACAGTGTTTATCAAAATCTTGAAGAGGGATTAATGCAGGGAGGAACGCTTATTGATAATGTTTATTTATCTATGGACATGGGTGTTGGTGCTGAAAAGATGATTTCACCAAGAACGAGTATTTTCGGTCAATCGAGTTATCAATCTTTTGTAAGGCATATAAGTAAAGGTATAGGCCCATATAATGACCGTATTTCGACCGTATCTTTTCAATCGGGGGTAAGAATAAATCTTTTTCAACCCATCAAAAATTGATCTTAATTTTTCAATGCGTCATAAATAGATTGTTGGATGCGCGGTCTGATATTCAAATCGTAAATGGCCCTGCTTTCTCTGGTAGGATACACTCGGTTGGATAAGAAAATGTAAATTAGCTCTTCTTTGGGGTCTATCCAAACAAAGGTACCTGTATATCCGCTGTGACCATAGCTTTCAGGAGAAGCATCTTTTGCTAGGGAACTTTTACCGGGAATATATTGAACCAATGGTTTGTCAAAACCTACACCCCGATAATTATCAGGGCAAAATTGACAGCGGGTAAACTCATCAAAAGCCTTTTCTGCGATAAGTCTTTCCCCACCATAAATACCTTTGTTAAGGTATAACTGCATTAATTTAGCTAAGTCATTGGCGGAACCAAATAATCCGGCATGACCCGAAATACCATTTAACATGCCGGCACCTTCATCGTGTACATTTCCCTGCAAAAGTGTCATTCTAAAAAAAGTATCTCTTTCAGTAGGCACCATTCGAGTGGTATCGAAAAATCGCAATGGGTTCCAGGTTAAGGTATTAGCACCCAATGGTTTGTAAAATTGGGTTTTAATATAACTTTCAAATTCTTGTCCCGTCTGCGCCTTGACCAATCTGGGCATGAGTATAAAAAAGAAATCGGAGTAAACATAGCCTGGTTTAGTATTAAGGGGGGACTTAAAAATATACGAGGCCATTTTATCAGGATAATTTTTATGTAACCATAAGCCACCCGGAACTTCGATAGAATAATTTTTTGATGCTTGTAATCTGAATGTTTTTGCCTTGAAACGGTAGTCATTATTTCGATTATTGTTCCAGTTTTTTTGCCATGGATTTCTGCTATTTCCCACTAAAGTGCCTTTCCAAAAGGGAATCCATGCCCTTAATCTGGCTTGATGAGTAAGTATATCCCTCATTTTTAGATCTGCTTTGTTCGTTCCTTTTGCTTCCGGTAAATAGGTGCTTAATGGGGCATCTAAGTTTAATTTATCTTCGCCAAACCACTTCATTAATGCGGCAAGTCCACTGCTAACTTTAGTAACGGAGGCCATATCGTAAATATCATCTGGAGAAAGTTTTTGTTCTCCTTCATAAGTGTGTTTGCCAAATGCCTCATGAAATATGATTTTGCCCTTTTTTGCCACGAGCACCTGAGCACCGGGAAATGCCCTGGCTGCAATCCCTTGTTCAATGATATATTTTATACTGTCATGTAGGATATTCGCTTTCATGCCAACGCTGGCTATGGGTGAATATCCAAGTCGGACGCCCTTCGCTTCCTTACCATCCTCAATGGATACGCCTCCAAATATAAGTTGTGCCGATAAAGATTGGTGCCAATAATCAGAAAGGGTTTGAATGTCAAATTTTATAGTATTTCCGGTATCATCTTTACGGTCAAAATATTTTGTGTCGAAGTTTACAATAACTACAGGCAAACCTTCAAACAATGTTTTTATTTGCATTAACTTATCTGATTTAAAATCTTCTTTAGTCCAGATTTCGATAATAAAGGCATTATCACCAGCCGATTTTCTCGCTTTTAACCAGATGTCAAGATTTTTAAGATCATCTTGAAGTGGAAGTTGATAATGACTAACAGAGGCATATTTATCTAAATGAGTACTAAAAACGCTGGTTTGAACCTGTGGCGTGCCCAATACCAGATGTGTAATAGATAATTCATCCAGTTTTTTTAATGGAATAATTGATTTTTCATTAGAGGTCAATCTTATTTGTTGTAGGGCAACCTGATAAGCATCGTTGTTGTTTATCTGACCAAACACAGCGTTTGAAACGATCAATGACAGAAAAATGATGGTGGTGTATTTGAGGAATGACATTTTCAAGGGTATTTTTTTTAACTTAGCTGAAAAGTACGAATTAGTAAAGATTTGTAACCCTTTCAAATCAATTTTTTTAGAAAAAATAAATCATAATGATAAAAATCTATGTTTCTTTTTTTTGGATTGTAGTTATTTCTTTTTTCTGTGTTGGTTCCGTTTCAGGTCAAAAAGCACATAAAAAGCAGGTAAAGGAATTAGATAATCTGGTTCTTAACTCTGTCATATTTAATCAGCATTTTAGTGGATTAATGATTGAAGATGCAGCATCAGGGGAAATTTTATTAAAAAGGGAGGCAGACAAACATTTTACACCCGCTTCTAATGTTAAATTAGTTACCTTTTATGCTGCCTTAAAGGTATTAGGTGATAGTTTGAATGTTTGGCGGGTAGCTGAAAAAGATGGACAGCTTGTAATTCAGGGAACGGGTAATCCAATGTGGAGGCACCCGGCTTTTTTGTCAGTGGAACAACCGGAGCCTTGGAAAAAATCAAATCTGCCGGTAAAGCTTTCTCTTGATAATTGGAAAGGGAATCGTTTTGGTTCAGGATGGTCGTGGGCAGATTATCCCTATTATTACCAGGTTGAAAGAAGTCCTATTCCTATTCATGGGAATTATGTGGAATTTAAAAAAGATAGCCTGGGTAAGTGGTTGACCACACCCGGTTTTTCGTTGGATCATTTAACTTTCGATGATTCAGATAAGGGGAAACGACCCAAAATATACAGAGATGAATTTGAAAATAAATTTTATGCCAATAAAGTAGCTTTTGATACCACTTTTAATTTGATCGTTCCATTTCGTACCAATGTAGAAACCGTGTTAGGTGTTTTTAGAGAGGATATTCAGCAACCTGTATCTCAATTAAAACTTAATGTAGAGGATAACCTATCTTTTATAGATTATAAGGTCCCCATTCCAGATTCCCTTTATCGTTTTTTTCTTCAGGAAAGTGATAATTTTATAGGAGAACAATTATTGATTTTATGTTCAGATAAACAGTTTGGTTATCTCGATCCAGAAAAATTTATTGGGTATGCAAGAGATTCTTTACTTTCCGACTTACCACAAAAACCAGTTTGGGCCGACGGCTCAGGCCTTTCAAGGTACAATCTTTTTTCACCTATGGACATGGTTTTTATTTTAAAAAAGTTACTTGAAATGATGCCTCAAGAAAGACTTTTTAGCTTATTGCCCGCTGGTGGGGTGTCGGGTACCATATCAGGTTCTTACAAAGGTCAGGGAAAGCCTTATGTTTTTGCTAAAACTGGCTCTCTTTCTAATAATCATTGCCTCAGTGGATATGTGGTAACAAATAAGGGTAAAACATTGATATTCAGTTTCATGAATAATCATTTTGTGGAAGGTAGTGCCGTGGTGAAAAATGAGATGAATAAGGTATTAACCTTTCTGAGAGATAACTTTTAAAAATAAGAAATGAAATCACTTTCAAGTGTTCCCACCTTACCTGATTTGAGGCTAACCCAGGACGCGATTAAATCAATGATTCATAGAACGCCAGTGTTAACTAATCAATTTTTAAATGGTATGGCTGATTGTTCTATTTACTTTAAATGTGAAAATTTTCAGAAAATAGGTGCATTTAAAATGAGAGGTGCAGCGAGCGCTTCTTTGCGATTACAAGGGGAGGTTAAAAAGCTGGGAATAGCTACGCATTCATCGGGAAATCATGCACAGGCCGTTGCTAAAGCTGCTCAATTTTTAGGTATTCCCGCCTATATCGTTATGCCCAATAATGCTCCTAAAATAAAAGTGGAGGGAACGCGCGCTTATGGTGCAGAAATCATTTTCTGTGAACCAAATCAAATGGCGAGGGAAAGTACTTTGGCGGAGGTAGTTAGAAAAACAGGGGCTCATTTTATTCACCCTTATGATAATTATGATGTGATTGCCGGGCAGGCAACCGCTACCTTAGAGTTATTGGAAGATTTTCCGCACTTAGATATTGTAGTAGCTCCTGTTGGTGGTGGCGGATTGTTAAGCGGAACCTCTTTGGCCGCACATTATGTTAATCCTGAGATTATGATATTAGGGGCTGAACCCAAAAAGGTTGATGATGCCCTCAGGTCTCTCAGAAGTGGTCATATTGAACAAAATGAGCGGACTGATACCATTGCAGATGGCCTGCGGACAACCCTGGGACCGTTAACCCTCGATATTATAAAAAGACATGTTACCGATATTTTTACCGCTGAGGAAGACGAAATTATTCAGGCTATGAGACTAATATGGGAGAGAATGAAAATTATCATTGAGCCTTCCTGCGCCGTGCCCCTGGCTGCTATACTGGCTAATAAGGAAACCTTTAGAGGGAAACAGGTAGGCGTCATACTTACAGGGGGGAATGTCGATTTAGGGAATCTTCCTTTTTGAATTGCCGCGTAGCGTCGGTCTGATGATCATACGGTCAGCGTTATTCTGGCTTTTTTGAATATTATTGGAATCACCCATGGCATTACCAACCGTTTCCTTGTTCTCGAAAAAGCTACAATCTATAAACAACGGACTTCCTGTTTCATCATCGTCTAATTGATTATAAATGCAGGAACCTCTAACGTAGGCAATATTCGCAGCAAAATCTGAAAAACTTACCCGTGGCGAGGAGCTTGATCCTTTATCTGCTTTGTGGTAAATAGCTCCACCAAAGGTGGCGATATTATGAGTAAAGGTAGTATGTTGAATTTCCAGTAAATCCTTACTACCTTTTGATGCATGATGGTAAATAGCGCCACCTTCTATTTCAGCAAAATTATCTTGAAAAACACAGTTTTCTATGTGAATATTTGCGTCTCCACCCTCAAGTGTAAAGGCAGATATAGCCCCACCGTATAGCGCTTGATTATCTATAAACAAACAATTTGATATCCATAAACTACTTTTATTGCCATTGCTCGTATAAAATATTCCCGCTCCCGATGCTTTTCTATCAGAAGCATTGGATGAAATATTTGCCATTCCACGCTGTATTGTTATACCGTCTAAAACAATATCACCCTTTTCAATATCAATTAAAAAAATATTGTGTGAGTTGTCCAGGAGTGTGGTTTTATCGCCTATTTCTCCTGAGATTATGGTTTGAAATTGTTCGAAATCTCTTTCTTTCAATGCCTTTTCACTTCCTGAAAAACCGCCAAAAATTTGTACTGATTTATCAATTAAAATTGGTATTTGTCTGTTATTAGTTCTTGTTGGATAATAAATACCTGTTTTTACCCAAATTTGGTCTGATTCCGTTGCAATGCCAATGGCAAGCTGAAGGTTAGATAGGGCATTTTCCCAGCTTTCCCCATTCCCTTTCCCATCCATTTTTACAAATATAGTCTTCGCATTTCCTTCCAAAACGAAGAATAATGTGCATAAAATGAGTGCTTTAATAAATATTGGTTTCATGTTCCCTGGGCTTTAAAAATTAAATGACAATATTCCATTAACGCTAAATATAGTGATTTATTTATATGTGTTCAATATTGTTTGTTTTGTTTTTAAATTAAATTTAAAATTTGTATTTTACCGCTGCTTTATTTGCTATAACATACTAATACTTACTCCATGATGAAAATTTACAAAAAGAATTCAAAATTATTTTCCTTGTTTTGGTTTTTAATGTTTTTATCTGCAAAGGTAATTGCTCAAGATATTCATTTCACTCAATTTTTCAGAAACCCATTGCAAGTTTCACCTGGATTATCGGGTGTGTTCAACGGTGATACGAGATTGATGTTTCAGGCCAGAAATCAATGGAGGGAAATTCCTGTTGATTACAAAACGGTAACGCTTTCCTTTGATACTAAATTACCTTCCTACTTGGAAGATGATAAATTCTGGTCATTAAATGGTGGGTTAACCTATGATTTGGCAGGAGATTCACGTTTACAACAAACAGGAATATTTTTAGGTGGAGGGTACACAAAAAAATTCAGCCAGAAGGTTTTTGGTACTATAGGATTTAACCTTAGTGGAAATCAAAGAGGTTTTGACCCCGGTGCATTGTTATTTGATCGTCAATATGACCCATCAATCAATGGTGTGAATGCTTCCGCTCCAAATGGAGAAGGACTATTGGATTTATCGAAAATATTTTTTGATGCCGGTATGGGAGCAAATATTAGAATCCAGGCAGATCAAAAGGGACAATTAGTTGATCTTTTGAATAAAAGGAGTAAGTTAGACATTGGCGTAGGTGTTCATCATTTATTTTCACCAAATACCAGTTTCTTTCCTGACGCTGTGTCAAAAATTCCTATGCGATTAAATCCTTATGTAATGGGTGTTTTACAAGTTTCAAATAATATTGATCTTACGACAAATCTCATTTATGTAACACAGTCAGCTTATAATGAGTGGATGGCCAGCGCAGGATTTCGCGTTTATTTAGATAAGAATCCAGGAAATACTTTTGCCATTGACTTAAATGTTAACTATCAACAACGGGAAATAGGTAATAGGATTGCACCGTCTATTGAAATGCTTTATCGTAATGTCAGAGCTGGATTTAGTTATGATATTAATTTAACAAAGACAGGCGTTTTGCCAACGGGTCAGGCAGATCCTGAAATTTTTGTGCATTATATAATCAAGAAAATACCTCGTTATAAAACGGTGAGGGTTTGTCCATTGATTTGATGTAAAAAATTTATTTTCCTAATCTGTATCATACAGATGTAAAAAATTACCAATAATGCGAAATTTTAATACTTATACCCTTTATAAGCTGCTATTCAGCTTTTTATTGATAGGCACTTTTCAATTTAATTCCTATGGACAAAAATTAGAAAACTGGTTGAAAGCAGCTGATCAGTCCTTCTATGTAGAAAAGGACTATCGAACCGCTTTTAATTTTTATCAGGCAGCAACAAATTATGATTCTACCAGGGTGGATATATGGGTGAAAATGGCAGAATCTGCGCGTAATATGCAGGGATTGCAAACAGCGAGATCCATTTACGATAAAGTTCTTCGTTTTCCAGATTCGGTTGTTACCGCTGAAAATTATTTTTATTCAGCATGGATTAATATGAGGTTAGCAGATTATAATGGCGCACAAAAGAACCTTCAATCCTATTTCAGAAAGGCTAAGGAGGGAGATCCCTTAAAGAATAGAGCTTTAATGATGAAAGGTAGTTCCAGCCGAATTTTAAAGGATTATGCAAACTACACAAATGTTCCTGAACAAACCAAAAAGATATCCACCTCTAATGATTGTTTGGAAGCGGAATTTGGCGCCGTTGCTTATAAAAATGATCTTGTCTATGCCAAATTTTCTGAAAAAGACAGAGTAACCTCTAAGAAGGACAGCATTGCTTTTGTGTCCAATCTAAGATTAATGAATAGTCAGGGAGATACCAATTGGTTACCTCAATTGGCTGTACCTAATAAATTAATTTCTGGCGTTACTTTCCTACCTGAAAATACTGGTTTATACTATTGTTTGTGCGACAAGGTAAATTTAATGGAGGTTCGATGTGATATTTATTTTAGAAAATTTAATGAGATTGGTGGCGTAGGGGAACCTTTAAAAATAGCCGCTAATGCCAGTGGATTTTCAACGCAACATCCTGCAGTGGGAAAAGATATAAATGGAAAATTATGGTTATATTTTTCTTCCAACAGACCCGGCGGTAAAGGTAAAGATGATTTATATCGCGCCGCAGTGTTAGAAAATGGTGAGGTGGATGCACCAGAAAATTTGACCTCCCTCAATACGTCTGAAGAAGACGTTACGCCATTCTTTCATACGCCAACCCAACGGCTTTATTTTAGCACCCAGGGCAGATTTACTTTTGGAGGTTATGATGTTTATGCCTCGTCGCCAACTTCAAATGGCTGGTCTAACCCAATGAATATGGGCGTGCAAATGAATGCATCCTCAGATGATCTGTTTTTTTCACTTAGTGAAAAAGGCACTAATGGTTGGTTAACCGTTCGGGGGGAAAAAGGAAGTTCCTGTACTACAGAAGTTCCTGACGCTTGCTGCTATAATCTGGTTACCTGGGATATGCCAATGAGAAAGGTGAGAATTTTAGCTCGTAATGCAAATGATTCTTCTTTAATCAGAGACGCTAATCTTTCTGTGCAAAGTCTGCCTTCCGGAACAGCAGAAAAAGTGGATGTTTCTTACGGTAACTGGCCCTATTTTTTGTGGAATTCTTCTGATAATTATGCCGTAGGAATCCAAAGTGACGGTTTTGATCCTTATCAGGGAGAACTAAATATTGCAGGTTTTCCTTTTGAAGGGGATACGGTTATTGTTGAGGTTTATTTAAACCCTGCCATTATAGAACTTCAGGTTTTAACCTTTGATGACCGAACAAAAGAAGCACTTAATGGCACAACAGTTAATCTTTTAAAATGGATAGACACAAAGAATGCAGTGGACAATATTCAAACCAATGAGAAGGGCAATTCTTTTACCTTCTCGGTTATTCAGAACCATAAATATAAGTTGATTGCAAACAAAGAAAATTATGAATCAGTTGAAAAGGACATTAGTTTTACTTTAAGTGATGTAAAAGGTTTAGGAAAAAAAATAACCATTGAGGTCTATCTTAAGCCACCTTTATCTACGCCTGTTGCCTTATATTTTGATAATGATATACCAAAGGCGAAGCAAATGAAAATAAAAGGAACTGAGAATTATATCGAACTTTCAAATACCTATTTCAATCAGAAGGAATCTTTCGTTTCTAATTTCACTAAGGTGCTTCCCGAAGCCGAGAAATTTATTTTAACTGAACAGTATGATTTGTTCTTTAACAGGGAAGTGAAAATGGGTACGGTAAGTCTTGAATATTTGTCTAAAGCCATAGCCGCTAAGTTAGGGGAGGGTAAGAAACTGGAAATTACCTTAAGTGGATTTGCCAGCCCATTGGGTAGTGCCGCTGCTAATAAATTATTGAGCGATCGACGTATTAAAACCATACAAAATTATCTGCTGCAAAGTAATCAGGGCAAATTAGCTGAGTCTGTTAAAAATGGACAATTGACGTTTATTACTTCTGCTTACGGTGAGAATAAATCGAAAAAGCAGGTGTCGGATAATCCCATGGATAAGAGGAATTCTGTTTTCAGCCTGGTAGCTTCTGTCGAGCGAAGAGTTGAAATTTTAGTAAAAATTCTTAATTAAATAGAGCTATGAATCAACATAATATAATTAAAAAACATGATTTTATTACGTCTTTGCGTTTAAAATTAACGTTGCTCTTACCTTGCCTATTTTTTATGCTTCCTTTTACTGCCGATGCAACCCATATTGTAGGGGGTGAAATTGGCTATAGATGTCTTGGTGGCAATCAATATGAAATAACATTAAGGGTATTTAGAGATTGTTTTAATGCCGATCCAACAGCTTTTTTTGATGATCCAGGCATTATCGGGGTTTACGCTTCAAATGGTTTAAGGTTAAGTAATATTTCACTCAGACCTATGGGGAATGATACATTAAGGGAGGGTCTGGACTCTTGTTATACCTCTTTTATAAATAGTGTTTGTGTACATACCACCGTTTACAGATCCGTAATTACCTTGAATCCAAGGGTAGGGGGGTATCATTTTGTCTATCAACGTTGCTGCCGTAATACGACGATTTCTAATATTGTTAATCCTACCGAGGCTGGTGCAACGTATGATATTTTGCTTACCGAAGCAGCTATGCGAAAATGTAATTCAAGTCCCGTGGTAAATCGTTGGCCTCCCGTTTATGTTTGTGCCAATCAGGAACTTAATGTAAATTCTGCTGCTACTGATGTAGATAATGATTCCATTGCGTATAAATTATGTGCCCCTCTAGTGGGTGGAACATTTCAAAGACCTCAACCTATACCTCCTACGGCGCCACCTTTTCAACCCGTTATTTGGTTAAGCCCAACGTATTCTTTAGCCAATGTACTTGGTGGGAATAATCCTTTAACCATCGACGTTAACTCAGGCGTTATGAAAGGTGTGCCTCCCGTTTTGGGACAATTTGTGGTGGCTGTTTGTGTAGAGGAGTATGATAGATCTTCTAAAAATTTATTGTCTGTCGTTCGTCGCGATTTTCAGTATAATGTTGTGAATTGTATGGTTCCTCAAGCTACTTTTGAAGCTCCGGAAGAGGTATGTGTAGGTTCAAATCTCACTTTAAAACAAAGTACACCAGGGGCAAAATCAGTAGAATGGTATCTTGGAGAACCTGGTGCTGAAAACCTGATCGCGAAGGGTGATTCAGTTAATTTGACTTTCCCCTCAGCGGGTAAAAATAGAATCACTTTATACTACGAAAAAGGAACTGCTTGCCAGAGTACTTTTTCTGTCGTTATTGATGCCGTTGCAATAGATGTCATTTCTTTACCTTTAGCAGGTCAAAACTCAGTGGTTTGCAGAGGGGCAAATTTTGAAGTAAATATTCAAAATAAAGAGGCGAACAGGTCGCTTACTTACGATTGGCAAACCAATGGAAATCTGGTCTCAGGTCAGGGCTCTTCTTTAGCTACCTTTAAAATGGATGCGCCAACCCTTATTACCCTCAATCTTTCCAATGCCCTCGGTTGTAAATCTACTTTGATTTTTCCAGTGGCAATACACCCTTCCATTCAATCAAATATAAATTCGGGTGTTCAATTATGTAGAGATGTCCCAACGGTTACCAATGCAAATTTTAATAAAGATCTTTCTTATAGTTGGTTGCCGCAAAATGGCTTAAGTAATCCAAGTATTGGAAATCCTGTTATAACGCTGAATAGTAGCCAAATCTATTCCGTCAAAATTACTAATCCAGAAACTAAATGTGATACCACTATCTCATTTAGTGCCATTGTCAAACCTTTTGGTGCAGATCCCGGCATTGATACCTTATCAACCGTTTGCTATAATGTTGGTAAACAAATTAACCCAAAGTTTAATAATTCATTGATTTATTCCTGGAGTCCGGCAAAAGGTCTGAGTGAAACCAACAAAGGTAACCCTTCGGTAATGTTAAAAGAATCAATGTCTTACTCGGTTAAAATTCAGAATCCTGCCTCTGGTTGTGATACTACAATAACCGTGCGCGTTGAGGTGAGTCCTATGCTTCCCGTGGTGGAATTAGATACCACATTGGATTTTTGTCCTGGTATTCCCAAAAAGGTTAATCTTCCTGAAAGCCCTTTAGTGACCTATTTATGGTCTCCTTCAACGGGCTTGGATAATGCCAATGTAGCTAATCCTACGTTTACTTTAACGAACAATCAATTATATACAGTAAAGGTTACTGATCCCAAAACTAATTGTAATCTGGTCTGGAAAGTAAATGCTCAAGTAAGTCCTGAGGCGGTTATTTCTGCAGGTATAGATACGACGCTTTGTAATTATGGCCCTTATACTTTGACGGCTACGTCTTCTCTTCCTCTTTCTTTCCAGTGGTCTGGAGTATCAGATTTTTCTAATAATCTGGGCAATCAGGCTACCTTAAAAAGAGATACTTTGAGTAGAGCTGAAAATACTTTTTATCTTAAGGCTACAGACGCTAAAGGCTGTTTCTGGAGAGATACCGTGGTAATTAATGCAGGTCCGGTTGAAGCTTCTATGCCAGATAACTTTGTGGTTTGTAAACCAGTCGATTTGACCACGGTGACTATTAAGGATAATGATCCAAATCAGGGCTTGAAAAATTATAGCTGGTTCCCTGTAAATTCTTTGACTACAAAACCAAATGAAGGGCCTTCTGCTATCTACAAAATAAACGCAACCTCACTGGTGAATGTTAATTTTGAAAATAAATATGGCTGTAAGAAAACTTTGGATACTCAGTTGGAATTGATAGATTTGAAAGTAAATATTGCTGCGGATAAGGAAACGCTTATAAAAGGTAATAATGAAATAGCTAATATTTCAGTGACAGGTTGTACCGATTGTGAATATGACTGGATGCCTTCTTCAGGTTTAAATGCAACAAATATAGCATCCGTAAGAGCTACACCACAAGATACTACGATTTATAAGGTGGTTGTTTCAAAAAAGGGTTGTAAAGAGGAGAAAACAATTCGTATCAATGTAGATAATGTGAATTGCGGCGAACCAAATATTTTTGTTCCCAATGCATTTACTCCTAATAATGATGGTAATAATGATGTCCTTAAAGTAAGGGGTAGATGGATTTCAAAACTTCAATTTGTTGTCTATAATAGATGGGGACAAGAGATGTTTACAACCACAGATTTAAATAATGGATGGAACGGCGTTTTCAAAGGAAATGAGGTGGCACCCGATGTTTATAATTACTTCCTTCAGGTGACTTGTCTGGATAATAAAATTTTCTCGAAAAGGGGAAATACTACGCTGATTAAATGATTTGAATGGTCATTTATTGATAATCTTTGGAAAATGGCAGCCTTGGTTGCCATTTTTCATTTTTCGGACACATTACATTTTCATCCTGTTTTATATTAGATAAAATTCGTATATTTGTAATTATATTGATGATAAGCTTTTAAGGTCTTTTTGATCTTAATTGAGAAAATGAAAACTACAAAATGGGGAGCATAAACAAAAGTTGGTTTTACTCTTATGCAAATGATAAGTCAACCTATCGTCTTGTTATTTTGTATTTTTTCTTTTTTCTTTTCTCAAAATCACTATTTGCTACCCATATTGTTGGAGGTGAAGTAGGTTACAGGTGTCTTGGAAATAATAATTTTGAAATTACATTACGCGTCTTCAGAGATTGTTTTAATGCTGCTGATGGCGCTTATTTTGATGATCCGGCTACCATAGGTGTTTACAACAGAGAGGGCATTCTGATTTCTACTTTCACTTTAAGTCCTATTGGTAATGATACGCTGAGTGAAGGTTCCGATCCTTGTCTCACCATTTCCAGGCCGGTTTGTGTACATACCACCACCTATAAGGATACCATAAATCTCTTTCCGAGGTTAGGTGGATACCGATTTGTCTATCAGCGCTGTTGTAGAAATCAAACGATTGTCAATATCATTAATCCGCTGGAAACAGGCGCCACTTTTGACATTCTGCTCACGGAAGCAGCCATGATAGATTGTAATTCAAGTCCTGTTATCAATTCCTGGCCACCTGTTTATGTATGTAATAACAGACCCTTACTTGTGAATTCAAAAGCTACGGATGAAAATTTTGATTCTTTAGTTTATAAATTCTGTACCCCATTTCAAGGGGCTACTTTTGCTATTCCACAGCCTGTTCCACCTGATGGCCCTCCTTATGACACAGTGGTCTGGGTCAATCCTACCTATAGTTTGTCAAATATGTTAGGCGGAAGTTTCCCTCTTGTTATTGACTCACAAACAGGAATAATGTCAGGGGTGCCTCAAACATTGGGTCAGTTTGTCGTTGGTGTTTGTATCGAAGAGTATGATAAAGTAACTAAAGCGCTACTTTCAGAAACAAGAAGAGATTTTCAGTATAATGTGGTGAATTGCACAGGTTCCAATGCTGCATTTAGTTTACCTGACAAAATTTGTAGAAATTCCGAGCTTACCGTTTTTCGGGAAAATCCTGAAGCGAGTACTTTTGAGTGGTATTTAGGGGAAGGGGAAGATAAAGAGCTAATCAGTAGGGATTTTGTTGTGAAATTGAAGTTTAATGAAATTGGATTTTATGTGCTTACCTTAATAACCGATAAAGGTCAATTTTGTGAAAGCACTCAGACTCGTCGTTTTCAGGTAATTGGTACTGAGGTTGATTTTACCCTCAATAAACTGGATTTTCTCTGTGAAAATTTTTCACGCTTTTCTTTAAATGATATTTCTGTTACTAATGATATAGCCACCCCACAATATTTATGGACGGTATCTTTTGGAAATAGCGTGTTGACAAGCACGCTAAAATCGCCCGTTTTTGATATTCCTTTAGGTTCTACAGGTAATATTACTTTAAAGTTGACTGCCTCAAATTGTATCGACAGCATAACCAGAGTGTTTACTACCAGTCCATCTTCAGGAAGTGATTTTAATTTATCCATAAATGATGTCGATCAATGCCTCGATTCACTGGTTCTAAAAGTAAATTCAACCTTGCCCGTAAATGAAATTTTATGGTTGAATAATGAGAATAAGGTCATTGCTTCGGGTAACCCCATTTCTTTGTCCTGGTATGCAAACAGACCGTCCAAATTAGTTGCCATAAATAATTTGGGTTGTAAAGACACTTTGATTCTTTCTCTAGGTCCTTTAACTCATATCCCATTTAACCTTAATTATCCTGATTCTTTAGTCTTTTGTGATTCGTTAGCTAAAAAATTAACCCCAATCTCTTCAAACGGTTCGGATCTTTTACGTTTAAAATGGACCTCCAGTGAGAAGGGAATTTTAAATGATACATCGACTTCTCCAACCTTTGGTTATCCATTATCAGCGCATTTTGCGTATGTAGCTATGGTAAATATTTTGGGCTGTGAAAAACTAGATTCAGTAAAATTGATACCTGGAAAGATTAGTTTGTTACCTCCTTTTCCTCCTGATTCTATTAAAATTTGTGCAAATAATGAGTTTAAATTAGAAATAAAAACTCTTTCTTCTCCTTATGAAAATAGATATCTCTGGACGCCGGTAAATGTTATTAAAGAAGGGCAAGGCTCTTCAGCCATAGTTGTTTTGACCGACAAATCATCAAACCTTCAACTAAACATTACCAATACAGTGGGGTGTTCAATCAAGAAGGATTTTAACTTAAATGCGCAGACATTCGATCCTGCCTTAGACACCTTAATTACTGCTTGTACACCGTCTCCCGTCGTTTTAAATCCAGGATTTAATCCGTCATATACTTATCTATGGTCTCCAGGTTTCGGTTTAAGCAGTAACTCTATTGGGAATCCAATATTTTCATCTTCCGTAAGCAGAAATTATAAAGTAACAGTAACCAATCCATTCAATAATTGTAAAATAGTTAAGGAAGTCGCTGTAAAAAAAGGATTACTTAACCAGATTAGCCTGGGAAATGATACGACGCTTTGTGATATAGATAAGTATTCTTTGTCGGTCAATGGTTTGACAAACGGTATTTCCTACAGTTGGTCAAAGGACGCAAATTTTAATACAATTATAGGCACAGGAAAATTAGTTTCTACTGTTTTAAATCAAGGATTAAATTCATTTTTTTTAAAAGCAACGGATACTATAGGTTGTGTTTTGACAGATTCCATTCAAATCAGGTTAGCATCTATTATGGCGACCGTGCCGTCTTCTCTCGTTCTTTGTAAACAACCAGATACAGCCATAGTTAATGTGAAGAACCTTGATTCCCTGCAAATATTAAGTTATGACTGGTTTCCTAAAGGAGGTACATTCCTAAATCCGCTTAATAGCCCTGAAGGTAAATTTTTAATGCGAGACTCGGGGAGAGTTAGCGTTTCCCTCCTTAATCAATATGGATGCAGAAAAGAACTCAATACGCAGATTTCTCTTTCTAATAATGGCATTCCCGTAACTTTTTCAACGGGCAGAGATAGTACTTTATGTACTTTGGGAAGTATTGAAATTAAAGTAAATTCTAATATTTCGGTTCAGCCTACCTGGTCGAAATCACCAACTTTTAATACCATTTTATCAACAGGAGATAAAATAAACTATACCCTCGAACGGGGCATAAATACGTTGTTCGTTAGAGGAGAAAATATAGATAAATGTGTGTATCTGGATACTATCAAATTATTTGTATTTCCTATAGCAGCTTCTATGCCAGATAATTATCCTGTTTGCTTACCCTCTGATACTGTAAAAATTCAGGTGACAGATAGCGATTCTTCTCAGTTTTTAAATTATTTGTGGGCTCCAAACGGGGTAATAAAATCTGACCCTTTAGAAGGTCCCATCGCTTTGGCTCAGATCACGAAAGATACTACAGTATCTGTTTTGTTAATGAATAAGTATGGGTGTGAATCTACATTAAGCACAAAGTTAACCTTGATTAATCCTACGGTTAAACTTACTGCAGATGTTGAAACATTAATTAAAAACAAGGGAGATAAGGCTATAATAAGGGTCAGTGGATGTGAAGGTTGTCAATATATATGGTCTCCCTTTAATACCCTGAATAGTTTAACGGATAGTGTAGTTGTTGCCATGCCTAACGATACAACTATTTATAAGGTAATTGCCAGTAAACAAGGGTGTTCTGTTACAGGAATCATAAGAATTAACGTCGATGATGTTCAATGTGAAGAACCAAATATCTTTGTTCCCAATGCGTTCACACCTAATAATGACGGAAATAACGATGTATTACTTGTCAGAGGACGGTGGATAACCTCCCTTCGATTTGTGGTTTATAATAGATATGGACAGGAGCTGTTCACCACTAATAATCAGTTAGAAGGTTGGGATGGCACATACAAAGGCAAAGATTTGGGACCTGATGTTTTTGGCTATTATCTTACTGTTCGTTGCCTGGATGGTGGAAATTTTGCCAAACGTGGAAACGTAACGTTAATTAAATAAGACGTTGTATATTTGCAAAAATTCTCAATAAGGTGCTGAATAGATTTTTACTTTTTACGTTGTTTTTATTGCCTTGTTTTAAATTGTCTGGACAATGTACGTCGGTTAAAATAGAAACTGATGCATTTGATAGTACGAGGGTAATTTACGATAAACCTTTAAACATTGGCGGGTTAGTCACTTCTAATTTCGAAGTGGAAGAGGGAAATAAAATGGTGGAAGAAGCTAAATTATTAGTTACTTATGCCGAAAATGATTCAATTGAGTCGTTTTTTCTTACGCTGGCTTTAATGGAATGGGAATATCAGGTGCTCGAAGCGGGAGAAAATGTAATGCTTCTGCTGGAGAACGGTAGTATTTTAAAGTTAAATACAGTTGAGGATAGGGGAACGCTGGATAAAAAATCAAATATGAGAAGATATGAGGCAGTTTGTGTCCTCCCTATCGATTTGTACTACGCTTTGGCTCATTATAAAACAGATAAAATCAGGTTGCAATACAAAAGTGGCATAAAAAGAACGGTTTCCTTGTTTACGGAACAGCAAAAAAAGTTTCAACAAACCATCCGTTGCGTAGGAGAAGCGGCAGGGGTAATGCCTGTTAAGCCTTAGATTAATTTATTTGTAGGCTTTTATCCATGCAAATGCCATATTTTCCATGACCTTTTGTAGTTCTAACTGGTTATCTTTTTGATTCGCAAGACTTGTTAATGAAGGTAGGTTCTTTGCGTAATAAAGTTGTTGATTTGGCATTTCTGTCAATGTACTGGCGAGAATTCTTGCGTAAGGGAAATCGGGATCAACCTCAAGCATGATATCAGAAATAAAACGGACCACTTTTTTGTAAGCTAGAAAAAATCCATTTTTATTTTCTTCGGTTACTTCCTTAATTCTATATACTTTATCCGCTTGACTTACCATGATATTATGCAGAATATCTTCATCAATGTAGCCAATTCCATCGTTTTTCGTCATACTATCCAGTATGCCGGCTATGGCAATTTTTAGTTTCTCTTCTGGAGAATTAATATGTTCTAATTTATTTTGAATATTTACGTACATATATTCCCAATACCAATTAGACAAATAAACCAGAAGTAGGTGTTTATTTTCAAAATATCTATAAATAGATGCTTCGGTTGAATTTATTTTAGCGGCTAATTTTTTAAACGTAAAATGTTCAAAACCTAGATCGTCAATAAGAATAATGGAATGTTTCAATATACTTTGACCTAAAGTGGTCTCTTTCGGATCCCTTAGGTATAATCCATTATGAATGTTTACCGGCATTTTATTTTAGGATTTATAGAAATTAAAACTGCAAAATACGACTAAAATTTTTATCAAAAGGATAATTTAAATCTTTAATTTCGCAATCAATTTTACATTAGAAAATTTATTTTCATGAACGAACTGGAGATTAATAAGCGGAAAACATTTGGGATTGTAAGTCACCCCGATGCGGGAAAAACGACCCTTACTGAAAAGCTGCTCCTTTTCGGAGGCGCTATTCAAGTGGCTGGTGCCGTTAAGTCTAATAAAATAAAAAAATCAGCCACTTCCGATTTCATGGAAATTGAAAAACAAAGGGGTATTTCCGTGGCCACTTCGGTGATGGCTTTTGATTATAAAGATCTTAAAGTAAATATTTTAGATACGCCTGGTCATGAGGATTTTGCCGAAGATACCTATAGAACCCTCACTGCCGTAGATAGTGTGATTGTTGTTATCGATGCGGCAAAAGGCGTTGAAAGTCAAACCGAAAAATTAGTGAAGGTTTGTCGTATGAGAAATACGCCTATCATAGTTTTTGTAAATAAATTAGATAGGGAAGGGAAGGACGCGTTTGATCTTTTGGATGAAATAGAAAGTAAACTCGATATTCAGGTTACTCCTCTGAGCTGGCCCATAGGCATGGGACAGCATTTTAAAGGCGTTTTTAGTATTTTTGAGAAAAATCTAAAGTTATTTAAACCTCACGGTAAGCAAGATGAAGAGGATACTATTGAAATTGCCTCCGTGAATGATTCCCTCCTGGAGAAAATAGTGGGTATGCATGATGCTAAAACACTGAAGGAGGAGGTGAAATTAATTGCTGAAGTCTATCCCGCCTTCGAAAGGGAAGATTATCTTCTGGGGATGATTTCTCCAGTATTTTTTGGTAGCGCTATTAATAATTTTGGTGTTAGAGAATTGTTGGATTGTTTTATTCAGATCGCTCCCCAGCCACTGCCAAGACAGGCAGAAGAAAGAATTGTTGAACCAAATGAAGCGGGCTTTTCTGGATTTGTATTTAAAATACACGCAAATATGGATCCCAATCATCGCGATAGAATCGCTTTCCTTAGAATTTGTTCAGGCGTTTTTCACCGGAATACCAATTATTTGCATGTAAGAAAGAATAGAAAACTGAAATTTTCTAATCCAACGTCTTTTATGGCAGCTAAAAAGACCATAGTGGAAGAGGCTTTTCCCGGAGATGTTATTGGCCTCTACGATTCTGGAAATTTTAAAATAGGTGATACCTTAACAGAAGGAGAAGTGCTGCATTTTAAAGGAATTCCAAGGTTCTCTCCTGAAATGTTCAGATACGTAAATAATGTGGATCCATTGAAAACCAAACAATTAGCAAAGGGATTGGATCAGTTGATGGATGAAGGTGTCGCTCAATTGTTCACTAAAGAATTTGACGGTAGAAAGCTAATCGGTACGGTAGGTGCCCTTCAATTTGATGTTATTCAATACAGATTGTTACATGAATATGGTGCTTCTGTTCAATTTGAACCAGTAAACCTTTACAAAGCTTGTTGGATAAGTGCCGAAAAAGATTCAGATCTTCAGTCATTTCTGCAAAGACGAAAAAGAGACCTCGCCAAAGATAAATCTGGCAAATGGGTGTATCTCGCAGAATCTCCCTGGGCTTTGAAGTTGTTACAAGAGAATAATCCGGAAATTACTTTCCACTTTATTAGCGAATTTGAGTAAAGATTTTATCGGACTTTTCTTCCTTTCCACTGATAAACTGGGAATAAACTGGCCATTATACCTACCCAGGTAATGTACATTGTATGTATGTTCTGAGACAGGAAGAAGTACTTTTCTAATTTCCTTTTGTTGAAAAATCTTATGGCTTCTCTCTGTAAAAGATAGTCACTAAAGATTTTAAATGTATAAAGTACATAGAACATAGGAAAAAAAATGCTGGCTTGTAAGATGCTTAGAACCCCTAAAATGACAATTGTTAGGGATACTATGAAAAGGACGGAAAGAGAAAAATTGATGTTCATTTCTTTGTAAGCATTATTCTTACTCGCCCACCTAGTTCTTTGTCTAAGCAATGATTTTATAGAATGTTCAGGTTGCGTAACAACAATGGCCGACAAAGTTTTTAAAAATTGGATCCTTTTTGGGTGATATTGGTGAAAATGATGAAGCAAAAACATATCGTCTCCTGAAGCCTTTTTGGGAAATTGGGCATAACCCCCCAAGTCGTTAAATACTTGTTTTGAAAAGCCCATGTTGGCCCCATTTGCTAAAAGTTGGTTGCCTGACTGATAGCCAGCTCCCGTTATGACCATCATGCCAATCATATCGAGACCCTGAAATGAAGTCAAAAGTTTTGGTTTTTCATCTGAAATAATGACGGGCCCACCTATAAATACATAATCTTCTTTCATAAATTGTTCAGAATAGGTGCTAATCCATGTAGTTGGAACGATGCAATCAGCATCGGTTAAAAGGATATATTTTCCCTTCGAAGCGTTAATACCAGTTTGAATGGCCTCTCTTTTATAGGATATTATATTTCCCTGCTCAATGGCAATTGAAGAAAGATATTTTAGATTCGTTACCGATGTCTCAAATTTTTTAATTAATTCGGCTGTTTTATCGGTCGAAAAATCATCAACTATTAAAATCTCAAATTTATCGGCTGGGTAGTCTTGTCTAAGTAAACTTTGAATGCAGTGTGATATATTCTCTTCCTCATTTCTCGCTGCTACAACTACGGAGATAAAAGGAATATTATCCAGATTATTTCTACCAGGTAGATATTTTAGGTCATTCCAGTTTTTAAGATAGCCGTAGATAATATATAAATAAGAGATACCTAAAACGAAACAAAGAGTAATACCCACAAAAAACATTACACTAAGTCTCTTGGATCAGCTTTTTTTATGGGTATTTGACTTTCCAGCTCCTCAAAATCTGCCCAATCACTCGTTTGATTATTCCCAGTGTTCATTTGATTCTTTTTAAATTGTCTGTTTATTAGTGCCTGGAATAGTAAATAAACTAATACAATTGGAAGAAATAGTATAGATAAACCAGTTTGAATCAGACCAGTAACAGGATTATCCTTGATTTTTTTGCCCAAATATTTTATATGATTGAGTATCACTTTGGCATCAAAAACTAATATCAATATAAAAAGGACCGGCGTTAAATAATAAAGCAAAATGAAGAGTGCCCTGAGAAATAAAAAAATTACAAATAAGAACAAACCCATTATCAATAAACCCAAAAAGGGAAATTTTCCTGCGGTGTTGAAACTGCGATAAATCATGTTTAATAAATTTTGATAACAATATAATAATCATTTCCTAAATAATGTTTTATTGATATAGAACTTTCATCACAACACTTAGTTTTATACTAAAATAAATTTAGTTTATATTTGTAAAAATTTTCAAGCATGCGTAAATTATCAGGGTTCGTTTTTTTGATTATGTTCGCTCTTTTACAGACTGGACTATCGGGTCAATCTACCATTCAAGTAATATGTAACCTAAGCGGAGGGGGTAATTCCCTCTTTTTATATGAGTTTAATGGTTTTGGTTTCTCTCCTAAACATAGTGTAACTGCCGAGAAACCAGGGCAGTTTGTCATGGATGTTCCCCGGCAAACACCAAGAATGTTTTATATTGGTCAAAATTCCGATCAGGTTATTCCTGTCATTCTCGGGCAGGAAGATAAGGTAGAAATAACTGGCAGTGCAGAAAATATTGGTTCAGCAGTTATTTCAAATTCAATGGAAAATGATGGATATAATAATCTAAAAAATATCATTGGTGGCCTCAATAACGAAATGGGAGAAATTTTAAGGGGCTTAAGTGAAGGAAATCCGGCAAATCAAAATCAGTTGGTAAATCAGCTCGCCGGTTTAGATGCTAAAAAACTTCGATTATTGGATTCCCTTAAGGTGGTAAATCCTTTTCAATATAGAGTGATGGCTTTGAATGCCTACCAAAGTTATCAATTAAACAATAAGGATAATCGTTATCCGGACGAGTTAAGTTATTTTTTAAATGAATTTTTTGCGAAAGTTGATTTCTCAGATCCTGGCTATAATCACCTTATTTGGTTGTACGAAACCTTTAGAACTTATGTGAATGTTATGGTGAATGCCGGAGTGGTAGAAAACCAGGTGGAGTATTTTATTGAGAATATTATTAGTAAAATTCCAGAAGGTTCTCATGCCCGTATGCAATGTTTAGGTGCAACCATTGCAGTAATGCAATCTCTTAAACACCCTTTATTGGCAAAATATGGTAAAAGATTCGTTACTGAATATCAAGACAAAGCGCCTGACGCTGCGATGGAGATTTCTGAAATGTTGGAAAGAACGATGCGTTTGATGGAGGGAGCAAAAGCACCTGAATTTACCCAGGTTTCTCCCGAAGGTACGCCAGTAAAACTATCTGATTTTAAAGGAAAATATGTGTTACTCGATTTTTGGGCATCCTGGTGTGGTCCTTGCAGAAAGGAAAATCCAAATGTGGTTAAGTTATATAACAAATATAAAACAAGTGGATTTGAGATATTGGGTATCAGCCTTGATCAAAATAGAGAGCGTTGGTTACAGGCTATTCAGGCAGATAAACTCACCTGGAAACATACCAGTGACTTAAAAGGATGGTCCAATGAGGTGAGTAAATTATATGAAATTTCAGCTATTCCGAAAACATTTTTGGTGGATCCCAATGGCATGATCATAGCCAGGGATTTAAGAGGTGCAGAATTGGAAAGAAAACTGGCAGAAATTTTTACTGAAAAATCTACTCAGGGAGGGAAATAATAGCTTTTTATTTTCCCTTGTAAGTCAGTACCGATTTTTGATCATCTTTAAGCCATACCTGCGCCGCCTGTTGGATTTCCTCGGCGGTCAGAGATTGGTATATATCTGATTCCGCATTCATCAAATCGGCGTTTCCCAAAGCTTCGAAAAAGCCTAAATTCATCGATTTAGATTGAATACCCATTTCTGAAAGTACTAAGGTGCTTTCTGCTTTGTTTTTCCATTTTTGAAGTTCAGTGGATTCAATCAACTGGGTTTTAAGGACATTTATCTCCTTACTTATAATTTCCTCTGCATCCTGTAAAGAAATTTTTTCCGTAGGCCTTCCTTCAAATACAATTAGCCCCGGGTCAAAATCACCCGTAACGTAACAATCAATATGATTAAAATACTTGTTTTCTCGGGTTAACCGGTGTATTAATCTTGACGATGGACCATTACTGAATATATCACTAAGCAAATCAACAGCATAAAATGCTTTATCTGCCCTTGCGGGACATGGAAAGGTCATGTATATGGCATCAACGGGAACTTCCGCCTGACTTTGTTTATGCCTGGCCTCTTTCTTAGGGGGTTCTAAGGAATAATTTTTTTTAATCGTTTTGCCAGATGGAATGTCATTAAACCATTTCATGGCCAATTCCTTCATTCTTTTTATAGAAATAGGTCCGGCAATGACTAATATAGCATTACCCGGATGATAATATTTGTTGTAAAATTTTTTAACGTCAGTTAAATTGGCTCTTTCGATGTGACTGGGGTGTACACCGATGGTTGGCCATTTGTAAGGGTGTTTTTCATAGTTTAATGATGATAATTCATGCCATACATCACCGTAAGGCAAATTGAGACAGGTTTCATAAAATTCTTCAACCACCACCTTTTTTTGCACATCAAGGACTTCTTTTTGAAGCATTATCTCTAACATTCTGTCAGATTCTAACCATAATGCGGTTTCAATATTTATGGCTGGCAACGTAGTAAAAAAATGGGTGTAATCATGATTGGTATAAGCATTATTTTCCCCTCCAGCTCTTTGCATAACACCATCATAGTCAGGAATATTTATTGATCCCCCAAACATTAAATGCTCAAAAAGATGAGCAAAACCTGTTTTTTCAGGATGCTCGTCTCTTGACCCTACCTTGTAAAGTACGCTAATACTTGCTATAGGCGTATTTTTGTCTTCGTGCATCAATACCGTTAACCCATTTTGAAGGACCATTTTTTCGTAGGAGATCATGCTTTGTTAATATGATTTGATGCTTGATATTCATTAAAATGTCCTCGTGCCTGAATAGTATTCTGGAACCTTTTTGAATAGAAAATATAGAAAATCAGGAAAGGAATACCAGCCAAAAGAAAATATCTTAGGTTGTTGAAGATGCCCAATATAAAGGTAACCTTTCCAACTTCGTACAATAATTCATTCATAATTAATGCATTCATCATTTATTCTTCATCATCGTCTTCCTCACTTAATAAATCCAAAAACTCATCCTGAGATAAGGTTCCCGTAGCAAACTGTCTTACCAATTGTTTTAGGTGTGTCATAGCGGCTTCAATAGATGCAGCGCTCATATCCCACTGATTAATCAGGTTTAAATAGAAGTGAACGATGGCTTCAATAGCCTCATCCTGAGTTACTTTCCTCCAATCCTTGAGATCTAAGCCCAACAACAGATTTAGCAATCTTTCTACGACGTAACTAATGGCAATGGCCTCTCTTTTTTCGCCAAATTCTATTTTTTCAAGCAGTTCGGATCGTTCCTGAGCCATTGGAAGGAGCGCCTGAAATAGTAAAGAGACGAGCAAATAGGGGATTCTTCGCCCTCCACTTTTCGCATCAACTGCTTGTAGAATAGCATCAAGAATCTGGTGGATATATTCATCTTCCACCCATTCCGGCTGCTCTACGACGCCTTCAAAGATAATTTGAACTAAATCAAGAATCTGGTCCTCACTTAATTTTATAGTGTATCTTCCATTTTTGCGTTCCATACTTATAGCCGTAGCAAATTGCTGCAAAGCCTCTATAAGTAAATGGCGGAATTGAGTGTCATTTACCTCTAATAAAATGGTTAATCGTCCCGCGCTTTCTTCAAAGAGATTTCGAAGAATCTCTAAACCTATTTCCGGATGATCAATAGATAAAAGATGAATGGCCCCGGCTGATTCCTGGGCAATTTCCCTCAAACCTGGTGCCTCTTGTATTAATTCAGGTTGCGTGGCAATGGCAAGCAGCACGGCTTCAACCAATTCGTCGGTCTGGTCTTCAATAATGCCATTGGACAAATCTAATCCTACCGCATCAGATAATATAAGTTCTAAAATAGCTAAGCCAGTGGTATTTGGATTTTCAGAAACCAGATCTTCAATGGCATAAGCGATGACGTCCATTAATTGCTTGGTTTTATGCAAGCCAGCTCTCTCTCCGGGAGGAAATAACCAGGCAATTACTAAATTAAAGGCATGCTCTAATACTGTTTTTTCTGAAGGAGATTCACCGTATTGTATCCGATCCATTAAATGGGGACTTCTTTCTATCGCCTCCAGTTCGGACTCAATGACCTGAGTAAGTAAGTCATACCCTAATCGTTGATCTGCGGGTATTTTCGATAAAGTGCGGAATGGAATGGCCAAAACCTCTCTAATCATGGGATTACCTTCAAATGAGGTAGTCAACCAGTTAGGATTTTTTATGACAGCATCCAGCAATAATTCTACGAAGGAAAGTAATTGCCCCGGGGTTAATTGAGGGTGCTTTGAATTGGATGTTTCATTGGCAGAAAGGGCGGCTAAAATTTCCCTCAATCCTGCAATAAGAAGATATTCTTCTTTCCCATTTTCTAAGGATACCCTCAGGTTTAGTTGTAATGCAGATTTTTCTAAAATCATGCGTGTTAACTCAGGAAGCAGGTTGAGTTGCTGAATTTTTGATTCTTTCAATGCATCAGAAACACCAGAGAACAAGTCATCCCATGTATTTTCAGCCGCTATAAGGTGCGGATGTTGTGAAAATAAAGCCAATGCAGCTTCTACCATTTGATCGGCCCATTGACGATCAAAACCATACCTGAATCCAAATCCTGTGTCAGGGGAAACGATAATTTTTATAAAAGTCAGACCTAACTCACTAGGGTAGGTCTGTAAAATTTCTTCTAAAGTAAAAGAAATTAATGACCTGAAGAGGGCTATATTTTTTCCCTCACTCATTTCATTTTGACGATGAAATGCCGCTGAAATTACTAATAATACCCCTCGATCTAAAATACTTTTATTTCCAATCTTCTCTATACTGCTCTCCCAAAGGGTTGGATTTTCAGCAGCGCATTGAAGATATTTGTCCAACAAAAAGCGATGTAAAACATGATTGCTTTTTATGGCATCGGGTAAATTTTCTTTTATTATATCAAAACCCTGAAGTAATTGATAAATAGGCGCCGTATTTTGAGTATCTGGGGTAACTAAATAGGGGAATTTAATAATGACGTCCAATATTTTCCCGGCATTTTCGAGAAATAATTCTTTACTTTCTAAAGCATTTGAAAGTATATTTTTCTCATTAAATTGCCAGATCGCTTGCATGGCAACACTAATAACAGGGAATTTTTCTGTTAAGTACGCAATATTAACGATGCCCTTTTCTAAAGAAAGGGTTAAGAATCTTCCCGCAATTACATCTTGAATTCCTTTGTTTTCTCCTTTTTTGTACCAGCTCAGAAGCGGACTGATAAGTTTATTGTTTTCCTGTTGATTTCCAGCGCTTTCAAAGGCAATACGCAGGAATACATCAAATACAAACAGCCTGTCTTTTGCCTCCAGGGGAATATGTTGATAGACAAAATAGACTCTTTCCAAGGTTAAATGCACGCTCGCCTCATCTAAATACCGAAAAAAGGATAATCCAAGGGTAGTAGTAACGGCTTCTTTGTAAAAAAGCAGATGGGTGCTTTCACCAGGAAATTCCTCTTTTTTTAACAGGATAAAGGTGAATAATTGCTCCATTAGCCTGGAGTATTGGGCCGAATCTTGTTGAAATGAATCCGTGGCTTCGTGTGAAATTAATCCAACGTTTAATACGTCGGAAAGAATATCTTTTCCCTTGATAAAATTTTCCTGAATTAAAAAATAGCGCAAAAATTCTTTAAGAAAAAGCTGGCTATTGGGGTTAAATAAGGTAGGAAGATTATGGAAAGCAGCCAAACTATGACCTATTAAATTAGGTACTATGTGTTTATGATTTCCTGAAAATGATGGATAGTTTGCCAACGGATTCACTTCTGCGTTGCGAAAGGTAAGTAAACGTTTTTCAAATTCCTCCTGAGAAATTTCATTATCGACAGCTTTGAACAAAGCTATTAATTCATTTTGTTTACTGATTGGCAGGGTTTTACCCCATTCCAGAAATAAGTTAATATATGAAATCAAAGTTATTGTTTTATTTGTACATGTTTTTTAATAAGCCATAAACCCAGACATCTCCGCGATCTCCTGACAGTTTATAAATTTCCCCCCGGAGCTCCCCTTCGCGTAAAAATCCGAATTTTCTTGCCAATGTAGGTAAGGTAAAATTTTCAGTGGATGCTTTTATGGTAATTTTATTTAAAAGAAGCTGGTTGAAAAAATAGGGAATCATGGTTTGTAAGGTATCAGACATAATGCCTTCACCCATTCGGTTTTTATCTGTAAAAAATCTTAATTCACCTATATTTTCTGGCATTCTTCTTGAAATATCAAGATAACCCACCAAGCACAATTTATCTTTATCCCAGAGGCCAAAACTGAATGATTCCTGTTTTAACCAAGAGATAATTGTTTTTCTTACATAAAGTTCTGCACCATCTAAAGTAGATAAAGCCGAGGTAATCACCGGAAAATATTCACTTATCAAACTATTATTTTCTGCAACCAGGTCATAAAAAACCTTTCCGTCGCCCTCCCGTAACCTTCTAATGAGTACCTTTTTACCTAAAATAGCTGTTTCAATAGCATATAAATCAGCATCGATGAAATTTTCTGTAAGCATATTTGAGGTGATTTTTGAAAAGCACAAAATAAGAACTTTCTAGCTTCTAAATTTAATTTTATATATAACCTGATAAGTTGGGAAATGGTTACTTCTGTCCAATGAATTACCTGTAAACCATAAAAATATCAACGACTTTTGCTTTTAAGTAAAGTTAGTATGCGTTTTCATGAAATACCATTTCTAAAATTGTTTATTGGATTAGTAGCTGGGATACTACTATACCCTTATTTTAACATTGAAAATATACTAGGACTTTGGTTGATCAGCACCATTTTTATAGGTGTAGGCTTTCTTATGTATAAAAATGAGAAATTATCAACCGTTGTCTTTTATCCATTTTTCACCCTCCTTATTATAACTATTCTTTTTTTCAGAATGGCCTCTTTGAACCCAACGAATAAAAGGAGCTATTTAGGAAGCGATGTATCTGCTGTTAAATTTCAGGGAAAAGTACTTAAAAGTAAGCCCAGGATAAATGGGGGACATAGGTATGTTTTGGATATCTCGAATTCTTTTAACAAAGAAAATAAGGCCATTACATCGTCAGGGCTTATATTACTGTATCTTTCAGCATCCGATTTGCCTGCGTTTTCCTCTGGTTCTATAGTTCAGGGGGAGATTTATCAGCTTCTCCCCATACCCAACGAATATAATCCAGGTTCATTTAATCAACAGAAATATTGGTCTACAAAGAGAATTTATCATAAAGCGTATGGAAGCAGAGCCCATTGGAAAGAAATAAAAGCTGCTTCGGGATCTTTGTTTTACAGAGATAAAGCGCAGCAATATATCTCTAATATATTAGGAAGAGCTTTAAAAGATAGTATTTCTTTAGGATTGATGGATGCCTTGTTACTGGGTAATAAATCGGGTCTTAGCGCTGATATTATGACTGATTTTAAGCGAACGGGTGCGATGCATATACTCGCTGTCAGTGGACTCCATGTTGGAATATTGGCAGGTATCATTCAATTTATTCTTGGTTTACTTCCTGTTTACAGCAGAGGAGGAAAGGTTTTTACTTCAGTCTTCTTTATCATTTTTCTTGTTCTTTTCGCCTGGTTAACTCATTTTGAGCCGGCAATACTCAGGGCGGTAGGTGGTTCCATTCTAATGATATTGGCCAGAATATTCCAGAAAACTGCCAATGCCTGGAATAATTTGTTTGCTATGGCTTGTTTTTTACTCCTGCTGGATCCAAACTTCTTTTTTCATATTGGTTTTCAATTATCCTTTCTGGCTGTGGCGGGGATCATAGGATGCTATAAGTCGTGGGTGGGCAGGTACACGTTTTCCAATAAACTAATGCAGTATTTTTGGGAGATGACCGTCATGGGTTTTGCAGCGCAATGGGTTACTTTACCCCTTTTATTATTTCATTTTCAGCAGTTTTCATGGCTTTTCCTTATTACAGGTTGGGTAGCTATTCCACTATCTACCTTCATTCTCGCGGTAGCCTTACTTTATATCTCATTATCTGGCATACCTTTGTTGAATACTTTTATTGGTTGGTTCCTCGAATTTTCTGTTTTTTTATTTCGTTGGATCATGTCCTTTTTAAGTGATGTTACCTGGGCAGTTTCAGAAGGTATTTATCTGCCAGATGCTGCTATTATATGCCTTGTTATCATTGTTTTTCTTATAGCATTATCCATTGAATACCGAAAGCGAAATGTTTTTATTATTTCCACCTGTTTACTATTTACCCTTTTTCAAGTTTCATTTTTATACTACAATAAAGAAGAACATGCTTATATTTTATCTGAAAGAGGAAACGCCGTTTTAACTATTCGAAAAGGACCTTCTTTTTTTGTTTTTTCTAATAAACCTATCGATAAAAAGCGGCAGGACATCTTGTATTTAAAAAAATGGGCAACAAAGGGTCATTATACTATTTTACCGGAATCTGTTATTTTTTTCAATATACAACAGCAGACCATTGTTCTGCTTAATGGAGGAAAGACTAATGATTTTATTCCCTTTGGCACTCATTGGTGGGTAGCAAGCTCTTTTAACGGTCCCTGGGAAAAATGGCTGGGGGAATGTCCCCCCAAATTATTGATATTAAATGCCGATGTTCCTTTTTATTTAAAACGAAAACTACTGGATTTAGCTGAAAAATTAAACATAGAGGTTTACGATATTGGCGTGTCAGGGGCTTTTGATCTTCTTAAAAATTAATCAATGAAAAATAAATTTTCTACCTTTTTCCAATTCCCAACTTCATTGCGAAATGGATTTCTTGCACTCTTCTTATTGGTATGGTGTCTGTTAAGCAGGCAATTGTGGGCTTTAAGTTTTTTAGATGCAAATGAAAAAATACCCGTTTACTCTGTGTTTAAGGCGGAAAAACAGCCAGTTAAACAAATAAAAATTCCCAAGGATTTTAGATTAAATATCAATGAAGCGGATCTTCAATCACTGGATATATTATCTATACCCGATTTTTTAGGCAGGCGCTGGGTGAAATATTTGGAGAATGGAGGTAGTTTTAAAGGGGTGGGGGATGTTAAAAAGCTTTACGGTATGTCCGAGCCGCTATATAATAGTATATCAAAATATTTATATGTAAAAGAGGCTGAAGAAAAGCAGCGCAAACCTTTTTTCAAGGAAAATAGAGTCTATCGGTGTAAAACAATAGACATAAATGAAGCGGATTCTGCTCAATGGGAAGCTCTTTATGGTATTGGCCCTTATCTGGCCAAAAGGATCATAACTTTTAGAGAATCGCTCTGCGGATTTGTATCTGTCGATCAAGTGAAAGAAACGTATGGATTAAGAGACTCTGTATTTCAATCTATTAAAACTTGTTTAACCATAGAAAATAGCTTGAAACCATGTATTTCAATTAACTATACAAATCAGGAAGGGCTTTCAAAACACCCTTATGTAAGGTACAAACTAGCCAGGGCTATCTGTTTATATAGGGAAAACAATGGATTATTTCAACGCATGGAAGACTTAAAGAAGCTCCCCATAGTGAGCGACTCCATTTACATTAAACTATTACCCTATATAACATTAAATAACCTGTAGGAAAACCTGGTTTACTTTTACATTTTTACTGATACGGGAACTTTTGCAGGACGCCAACCGTAGCGTCTGGCGCCTTCTTTTACGCCCTTTTCGGAACAAATAGAAGCCAGATAAAATTCACCCTCCACTTGTTTGATACTTTGAGTTAAATTTTCTCTGTGTAGTGCCTCATATTCGTTGTAAGAAACAGCTTGCCTGTTTTCTAATTGATTAAACAATTGGAATCTATGCGTAATTTCTCGCCAGGAGGCTTGAATGGTTGCTGTAAAAACCTTTGATTTTGATCCACTTCCGTAGGCGAAGAAACCAATTCTCGCATCAGTTAATTCAATATCATTGTCCAAATCGATGGCAAGGGTACTCATTAAAGAAAGAAAAATGGAAGCGGTATAAAGATTTCCCATTAAAGAGGAGGCTCTTTCTCCCTTTTCAATTTTTTCAGCAATAAATCTTTTATATCTTTCAGTTTTGGTAATAGCGGTTAAAAATTTAGAAAAAGCTTCCTGATAGGCCGAGTCTTCCTCGAATTGATGAACTAATGGTTCAGTTTGACCTAGTTCCTGTATTAATACATCATGATCACCTCTTTTTTTGGCTTCGGCATAAAATATTTCAGAAAACATGCGTCGTGCCTGATAAGCGTAAGGAAGGTGGAAAATCAATCTGCGCCAGTTATCTGTGGCTGCTTCATTTATAGGCAAGCCATTTTGTGAAATATAATGTTGCAGGGCTTCTTTGATTCTTTCCTGATAACAGGAATTAGAGTAGGGGCCGTCAAAAACGGGCGTTACCTTATGTATATGAACGTTAGTTTCGTTAGTATCCCAAAATCCTGACTGATCTAATTTCTGAAAAATGGCATTTTCAAGGTGATCGAAATTCAGGTTTTGCCCAATACCCTTTTCTTCAATTTCTGTTAATAGCTGATTTTTTTGAACCGTTCTGATAGGTTTAAAGAAATCATGAACGGGACGTGTGGCAACACCCCATTGTTCGTCAAAAGCAAGTAATCGAGGATTTTCTTTTACAAGAAGTGCAATGGCACCAGCACCTTGGGTATATTCTCCAGTGGAGGCCAATTCATATTTAGCTACATCTGAGCCAATGACAATAGCTATTCTATCTTCTCCTGTTCTTACCCAGTCCAATGAATTTTGAAGAGCATCCACCGCACCTATACAGGCAAAGGTTAAATCGACCACATCACAATGTAAAAAGCAATCGGGACCATATTTTGGTGAAAAATAATGGTTCAGCATATCTAAAGCGTAGGAAGCGGTGGGTTTGGAACCATCGAGGGCGCTTTCTGTACCTAAATAAATTCTTCCTATATGACTTGGATTGAGGTCGTTTTGCTCAATGAGCTTTCTTACTGCATTGGCTGCCATCGTCGCAGCATCCTCATGAACATCAGCAAGACTCATATTCGTTAATCCTAATCCTTTATTCAACTTAGCGTATTCTATGTTTCTGGCAACAGATAAGTCTTCAATTTTCAAATAAATATGAGGCAGGTGGGCTGCAATATCATCAATGCCTACAGATAAAAAACTTCGTGAAAACATGTGGTACTTGATTTATGGGAAAGGTATAAATTTAGGAATAATTTACTCTAACAAAATATTTTTTTACATGTTGGCGAAATTAGTTAAAATTATGAAATGAAATACATTTTGTCAAGTTAAATTAAATTCATTAATCCTATCATTATAAATTATTTATAATGATAGGATTTACTATGTCTAAAATTTATTTTTCAGGCGTTTTGGCTTTGACTGTAGGATATTTTATGCCTAATTGTTCAAGGTAGGATGAATATTTAGTTTCATCATAGTAGTATTTTTTCAATGACTCTCTGAATTCATTTTGTATTTCAGTATTCAAATGAATGGCAGGTTTGTCATTCTCACTAACCATGGGAACATATTTTTGTTTCATACCCTGCTCATTTTTAAAATAATCCCAGGCTTTATCGATGGTTTTTGTATCAAGGAAAAGGTCTAAAAGCGTCATTGCCTGTACTTTTGCTCCGGCCACTACGCCTTTATGAGCAATAGGGGTTGCCATAGATACGGCATTGGCCCAGTGATGACCTGGTAATCCCGGAATATTTGATGGATAAACCAGCGTAACAGTAGGTAATTTCCATGAAATATCACCAATATCATCAGAGCCGCCACTAACAAAAGATAGGGAAGGAGCCTCCAAAGTATCTAATTTCGTGGGTAGTCCCTTCACATCGTCCGGTGCTTTTACCTCTTGCTGAATACCAGATGCCAGCGCGTTGTCTTCAGGAGACCAGGTAGGCAGACCAACTTTGACTATATTCTGGTACATCGTTTCAGCGATGACTTTATTAAAATGCCTGGGCCAGGCCGAGCCTAATATCTTTTTTGTTACGGCTGTATTACTCATCAGTGCTGCTCCCTCGGCTATTTTATTTGCACGTTCGTAGAGTTCCATAATTTTAGGATACGTCACATGTCTTAAATAAAACCAGATAGAGGCTTTGGAAGGTACCACATTAGGTTGGTCACCCCCATTTTTTATAACGTGGTGACTTCTTTGTAATGGATCGAGATGTTCCCGGTTATATTGCCAGCCAATACTCATTAATTCCACCGCATCGAGGGCACTTCTTCCTCTCCATGGTGCTCCCGCGGCATGGGCGGCTTCACCTTCAAATTCATATAGTACAGAGATGAGCCCTGTGCCGCGTGCCTGCCCGTGACTTACGCTCAGGTTATTACCAACGTGGGTAAACAGACACAAATCGACATCGTCAAAATAACCATCCCGCGTATAATAAGCTTTCGTTCCTACCAATTCCTCCGCTACACCGGGCCACAAAACAAGGGTGCCTTGAATTTTTTCCCGCTCCATTATTTTCTTGGTTTCAATAGCAGCCAATATATTTAAAGGCATGCCAGAGTTATGACCCTCACCATGTCCCGGCGCACCTTCTACAATCGGATCATGATAGGCAACCCCCGGTTTTTGTGAAGCCTTTGGTATGCAATCTAAATCGGAGCCCAAAGATATAACTGGTTTTCCACTTCCCCAGGTAGCCCACCAGGCCGTTGGTACGCCTGAAATTCCATATTTTACGGTAAAACCATTTTCTTCCAAAATTTTTGTCAGATATTTTGATGTTTCTACTTCCTGAAATCCCAGTTCAGAAAAACTAAAAACTTTATCTACCATGACTTGAGCCAATTTAGCTTGCTTTTCAACATTTGCCTGTACCTCAGCTTTTAATGAGGCTTTTCTTTTTTCAAATGCCTTTTCTGCCGCCGTTTGGCTGTTCAGGAAAAATGGGGTGATCAGTAAAATACTGAGCAATAGGGTCAATGTGTTTTTCATAGTAATGTCTTATAAAGTAAATACTAAGGTTTCGTAGCCGTTAAAAATAGGTTAATCAGGTAAAAAAGTGTGCAAAAAATTGTTTTATTTGACTAATAAGCGCCAAATGGTTGAAAAATAAAATCTATGTTATCATCCTTTTTCCTTCAGCAGAGGAATCTGTCTTTTTTGAGCTTCTGCATTTAAGGTCTCTACTCCCGATTTAATTAAGGGCTTGAGCTGATTCAAATACCCGTCCAATTCTTTTGCAAGTACATCATAAACCTCTTCGGCCTGGTCAGTAGGGGGGAAATCACCCAGTTGCTGGTCGGCCAATAAAAAAGCTAGTCTGTTATTGACTTTTATGCCATAATTAAGCGCATCTTGACGGGCAATATTTTTAGTCTGGTGAATCTGATTTTCAATTTTTGTAATTTCCCTTTCCAGTTCCTCAGCTTGTAACAGTAAATCTTTGTATAAACTTTGACTACCCAATTTTTCCTTGATATAAATAAGGTCTTTTTTGATCGTCCTGATATCCAGAATGGCTTGATTTGCCTCGCTGACTTTATCGCGAACTTTTAGCAAATAATCCAGTTGTTTCTTATAATCTTCCTGCGTGTTTTTTAATCGGGGATCAGGCAAAACAATAAAATCGATGCTCGATTTTTTTCCATCTACAGAAAGTGTGGCCTGATAATTTCCCGGCATTACTTTAGGTCCTTTATTTGGAGATGAATAAAAAACCATGCCAGGGAATTCAGTGAATCCAGGATATCTTAGGTCCCAGACAAATCGATTTCCACCCGCCGTTACATTAAGTTTTTGTTTTGAATTTTTACTGTCCTTGCTCCATTTTTGTATTGATTTGCCACTATCGTCAAAAATTTCCAAAGAAATAGCGGGTGATTTAATTGCTAAATCATTGATATAAAAATGGAAAACAGCCCCATTTGGGTGATTCTCACCTTCCTTTAAGCTGGAAGGGGCATTATTCTCCTGTGCTAATCTATAGGTTGGTTTAGATGTAAATAAGTGAAAATCTTTTGCTTTGATTTCGCTGTTCATTTCCTGAATGGGACTCAAATCGTCTATCATCCAAAAGCTTCTTCCATGTGTGGCAGCAATTAAAGTATTATCTCTGATGTGCAAATCATGAATAGAGACGATGGGAAGGTTCAATTTGAAAGGTTGCCAAAAATTACCATCATCAAATGAAATATACATACCCCATTCAGTACCAGCGTATAACAGGCCTTTCCTTGTCGGATCTACTCTGATGGCCCTGGTATAATGCGTATTATCTATTCCTTTCGTAATGGTTGTCCAGGTTTTGCCATAATCCACCGTTTTATAAAGATAGGGGGTATAATCGCCAAATTTATAATGGGTAGCGGCAACATAAGCACTGCCGGGTTGATGCGGGTTAACATCTATACAATTAAACATATTCCATTTTGGTGAACCAGGAGGGGTAACATTTTGCCAGGTTTTTCCGCCATCTCTGGTAATATGCAACAGGCCGTCGTCACTTCCTGTCCAAATGACCCCTTCTTCTTTAGGGGATTCAGCGATGACAAAAATATTCCCATAAAATTCAACGCCCGTATTATCCTGTGTGATGGGCCCACCAGAAGATTTAAGTGTTTCAGGGTCATTTCTTGTTAAATCGGGACTAATGACCTCCCAGCTTTGTCCTTCATTGGTGGTGACATGCAAATAATTTGAACCGGCGTATAATTTTTTAGGATTATGGGGGCTAAAAAGGAGCGGAAAATTCCAGTTAAATCTATATTTCATTACCTCTACTCCGGAGCCAGCCGGATTAAAAGGCCATACATTGGTGCTTCTCTCTTGCCCTGTAGTATGGTCAAATCGACTCATATATCCTTTGTAAGTTCCTGCATAAACTACCTCGGGATTATTGGGATCGGGAGCTAAATGTGCACTTTCCCCACCGGCTGAAATTTCCCAGTCTTTATCAGTTAAGGTTGAACCAGTGGACCGATGCGAAATGCGAACGGTAGAATTATCTTGTTGAGCGCCTAATATTTTAAATGGAAATGATTGATCTGTAGTTACCCGATAAAATTGTGCTGTTGGCTGATTGTGATAAGTGGTCCAGTTAACGCCCCCATCGGTAGATACTTGTGCGCCACCGTCATTGGCAACAATCATCCGTTGATTATTCGCGGGGTCAATCCATAGGTCGTGATGATCGCTATGGGGGGTCTCCATTTCTTTGAACGTCCTTCCACCGTCTGTAGATTTTAAGAAAGGAACATTCAGCGCATAAACAACATCAGGATTTTCCGAATCAGCGGTAATTCTGGAATAATACCAGGCTCTTTGTCTTAATTCACGATCTTCGCTTGTTTTAATCCAGCTTTGTCCACCATTATCGGAACGGAATAAACCGCCATCCTCCGCTTCGATACAAGCCCAGATTCTTTCTGGATTTGCGGGAGAAATCGTTAATCCGGCTATTCCCCAAAGGCCGCCTGGCAAGCCTTTATTTTTAGAAATATTAATCCAGGTATCGCCGCCATCTGTGCTTTTATATAAATGCGAGCCCTCACCCCCTGAATCCATTCGATAGCCATTTCGTTTCATTTCCCAGGTGCTGGCAAAAATAATGCGGGGATTTCCCGGGTCAAAAACTACATCGCCACAACCGGCACGATCATTTTCATATAAAATCTTTTCCCAGTTTTTTCCACCATCTTTACTTCTATAAAGGCCTCTTTCAGTCGATGATTTCCAAAGATTCCCTAATACACCAACATAGATCAGGTCTGGATTGGTAGGATGAATTCTGATACGGCTAATGTGTTGTGATTGAGGCAAGCCCATGTATTTCCATGTTTTCCCGGCATCGGTGGAACGCCATAACCCTTTTCCAGGCGATACATTTCCGCGGAGGGTTTGTTCGCCCTCTCCGACATAAATCACATTTGGGTCACTTTCCGCAACGGCTACGGCACCTATGGAACCCCCAAAATAGCCATCTGAAATACACTCCCAGGTTCCTCCGCCATCGTTGGTACGCCACACGCCTCCGCCTACTGTACCCATGTAATAAAGATTTGGTTTGCTGGGCACTCCAGTGGCTGTACAGGAACGGCCACCTCTAAAAGGCCCTAGTTGTCTCCATTTTACCGCATCAAAATAATCTTCTGATATGCCGGACATAACGGTCATTTCAATATTTGCGGGCTTACCCTTTTGAGCATAAATGAAATGAATATTTAGGATAAAAAATATTTGAAGGAGAAATCTTGGGCTCATTTTAACATCATTTATTAACTTAAATACTAAAATTAATTTTTTTTTGTCTATTTTCAATGGTCTTTTACATTTTGAACCATTTATTTTAAAAAAATGAAGGCAGATAATTTTTTGAGCTTCTCCATATTGCTCTTAAGTTTGTTTTTTCAGTCTTGTTCATCAGAACTTGAATATGATGTAATCATCAGGAATGCGGTCATTTTTGATGGCACTGGTAATACTCCGGTTAAAGGGGATATTGCCATTAATAAAGATACGATAGCCTTTATTGGAGACTTAAAATTGAACAAGGGCAAAAAAGAATTTGATGCCAAAGGTCTGGCTATTAGTCCCGGTTTTGTCAATATGCTTTCTTGGGCAACGGTCTCCTTACTCGCTGATGGCAGAGCAATGAGTGATATAAAACAAGGGGTTACACTCGAAGTAATGGGAGAAGGAAATTCCATGGGACCTTTGAATGAAGCCATGAGAAAGGAAGAATTAGATGGTCAGGGAGATATTAAATATGAGGTCTATTGGCGTACATTAGGGGAATATTTAACTGGCCTCGAAAAAAAAGGCGTTTCTCCAAATATTGCTTCTTTTGTTGGTGCTACCTCCCTAAGAATTCATGAATTAGGTTATGAAAATAGGAAACCCACAAATGGGGAGTTAAAAAACATGCAACTCCTTGTTAAACAAGCAATGAATGAAGGTGCAATGGGTTTATCTTCTGCGCTTATTTATGCCCCCGCTTTTTATGCTGACGAAGAGGAGATTTTAGCCCTTTGTCAGGCTATGGCTCCTTACAATGGTTTGTATATTACCCACATGAAAAGTGAAGGAAATAGATTGGAGGAGTCTGTTCAAAGTGTCATTAAACTAGCAGAAAAGGCAAAAGTGAAGGCTGAAATATATCATCTGAAAGCTGCAGGTATAGATAATTGGTCAAAAATGGACAAAGTAATTACAAGTATCAATAAGGCTAGAAATCAAGGAATTGATATTGCTGCTAATATGTATAATTATATCGCTGGGGCTACAGGCCTTGATGCAGCAATGCCTCCATGGGTTCAGGAGGGTGGTTTTGGGGAGTGGGCAAAAAGATTAAAGGATCTCAATATTAGGAAAAAGGTAATTGCCCAAATGAAAATAAATGCTAATGACTGGGAAAATTTATATGCCTCCGCTGGTTCTCCTGATAAGCTTTTATTAGTCGATTTCAGACAAGATTCCTTAAAAAAATATACTGGTAAAACATTGGCAGAGGTGGCAACTTTAAGAGGGAAAAGTCCCGAAGAAACAGCAATTGATCTGGTGATTCAAGATAGTTCCCGCGTAGGTACTGTTTATTTTTTAATGAATGAGGAGAATGTAAAAAAACAAATTAAGTTGCCATGGGTTAGTTTTGGTTCTGATGCTGGCGCTCCTGCTTCAGAAGGGGTATTTCTTAAGTCAAGCACTCATCCGCGTGCTTATGGAAATTTTGCCAGACTACTTGGGAAATATGTACGTGATGAAAAGGTCATTAAACTCGAAGAGGCAGTGAGAAAATTAGCTGCGCTGCCTTGTGAACGACTGGGGATTGCACAAAGGGGTTATTTGAAAAAAGGATATTTTGCAGACCTTGTCCTTTTCGATCCTAAAGAAATAGCCGATGTAGCTGATTTTCAAAATCCTCATCAGTATGCGGTCGGTGTGAAAAATGTTTGGGTAAATGGTAAATTGGTGCTATTAAATGGGGAGCCTACAGAGGAAAGACCTGGACGCTTTATCAAAGGACCTGGCTATCAAAAAGGTTTCTAATTCCTACATTATTCTTTTTTTGATTGTGTTAGCTATGAAAAAATTTCAATTCCTCATTCTTCCTTTTTTATGCTGCTGTTTGTCCGCTTTTTCTCAAACAGAACTAAATAAATTAAATGAATTGACCTCCTTTATCGAAAAAGGAATGGCCGATTGGAAAATTCCAGGGCTGTCAGTTTCTGTCGTTAAAAATGGAAAAACGATTTATCAGAAGGGGTTTGGTTTGAAAAATATGTATTTGACGGAAGCAGTAAATGAGCATTCTATCTTTGGTATTTGTTCTACTACTAAGGCTATGACGGCATTAACTTTAGCTATGCTGGTCGATGAAAATAAACTGAATTGGAACGATCCTGTTGTCAAATATTTACCCCATTTCAAATTAGCTTCAGATGACTGGACTAATCAAATTCGGGTGAAGGATTTGCTAACACATAATGCAGGTCTGCCAAATCTCGATTTTTTATGGTATGCCAATAACTTAGAGGTGAAAGAGATGATTCAGCGATTGAAATTTGTTAATCAGGCTTATCCTATCAGAGGAGGTTATACTTATCAAAATGTGATGTATGCCATTGCTGGAGAATTGGTTGAATCAATAAGTGGTATGCCTTGGACAACTTTTCTCCAACTAAGAGTTTTTGATCCATTAGATATGAAGGAATCCTTTCCTACCTATAAATCTTCCCTGTTCTACAAAAACAGGATGTTTCCCCATTTTAGAATCTCAGATAAAATATCCCCCATTCCATATATGGTCATTGATCAGATAGCTCCTGCCGGAGCGGTTTGGTCGAGCGCACACGATATGGCTAAATGGATGCATTTCCTCCTCAATAAGGGCAAAATAAATGGTAGAGAATTAATTTCTGAAAATAATTTTGACGAGTTATTTACCCCCCAAACGGTGATTCCACCAAAGGATTTTTATCCTACAACCAGTTTGACGCTGCCGACCTGGACTACTTACGGGTTAGGTTGGTTTCAACAAGATTATAGAGGCAAAACACTTCATTTTCATACAGGTAGTATCGATGGGAATATTGCCATTTTAGGCCTTCTACCCTCCGATAGTCTGGGTGTTTTTGTTTTAGGAAATCTAGATCATGCAGAATTGAGGCATGCTATTATGTTTAAGGTTTTAGACCTTTTAGGTGAAAATGTTGAAGGTTCAAGAGATTGGAATGATGAAATTAAATCGCTTTACCAACAAATCGCAGATAGTAATAGGAAAGAGAATGTTCCTTATAATAAGAGGGATGAGAGGGGCAGTATAACCTCGTTTATAGGCACCTATTTCCATTCCCTTTATGGGAAAATTAAAGTAGAAAAAACAAAGGAAAATAAAGTGTTACTTCATCTAACCCCAATACTTACCTTAACACTCAACGCTATCAACGAAAAGGAATTTAATGGAAAATATCTTGATTTCTTTTGGTTTGATGATGAAAAAATAATTTTCGAATTAAGTTTAAATGGCAAAGATGTTTTGGCTCTAACTATAGGAAATCGGAAATGGATAAAAGAAAATTGAGCTTATAAATTAAATTTTATACCTGCTCTTACCCATTTTCCCGGCATGGGAACGGTGCCAATTTCTCTGTATTCCAGATCAAAAAAATTGGTTATCTGGAGGAAGGTATTGAATGACTTTCCCCAGGATCTGTTGGCTTGAACGTCCGTTAAAAAGGTAGATTTTTCATTGTTTATCCGCTGAAAGTATCGGAAAGCGGTAGTTGCCTGAATCTTTCCGGGTAGATTAAAGGCAATTATGGCACTACTCTGGTACTTAAGATTTTCAAAAATATATCGGGATTGATACCCTGGAATCAGCTCCATATCAGCTTGCAACCAGGCATAATTCAGCTGAATTGAATGAATCAATCCGCGTTGAAAGTCATATTTAAAAGTAAGTTCTGCCCCCCTGGTCATTACATTCAGGTAATTCTCAGGTTTCCATTTTTCTGCATTGGAAATTCGAACCCATTCAATTATTCTGGAAGCATCGCGATGAAAAATGGAGGCCGTCAAATGCGCGTTTCCTTTATCGAAACGACCACCCATTTCATAAGTCCATGCCGATTCCGGGAGTAAAGTTATGTTTCCAATATTGGAAGGACCCACATAATATAAATCGGTATAAGTAGGCACTCTAAACGACCTGGCAAGATTCGAGAATACGGAAAAATGATCATTTTGAGTATAACTTACGTCTATACCCGGATAGAATTTCAATCCATAATCATTCATATAATGATTAAATATGCCAGGGTTAACCTGGAATTTTCCCAGGGTAATTCTCTCCTCCAGATAAATTCCCACGTGATCGCGAAAATGATTACCCAGATTATTGCTCTCTATTTGTTCCCGGCGTATTTCAAATCCAATAGCACCAATACCTAAAGCATTATTAAGTTGAAAATTGCCCTCCAATCCACTAACTTTTGTATTGTGAATATTTTTGTAAAAAGAAGGATTTTGCCTTAGATAAATGTAAATATCCTGGTGATCTCTGTGATAGGCATTAAAATTGAACCTTCCCCAGTCTTTTTCCAGTTTGTAAGCGATAGAAAACATCATGGTTTGGGTCTCTTCGTATTGATCTTTTGCATTTTCATTCGCATAAAAACCATTTGCACCAAAAGCCTTATTATTGAATCCCGCCAAAATACGCAAGGTACCTTGAGCTAAGGATAATTGAGATTGATAAAGAATATTTTGCTGCTTAAAATCGGTGTTATATCTGTAACCATCCCCTTCACTAAAACCACCCGAAACAGATTGCTTCCATTTTCCGAAGGGCAAACTAAGGGATACATCGGCTCTTTTTAATCCATATTCACCTAAAGAGACCGTGCCGGATAGTTGATTTTTATCGGGTACTTTGGTAATAATATTAACAGCGCCAGCAAAGGCATTTGGGCCATAAATTCTGGTTCCCGGACCTTTTAAGACTTCAATCCGTTCGATTTGTTCCGGTTGAAGAACCAAATTCAACAAATGATGACCAGTTTGAGGGTCACTCAACTTAATGCCATTGATGAGGACCAGGCTTTGGTCAAAAGATCCTCCTCTGATTGACAAATCTGCCTGAACGCCCTGAGGTCCGCGCTGTCTGACATCCAAGCCAGGTAAATAAGAAAGAATTTCAGCTATTTGGTTAGCTGGCAAACGGCTAATGTCCTCTTTAGAAAGCAATTGTATCGTTCTGGCCGACTTGGAAAATAGGGTAGCCAACCGGTCTGCCATAATTTCTACCTGGTTGAGAGAAATTAAAGTATCAGATTGCCCCCACATATTTTGAGAAATAAACGATATTGTCAGCAAAATATTAATTAACTTCATTTTATTGGTTTAAGCGCTAAAATTAGGCAAACAAACGCAATGATTATCAAAAAGCGAAATAATGAATGTAAGCTTTAGGTCAAATTTTCCCTCTCTTCAGGGAACAATGAAGAACGGTGCCCCTTATGTGTTTATGGACGGCCCCGCAGGAACACAAGTGCCCGCTCAAGTAATAAACGCTATTTCAGGTTATTACTTGCATAAAAATGCCAATTCGCATGGGCAGTTTATAACATCATCACTAACCGATGCCGTGGTAGATGAAACCAGAGCGACCATGGCCTGTTTTTTAGGCGCAAATCATGGGGGAGAAATTTCTTTAGGAGCCAACATGACGAGTTTAGCCTTTTCCCTTTCCCGCGCCTTTGCCCGCTTATTTCAACCCGGCGATGAGGTGTTGATTACTCAACTGGATCACGAAGGAAACAGAGGACCGTGGCTCGCCCTTCGCGAAAGGGGTATTATCGTTAGGGAGGTTCGGCTTTTACCCGAAGGACGACTTGATTATGAAGATTTTGAATCTAAAATAAATGAACGTACCAGATTGGTAGCAGTAGGATTTTCGTCTAATATTTTAGGCACGGTCAATGATTTAAAAAAAATAAGAGATCTTAGTCATCAGGTGGGGGCCTGGCTTTTAGTCGATGCCGTCCATGGGGCACCACACTTTAGCTTGGATGTCAAAGCGTTGGATTGTGATTTTTTACTATGTTCTGCCTATAAATTCTATGGCCCTCATGTAGGTATTCTTTACGCAAGAGAAGGTCTGCTAGATCGATTACCAACGGATAGATTGCGCACTGCTGGTCAGGTAGCACCTGATTCCATTGAAACGGGAACGCCCAATTTTGCCGCCTTTGCTGGTGTTTCTGCCGCAGTAAATTTTCTGGAAAGCCAGGGTTCAGGGCAAACTAAAAGAGAGCGGTTGGTTAGTGCTATGGAAATGATTCATGAGCACGAAAAGGGGTTATTTATAAAATTATATCGCGGATTGGAAGCCATGGAGGGCATTCAGTTATGGGGTTTACCTCCGGATATCATTGATAGAGCGCCGACCTTATCATTCAGTGTGTTAAATGAAAAACCTGATCATTTTTGTAGTTATTTAGGGGAAAATGGTGTTTTTGCCTGGAACGGTCATTTCTACGCTTTGAGAACCGTGGAAATATTAGGCTTAAGAGCAAAAGACGGTGTGGTAAGAATGGGTATTTCCGCCTATACATCCTCTGATGAAGTAGATAAAGTGCTGGAAATTGTCAAAAAAAGGGTTTGTTAGTAAAATTTTTCAAAAAAAGGAAACTTTTAGGGGTATTTTTTCGTATATATAGGTATTGTAAATGAATAACCCCATGCGACAGTTAAAAATTACTAATAAAATTACCAACAGAGAAAGTCTCTCTCTTGAAAAATATCTACAGGATATTTCTAAAATTCCTATGTTGGTTGGCGATGATGAAATTAAGTTGGCTCAACGAATTAGGGAAAATGACGAAGAGGCTTTAAATCAACTGATTAGGTCAAATCTTCGTTTCGTCGTTTCTGTGTCTAAACAATATCAAAATCAGGGACTTTCTTTAAGTGACTTGATTAACGAAGGAAATGTCGGCTTAATGAAGGCGGCAAAAAGGTTTGATGAAACCAAAGGTTTTAAATTTATATCTTATGCCGTGTGGTGGATCAGACAGTCTATTCTTCAGGCTATCGTAGATCACTCAAGGATTGTTAGACTACCCCTCAATAAAGTGGGCACCTACAATAAAATTAACGAGGCGGTGCTCAATTTTATTCAGAAGTTTGAAAGGGAACCCAGTACCGATGAATTGGCGGCTATATTAGACATTTCTCCTAAGGATGTACTCAATATGCAGCGCAGTAATGCCAGACATATTTCCATGGATGCGCCAATTGGCCAGGAAGATAGCGAACTAACAATGCTTGAAACTATGCCCAATTTAGCGGAAAACGAGCCGGATAAAAATCTTATGGCGCAATCCATGAAGGAAGATTTAAAGGAAGGTCTGAGTATTTTGTCCGAAAAGGAAGTGGAAGTCATTTCTTCATATTATGGTCTCGATGGTCAAAAACCGCTGACTTTAGAGGAAATAGGTGAGTTTTTACAACTAACAAGAGAACGTGTGCGCCAAATTAAGGAAAGGGCTATACGACGATTAAGAAAATCCTATAATAGAAATGCCCTCAAATCATATCTTTAAGGCTCATTCGCTTGTTTTTCTTCGTAAATCCTTTGCGTTAAATACCTTTTACGTATATTGTCCTTAAATTAAAATTATATGGGTTTATTAGCTCTGTCTGCGCTAATTCTTGTGGGTTCCGGCTTCATTTTGATGAGAAATAATCTCAGTGACTTAAAACCTGGGGTTAAAAAAATAGAGGAGATTTTTTTACAATTAGATCAGGCCGTTCCAATGAAACAAAGTGATTTGGCTCCATTGGGTGAAATTAATATTGAACTTCTTTCGGCCAATGAATTAAAAGGTGCCGCCAAATCAAAGGTGTCTGGTATCGAAACAGGTATCATAGCCACCCTTTTTGAAGAAGCCGGAATCGCTTTCGCTTTTAAAAAATTTGGAGCTGCTGACTTTAAAGCTATGGTGGTCGCAAAAGATAAAAATCATGTGTATAGATTTTTATTCAAATCAAATGAAATTGAAATAGTGATTGATAGTCAGGCATTAGGCGTTTTTCTAATGGATGAAAAAGTTCTCAAAGGAGTTAGAACAGGCGCTACTCTGTTATATTTTAAAGAACAACCTTCTCAAGGTAGCAGCCTCTATATTCAAGATAAAGAAATGGTTTTGTTTCCTAAAGATATATTTAAGGACGCCAAACAAATGTCAAAGAGAGCTTTCGTAGTGCTAAATCAATCTATATCAGTAGAAGAACAAGCAACGATTCTGGCTATGAGTATGATTTTATTCTGGAAGGAAAAATGGAAAATTTAATTTAAAGCCTACCATGGATTTTATAAGAAAAATTACCCTTATTTTATACAGATTTAGAGAGCGTGGATTAGAAATATTCCTATTGGATGCCGATGATTCTCCATCTTTATCCCTTCCTCAGGAAGATAAAGGTTCTTTTCTCTCTGATAAATTTAAGGGTCAGGCAACACTCATATCTAATGATATACATGAATCTGGGGTAGAAGAAGAAACCTGGGCTTTAGAAATAGAGGAGGAGGATATCCCTTCTTTAAAATGGTTGCTTTATGAGGATGCAAAAAATATTTCCGATAAGTTTATTTCCGATGAAACAGGAACTTATCTTAGGGTGAAGGATGCATTAAAAAAAGTAATGCCTCAACAATATAAATGGATTAAAGAGTTAAAAGATGTCCTTTTAGATAGACATTCAGTAAGAGATATTTAATTAATAAATTTTTATTTCATTCTTTTTTTAGCGAGCAATAAGCATATTTCTAATTGTTCCTCTCTACTTAAATTACTGTTGTTTAGAACTATAGCATCCTCTGCTCTCAAAAGAGGGCTGTCCGTTCTGGTAGAATCAATGTAATCTCTCAAAAAAAGATTTCTTCTGATGTCAGGAAGAGAAACGTGGGCGTTTTTTGAGATAAGATCAAGATATCTGCGGTTGACCCTAACCTCAATATCTGCTGTAAGAAATATTTTCAATACGGCATTAGGGAAAACCACAGTGCCTATGTCTCTTCCATCCATAATGAGATTATTATGCGAAGACATTTGTCTTTGTTGTTCCACCATGGCCGTTCTCACGCTGGAAATGGCAGCAACCTTACTTACCATTTCAGCTACAGCCATGTCTCTGATATCTAAGCTAATATCTTCACCATTCAGGAAAGTTAAATTACCATTTGGAGAAGGCTCCAGGGTTATATTAATGCGCTGCAAAGCATTGAGTATTTCGTTAGGCTGATGAATAGAAACCTCATTTTTCAAAAAATAATACGTTACAGCTCTGTACATAGCGCCGGAATCTACAAATAAGCATTGGAGTGATTCTGCCATTGCTTTGGCTAAAGTTGATTTTCCGCAGGATGAAAATCCATCAATTGCTATACTTATGCCCATGGTGAAAAATTCAAGATATAAAAAAAGAGGCTCATTCCATTTTGAATAGCCTCTTTTTGGTATTATGTTACAATAAAATTAATATTCGTCCTCATTAAATAAAAAGTCATCTTTCCTTGGGTAATCAGGCCAAATATCTTCAATTCCTTCATATATTTCACCTTCGTCCTCCATTTGCTGTAAGTTCTCAATCACCTCAATAGGTGCACCGGAACGAATAGCATAATCAATTAATTCATCGCGAGTGGCAGGCCAAGGTGCTTCCTCCAGGTGATAAGCGAGTTCTAAAGTCCAGTACATAATATTTTGGTTTAATTCAATTTAATGAAAAATAATTTGCTCTTCCACAAAAGTAAGAAAATCTATACTTTTGGATAATTACTTAATAAACATAGCATCACCGTAACTGAAAAGTCTATAATCTTCCTTGAGTGCTTCTTCGTAGGCGTGCATTATAAGTTCATGACCACCGAAAGCGGCGACCATAATAAGCAAGCTTGATTTTGGAAGATGAAAATTTGAGATCAGGCTATCCGCAATATTGAAATCGAAAGGAGGAAATATGAACTTATTAGTCCAGCCTGACTCAACGGTCTTGAGTTGACCATCTGCTGAAACGGCTGATTCTACCGCACGCAAGGAGGTGGTACCAATAGCACATACCTTATTTCTGCTCGTTCTTTCTTTATTCTTGGCTACATTAACCTTATTCACCGTTTCTGGTGGAACTCTGTAAAACTCAGCATCCATTTTGTGCTTGGATAAATCCTCTACGTCAATAGTTCGGAAAGTACCCAAACCAAGATGGAGGGTGATGGGTGCAAATTCCACCCCTTTTATTTCCATACGTTTCATCAATTCTTTGCTGAAATGCATGCCGGCAGTGGGGGCCGCGACCGCGCCGATATCTTTAGCGAAAATAGTTTGATACCATTCCCTGTCCCCTGCTTCACATGGTCTGTTTATATATTTCGGCAGGGGAGTATTGCCCAGAAAATTAAGGGCTTCCTGAAATTCGTCGTCTGTACCATCAAATAAAAAACGTATGGTTCTGCCGCGCGAAGTGGTGTTGTCAACCACTTCAGCTATGAGAACATCATTGTCATCATCATCGCTAAAGTATAACTTATTACCAACGCGGATTTTTCTGGCAGGATCAACCAGCACGTCCCATAAGTGAGTGTCATGATTGAGTTCTCTTAATAGAAAAACTTCAATTTTTGCCCCTGTTTTTTCCTTTCTGCCGTACAATCTGGCAGGAAAAACTTTGGTATTATTGTATAGCAGGACATCTCCCTCGTCAAAATAGTCAATCAAATCTTTGAATATTTTGTGTTCGATTTTACCTGTTTTTCTGTCAATCACCATCAATCTGGATTCATCGCGATTTGGGGCAGGGTAGGAGGCAACTTGGGTTTCGGTATAATCAAAACTAAATTGGGATAGTTTGGTTCGCATGAAACGGTTTTTGACTTTTGGTGTGCAAAATTAACATTTTTAATCAATTTATACTAACGCTTAAGAAAAAAAAATAGTTTGATTTATTTTCAAAAAAAATGATTTCAGTTGAATTTTATAGATTAATTATTATCGTTCATCTAAACTAATGCATTTATAATATTTCCCAACGTACCTTTGTAGTTTAACCATTTGGAGAAAAATAAATGTTATGCAGACGATTATAAAAGTAATCATTGAAAGTATTTCACAGGCAGTTCAACAACTTGTAGGCAATAAACTACGCAGTTTCCTCTCTCTATTAGGTATCACCATTGGTATTTTTTGTATCATAGGCGTATTTTCTGCCGTAGATTCGCTTGAAAATAACATCCGTAAAAGTATCGCTAAACTGGGCGAAGAGGTAATTTATATCCAAAAATTCTCTTGGGCAGAAGATCCGGGCGAGAATTATTTTAAATGGATGCGTCGACCTAATATTAATTATGCTGATTATGAAGGGGTTAAGAAAAGAATGAAAAATGCTGATGTCGTCGGTTATTGGATGGGCATAGGCTCGAAAATCGTTAAATATAGAAATAACTCCATTGAGGGGGCTTATACCATGGCTTTTTCTGAAGAATGTGGCGCCCTTTTTAATCTGAATTATTCTCAGGGTAGATTTTTTTCTCCCTCTGAGTATAATTTTGGTGCCAATAAAGTGATTTTAGGTTTCAATTCAGCAGAAGAACTTTTTGGTCCTATCGATCCTATTGGTAAAATAATCCGACTGAGTGGTAGAAATCTGGAAGTAGTAGGGGTTTTAGAAAAATCAGGTGAAAGTATTATAAATGTTATGAATTTCGATGATATCGTTATCATCTCCTATCCCCTGGCGCGCAAAATCGCTAACTTAAATCAAAACTCTTTCTGGCCTGATTCATCTGTTGGGGTAAAAGCAAAAGATGGAGTTTCATTAAATGAACTGGAAGACAATCTCATCGCTGCAATGAGGGCTCAACGCAGATTGAGGCCAATTGAAGAAGATGATTTTTCATTGAACCAACTTTCTATCATTTCTAAATTCCTAAATGGCTTTTTTGACGCATTAAATATTTTGGGCATTTTCCTCGGGGGCTTTGCTACCCTGGTTGGTATGTTTAGCGTAGCTAATATTATGTTCGTTTCTGTTAAGGAAAGAACCAGAATCATTGGTATCAAAAAAGCACTGGGTGCCAAAAGATATATGATTCTGCTTGAATTTTTAATTGAATCAGTCATCCTTTGCATTGTTGGTGGTGTATTCGGCCTGGCGCTGGTTTATATAGCTATGTTTGCCCTTTCTTATGGTCTTACTTCCTTCGAATTTGTTCTCTCTTTGAATAATATATTACTCGGCCTCGGTCTGTCCATATTTATTGGTATTCTCGCGGGAATGATACCCGCTTCCCAAGCCTCAAAAATGGATGCCGTGGTGGCCATGAGACAATAAATTTTATTTGTACCTGGCTAAAAGTCCTTGTTGATTATTTTCAACAAGGACTTTTTAGTTAAATTATCTTAAATACAGGGTTTTTTAATCTTTTTGGTGACTATTCTAAAATAAAATAGTAAAATTCGCATTGTTATTTTGTCGGTAAACGTGTTAAAAAAGCTAAATTTTGACGCACTTTATTTAAATTTGTGGTTAACTACCTATTTTGATTAAACTTATACTTTTATTATATCACTGTCTATGATGTTAAACAAAAAACTTGAACGACTGAATGCTAATTCATTCCAAATAAAGCATGGTTATGTCCTGGGTTATTCCAACAAAATAACTTTTTTGATGGTGAGTATCCTTTTTTGTTTTTTAAATAAGCTTACGGGTCAACAACTCCCCTTATTTACGCAATATCGTGAAAATACGGGATTGATTAATCCTGCGGCACTTGAACCCGACTATCTGGCTTATGCTAACAATTTTACCGTGGGTGCGTCTTACCGCTCTCAATGGAACGGGCTTTCTGGCGCTCCGAGAACCATGACCATCCGTGCTACCTATTATGCCGATGATTACGCTGGTGTGACGATGATGGGTGGTGGTTATTTGATGAGAGATCAAACAGGGCCTATTAGTTTTACCGGAGCTTATGGTAGAATTGCCGGGGTTATTACTTCCGATCCTACCCTGGGTGGTGTCATTTTAGGACTTACAGCAGGTTTGGTTCAGTTTGGTATAAACACGGATAATATCATTGTCAGAGATAAAACAGACGATTTAGCGATGGCTGGTCAAAATCAACTATTCCCCGACGTCGGGGTAGGTGTTTATGCTTACAGATATTTGTCCACAGGACGATCGGGTTCCTCTTATGTTTACGGCGGGCTATCCATGCCGCAAGTATTAGGTCTCGATTTGAAGGTCCAAAATACCTCAAGCGATTATTATCTCCAAAGGGTCAGGCATCTATATGGATTGATGGGAATGTATCTGTTTTTTGATGATAATAGTTTTATAGAACCATCCGTTTGGGTAAAATATGCTCCGAATGCTCCTGTGAATGTCGATGTTAACGTTCGTTATCAGATGCCGGGAAGCCTCTGGATTGGAACCGGAGGGTCAACTTCTGGTACATTGCATATTGAAGCTGGCGTACTTTTAGGTGAAAATCTCGGACTCGATAATTCTATTAGAATTGGCTACGGATATGGATACAGTTTTAAAACCTTTGGCCCTTATGTCGGTGGAGGACACGAAATCAATATTTCCTACTCCCTAAATAAATAATCTTTTGAATCATTCTTATTTACACTCTATAATGAAGCGTAGTATAAAACTTCTTTTCTTTCTTTCATTTTTTTCGGTTCGGGCTCTTTCACAAGAGGCTGCAGTTACTTTTTTATTCTCCTCTGTTGCTCCTTGTGGTGGAGAGGCGTGTGTAGATGTAACTACAATGGATTTTTCGAATATTTATTCAGTAAAAATGCCAATAAAATGGGATCCAAAAATTGTTAGATTAAAGAAAATTAATTTTGGAAATTTAATTCCCAATATTAAAAATGTAGCCATTTTTGATTCTACAAGAGCCGAAAAGGAAGGTATTTTGTTTTTTAAGTGGGAAATTGATAATTGTGATAATCCTGATATTACCAAAGATCTTGGTCAACTTCAGGATGGCAAAATAATATTTTCATTATGCTTTGAGGTATTGAGCGATTATGGTGGGTACACTTCCATTGATATCACGGATGATGAGGATATTTTGAAAAATAACGATCTCGAACCTATCAGGATTTTAAAATATAGAGCAGGCTGCACAAATGTAGGTGCAACATCAAAGCGAGGTAATATCTCAACTTGTGTTCGTGCTGTGACTATTTCAGGAGAACCAATGAGTGGTAAAGGGAATGAAATTATTTGTACACCTGTAAAAGTTACCGGTATCGATAGTATTTCAGGGCTTCAATTTGTGATGCAATGGCAAGATACACTTCTTGAATTTGTCGATTTAGATCTTAAAAATACACCAATTACCGGGCTTTCAAAAAGTAGCTTTGGATTGCCAGAGGATACTAAGAAATCAAATTCATTGGTTTTTTCATGGAATAGTTCTGGTAAACCAGTTTCTCTTTTAGATAATTCTGAAATATTTAAAGTTTGTTTTAAAATTGATAGTGCTGCCTGCCAAAAAATAACTACTATTGATTTTGTCCCTAAAATGGAGGCTACTTCAGAAGGTAGGGTGTTTTTACCTTCAGGAAAAGATACTTTCAGACTGGATGTAATCGCATTGGTGGGCGATGAAATTGTTGCTACTATAGATAAGTGCGACCCCGATGGGCTTAAACTCCACGTTGAATGTGGTCCGGAGGTTGAGGTTGGTGTCGAGAGATGTGTTGCTATTATCGCTGATCAGGATTTACTCAATGTCAACACCCTGAAATACCAGATGACTTACGACCCTGAAATTTTAAGCTTTGTTCGTACTGAAAAATTCTCATCAAAGCTTCCTTCTCTGAGTGCCTCAAAATTCACCATAAGAAACGGAGTAGTGGCATTAGATTGGGTAAATAAGACAGGCAGTAGGTCTATCAACAAAGGGGATACGCTGTATAAAGTTTGTTTTGATGTGCTGGGTGTTGGCGTCAAAGTTACGCCCTTAAAAATAATTAATTCGGGGGCTATTGTCTTTTATGACAGCGACTTTCCTATTAATTATGAATTGAATGCAACCAATTGTGCAATTCAAATAAAGCAACCTCCGGGAGTAGTTTTTACTATTGGCGATGGGGAAGGAAAAAAAGGGGAAACCATTTGTGTTCCCGTGTCTGTGTCAAATTTTAATAAAAAAGATAGTTTGACATTTAATCTATTTTGGGATAATTCCAGATTAAAATTTGTCAATATTAAGGATACAAAATTGACCGGACTTAAATTTGATGACGTTAATGCATTTGAATCTGGATTATTGGGTTTATCATGGGAAAGTGCGACCCCATCTGATGTATCTCTCGCCGTAGATAAAGCGGAAATATTTAAGATTTGTTTTGAACTGATAGGTAAGTCTCCCTTTGAAACTGACGATGCTACCAATTGCTCTTCGATAGAATTAGTAGCCATTGGCTCTAATTATTCAACCAGTCCGCTCCTTGGCGGTCAAAGGCTTGAAAATAGCGTGGTTAATGATCCCGGGGATATATGTATTTTGAATCCGGAGGGTTTTGTGCTTTTTAGTGAAAAAAATGAAGCAAAAAGAAAATCAAGTCATTGCGTCGACTTTAAAGTCAATGATTTCAAGGATATTACGAAAGCCGATTTTATTTTAAACTGGTCGCCAGCTGGACTGACTTACACAGGTTTAAAAAATCTGAATGCAGATATAAATTTAAGTTTGACGACAAATTTTGATGTTAGCGAGGCAAGTTTTGGTGTTTTGGAGTTCAACTGGCTCAATCCCGCAGGAAAAACACTGGTAGATAGCACTACCTTATTTTCAATATGTTACGATGTTATAGGAGATGCGGATACCTGCTATCTTATTAAAGTCGATAAGGCGCTACCTTCTACCGTAACCACCTTAACAGGTCCAGGTCAGTTATTCTATAATGATATTCCCGTTTGTATTACCGACACTTTGCTTATAGCGAAAAATTCGTCTAATGTTTCTTGTACCAACCTGAATGACGGTACCGCGCAGGTATTTGTAACGTCAGGTGGAAAGGGTCCATTTATTTATAGTTGGATATCCCTTGCAACAGGAAGGAATCTGGGTTCCGGCAATGCCATTAAAAATTTACCCGCTGGCAGAATTTTATTAACGGTCATTGATTTATCCAATCCAAGTGTTAGAGGTACAGACACTATAAACATTGGTGTTGCACCAGGACAACCAACGGCCATTGCGGGACCTGATGCGCTGTTAAAGTGTCTTCCCCGTTCATTAACGCTTACAGGTACAGGTACTTCCTCAACACCAGGGTCTGGAATTAATGTAAAATGGACAACCCCCAATGGTATTATTGAAGGTAACAATGAGCAATCTGTAGTAACTATTACTGAACCTGGATTATATATCTATCAGGTGGAAAACGCGATTGGTTGTATAGCAAAAGATACCATTGTAATTACTTCTATTCCCTTTTATAAGGCAGATGCAGGACAAGACAAAAGATTGACTTGTGATGTACCAACATCGTTTATAGGCGTTCCTATTTTAACGAAAGGAGATTCTTTGACGGTAACCTGGAAAGCCATTAATGGCGGTCAACTAGACGCAGGACAGGAAAAACTGGATACTCCAACCGTTACTTTTGGCGGTACTTATATCGTAACTGTTAGAAATACAAAGAGTTTTTGTACTAGTTCCGATACGGTTATGGTTACCAACAATGTACTGAAACCCATAGTTAGTGTTGGTAATGATATAGAAACGGGTTGTAAAGGTGAGTCAGTAACCCTTAAAGCAACAGCACAACCACATCCCAATCCTTTAGATTATTTATGGGAAACACTCAGTGGTTCATTTTTAGGGTTGAATTCTTCGGTGGTAGTAAGTAAGTTGGGAAGTTATTCTGTTTTAGTCCGTGATGTAGCATCGGGTTGTTCTACAAGAGATACCATAAATATTTTGCCAAATGCCGATTATGCCCGATTTACTCTGGCAGATACAACAGCCTGGACTTGTCTCGAGCCAAAAGCTACCTTAAAGGCTGCATTCAATACACAAAGAGATAAATATAGTATTCTGTGGACTGCCAATGCCGGGGGCATTCTTCCTGTGGGACAAGATACTATGCAACAACCTAAGGTTGAAAAAACAGGTATTTATACCATCAAAACAACTAATCTTGTTACCGGTTGCGTGCTTTCAGATAGTACCTTGTTAAATGATATCAGGGAGGTAGTTCAGGCTGATATTATAAAATATGGAGATACCCTAACTTGTAAGGATCCTAAAATGCTATTGGAAGGGGTAGCGGATACTGAAAATAAAGACTTACAATATTTTTGGTTTTTAAATGGCAATCAACTCGCTAAAGATACCTTGGATATTGAGGCAAAAGCAGGTGGATTATTTTCATTTAAAGCAATAAATAAGGTTAGTTTTTGTGAAGGAATAGATTCGGTTAGAATTATATCACAATTAGATTCTCCAAAAGTTACCCTAATAACCGACCCTAAAATTACGTGTAAGTATCCTCAGGGAAATATATCCGTTGCTGTTTCCCCAGCAGCAGATTATTCCTATAATTGGTTGACCTTAGACGGTACCATCGCTTCTGGCTTTGACTCTCCCAACCCAAAAGTGGCTACCAGTGGAACCTATATTCTGCAAATTCAGAATAAGACAACACTTTGTGAGGGTGGTATTGATGTTTTAGTGGGCTTAGATAAATTAGCACCGGAGGCAAAAATTGTATTTAACGAAACCCAGATTACCTGTACTCGCGATTCGATAGAATTGAAGGTAATGACCACTAACAATAATGCAGCAAGAGATTCTTATGCATGGCTCGATTCCAAGAGTGATCCTTTAAAATTAGATTCCAGTCTTATTTATAAAGTTAAAAAAGAGGGGACTTATCAACTCATCGCTACAAATAATTTTACGGGTTGCCAGTCTGTTGATTCAATTATTATTACAGAGAATAAAAGGTTGCCAGACGCCTTTGCGGTTTTATCGGGCCCAATAACTTGTAATAATCCAGTAGTAGAAATTAACGGTCAGAATGGTTCTTCCGTCGGGTCTGATTATCAGGTGTCATGGGTTCCCTTAGACAATCAGGTAAATGCTGTGCAGTTAACCACTGATGCCTATTTGGTAAAAGTCAATAAACCAGGAAATTATTCTCTGGATATAAAGGACAAAAGAAATGGTTGTGTAGGTAGTACAAAAATCAATATTCCCGATTCGACGCAACGTCCATTAGTTAATTTAGTTACCCCTCAACCCTTGGCGTGTCCAGGTAAATTTACTTTGATAGACACAAAGGGTACAAGCAGTGGGGCTTCATTCAAGTATTTGTGGAAAACCTTGACTGGAAAAGATACAGTAACAAATAATACCCAATTAAACGGACAGGTAAAACAAGTTGGTACATACACTTTAGACATAGTTAATTCTTTTTCAGGATGTACCTCGAAAGATACCGTGGTGTTTATCCTCGATCCGGCTTTACCATTGGCCAATGCAGGGGTTGATACTATTAGTTGTGGGGAAAATATTAATCTTAATGCTAAATTATCTTCTTTAAACACCGGAAAATGGACTGTATCCGGAGGACCTCAGGTCGAGCTTCCCGATGATGCAGGTAGTTTTGCTTTTGGATTAAAAGTAGGTAAAAATAATTTCACCTGGACTATTTCTACGGGAAGTTGTGAGGCTTATAGTGTTGATTCTGTCACTATTACCCGCGAAACCAATCCTGTTGCAGTGGACGATTTACTCTCTATTCCTACGGGGACAAGAAAGGCTGTTTTAGTGGCCATTCAAAATGATCAGGTGAGCAAGTTGGGTGGTTTTAAACTGTCTGTGTTGAATCAACCGGTTAAAGGTTTAATTGATTCTGTTTCAGGAGGTATTATCAACTACAAAGTGAAGCCAGGGGGAAGTGGAGATGATAATTTTTCTTACAAACTATGCAATGATGCCTGCCCTACTTTGTGTGACACAGCAGCGGTAAGGGTTACCATAGCTTTCGATCCTGATGCGCCGCTGCCAATCATTCCTAATACCATCACACCGAATGATGACGGTAAAAATGATGCGCTTGCCTTTGAAATTTTAGATGAATTTCCAGCTGACTATCCTGATGCGGAGTTAATAGTTTTTAATAGATGGGGAGATATTGTGTTTACTCAAAGACCTTACAAAAATGAATGGAGAGGGGTGAATTCTATGAATCAGCCGCTGCCCGATGGAACCTATTATTATATACTCAGATTGAATGTTCCAAATGGTAAAATTGAAAAAGGAGATGTAACGATTATTCGGTAATCTGGTTTTAGCCCATGAATAAAAAAGGTTTCGCAAAGTAAAATTTGCGAAACCTTTTTTTATGCAACTTTATTTATAAGATCTGCATTATAGTTTTTCGTAGATACCCGCAATACCCTGGCCTCCGCCTACACAGGCAGTGACCATCCCGTATTTTTTATTTTGTCTTCCGAGTTCATTGATTAGCTGGGTAGTCAGTTTCGCACCTGTACAACCCAGTGGGTGACCCAATGCAACGGCTCCACCGTTAACATTTACAGATTCAGGGTTCAGACAGCCTTCTTTAATTACAGCAAGAGCCTGAGCGGCAAAGGCTTCGTTAAGCTCCACCAGATCTATATCGGAAAGGGATAAACCAGCTGATTTAAGTGCTTTAGGAATTGCAGCACAAGGCCCCATACCCATATACAAAGGATCCACACCACCAACAGAACAGGAAACCATTCTGGCAATGGGTTGCCAATTAAATAATTTCACCATTTCCTCACTGGCAACCAGCACAAAGGCTGCACCGTCTGATGTCTGAGAAGCATTACCAGCGGTTATAATTCCTTTGGTATCAAAAACAGGTTTAAGTGCTGCTAATGAAGCCAGGGTAGTATCGGGTCTTACCCCTTCATCTACCGACACTAAGGTAGAAGTTTCGACTCTTTTATTATTTCTTACAGAAACATCCGTAACCTCGATGGGAACGATTTCATCTTTGAATTTACCTTCCTGGATGGCTTTTGCGGCCTTTTGGTGAGAGCTAACAGAAAATGTATCTGCATCCTCCCTGCTTATTCCATATTTTTTAGCCACGGCCTCAGCGGTAATGCCCATCCCTGTAAGATAATTAGGTGTTTGGTTAGCCACATCATAATTGGGCGCTAACTTATACCCTGTCATTGGAATTTGGCTCATACTTTCTGCCCCACCGGCAATAAAAATATGCCCCATTCCCGCGCGAATTTTTGCCACCGCCATGGAAATAGATTCCAATCCTGAGGCACAATATCTGTTAACGGTTACTCCGGGCACAGGAATACCCAGGGCACGTAAAGAGATTTGCCTTCCAATTTGAAAACCTTGTTCTCCTTCGGGGTTGGCGCAACCTACTATAACGTCATCAACGATATGTGGATCGAGTTCCGGCACCTGAGCCATAAGATGTTCAATGACCTTTACGGCAATGTCGTCAGATCTGAAATTTTTAAAACTTCCTTTTTTTGCTTTTCCTACAGCTGATCTATAGGCTTTTATGATATATGCTTCCATGAATTTTTCTTTTGTGAATGAGAAAATTAGTTTCTGAGAGGTTTATTGTTCTGAAGCATATATTGAATCCTTTCCTGTGTTTTTTGTTCGCCACACAAGGATAAGAATGCTTCTCTTTCCACATCAAGCAGATATTGTTCACTGACTTGTTGTGTTCCTGAAAGGTCACCTCCACACAACACATAAGCTATTTTCTGCGCAATTTTAATGTCATGTTCAGAGGCAAAATGACCCAATTTCAACTCATTTGCCGCTAAATACAAGGGAGCAAGACCCGTTCGGCCAAGAACAGTGATATCGTCACGTAATATAGGCTGCGTGTAATTCCTTGCTAATTGAAGTACTTTTTGCTGAGCATAAGCAATGGCTCTATCTTTATTTAGCACTACTTCGTCGCGTCCTTTAATTAAGCTGCCATATTTGAATCCTTCATAAGCACTGGTAGCCACAGAAGCCAGGGCAATGGCTTTAAATTTTTCTATGAGGGTAGGAATTTGAACGTCACCCTCAAAAAATAAATCTGAAGCTCGAAGGGCATATTCTTTGGTACCTCCACCGCCAGGGATAAGGCCTATGCCCGCTTCTACTAATCCTATGTAGGATTCTGCACTAACAACAGCAGCATCACAATGCATTAAAATTTCGCACCCACCGCCAAATACATAACCTTGAGTGGCTGCAACAACAGGAATAGCAGAATACCTGCAACGCAGTGTAGTTTGTTGGAAGGCGTTGACAGCCATATTTAACTGATCGAAATCTTGCTGATAGGCGAGCATGCCAATCATCATCAAATTAGCTCCTACAGAAAAATTAGTAGCTTGATTACCAATAACCAACCCTTTCCAACCGCCATCTTCGGCCAGTTGAATGGATTCCTGAATACCCATTAACACTCCTTCTCCAATGGAGTTATGTGGACTGGTGAATTCCAGACATAACACCCCTTCGCCAATATCATGAAGAATGGTTTCGGATGTTTTGTGAACCGGTGATTTACTTCTGTAATTATCAAGTATTACTAAGCTATCCTGACCAGGAATAGGCTGATAAGCCTTCAGTATCTGGTCGTAGTATAATTTTTTACCGTCTTGCTTTGAATAAAAGGAAGTGAACCCGGCGCTTATCATTTCATTGACCCAGGAAGGTACTTTCTCCCCTGATTCTTTAATGAGCTGAACCCCTTTTTCAAGTCCGATAATATCCCAATACTCGAAAGGGCCTAATTCCCAGGCAAACCCGGCGCGAATGGCATCATCAATTCTGAAGAAACTATCGGCTATTTCAGGTATTCTATTGCTTGCATAAGAAAATAGAGAAACCAATGATTCTTTTATTAAAGCAGCCCCATTATCCTGAGCATCAAAAAAATGTCTGATTCTCCTTGGAAGATCATCCATCTGTTTTGCTGCTTTTAAGCTGGGAATATCAGGACGAATACTTGGTTCGTAAGTCAGAGTATTCAGATTTAAAGCTAAAATGACAGGTTTGCCCTTTTCGTCTTTCTCATTCGTTTTTTTATAAAATCCCTGACCCGATTTATTGCCCAGGAATTTATTCTCGAGTAAAAAATCAAGATAGGGAGGAACCTCAAAGGAGGAAACTTGTTCGTCGTTGGCGCAGTTCGCCTTTAAACCTCGAATAACATTTCCTGAGGTATCATGACCTACCAGATCACCTAATCGGAAGGTGCCTGTTTTAGGTCTTCCAATAACTGGTCCGGTTAGCGCATCTACCTCCTCAATGCGAAGATTATATTTTGAGGTGAGTTGGAACACTTTTGCCATAGCAAAAACGCCAATTCTATTGCCGATAAAAGCAGGAGTGTCCTTGCATAAAACGGTTGTTTTCCCCAGATAGTGATCTCCGTAATGCATAAAGAAATCAATAACTTCGGGCAGTGTATCCTGGGTGGGAATAACCTCTAAGAGGCGTAAATATCGCGGCGGATTAAAAAAATGGGTGCCACAAAAATGCTTTTTAAAATCTTCCGACCGCCCCTCACCCATAAGATGAATAGGTATTCCTGAAGTATTGCTGGTTATCAGAGAGCCACTTTTTCTAAAAGTATCCACTTTAGCAAAAATCTCTTTTTTGATATCCAGGCGCTCAACCACCACCTCAATAACCCAGTCACAATCGGATATTTTTGAAAAATCATCTTCAAAATTTCCCGTTTTGATCCTTTTTGCAAAGGCTGCGTCATACAAAGGCGCAGGTTTAGATTTAATTGAAGCCATTAAAGCCTGGTCTGCTATTTTATTCCTGGCTTTGGGTTGTTTTTTTTCATCATCAGACAAATTATTTGGAATAATGTCTAATAACAAGACGTCGACACCTATATTGGCCAAGTGACAGGCAATACCCGATCCCATGACCCCGGAACCAAGGACCGCCGCTTTTCTTATTCTTTTTGTCATCCCCATCGATTTATTTCATTAGGTTTATAAATTTAGCGAAATTTCGCTACGTACAAAAATACAAAGCATTTCCATATAAAAGCTATGAGATGCTAGGTATTTTTCGAAAAATATATTTTTACGAAATTAAGAAATTCTCTCTTTAAAATCACCCAGCTCAGGGAAGCAAACTGCACATCTTTGCGCAGCTCCACAGGCATGGCCTCCATTTTTATTCCTGGGGTGTTTGAAGCTAGTTTTATGACTTCTAAATCGAAAAGATATCTATTTATCTTTGTTTTTAATAATATCTGCCGTCCTTTTTGGCTAAACCCCTTTAAGCCTCCCTGGGTATCAGTTATTTTTACTTTTAAAAACTTGCCAATAAAAAATTTCAATAATCTGGAGATTGCCGCGCGGTACCAGGGTGTTTGTTGATAGTAATCTGCCTGTCGGATACCCACCAGAATATCAATTTCTTCATTTTGCAACTTTCGGAATAATCTTACAAAATCAGCTTCAACATAAGGGAAATCAATATCTGTAAAAATGATAAATTCTGCGGTTGCCAACTTAAATCCTTCTCTGACTGCAAACCCCTTTCCTTGATTTTCAATGTATTCTATCATTCGAATCGCGGGAATTCTTTCTTTGATATAATCAATATGTTTTTGTTCCACACCGACAACACTACCATCATTGATGAGAATGGGTTCAATAGAAATATCACTAAGAATTAACTGAAGGCTTTCTAAATGCTGGCAAACTCTCATTTCCCAATCCTTTATTGGATTAAAGCAAGGTAAAATCAAATGAAGTCGACTAATTGGCATATATATGTTGTCCCGTTAAAAAGCTAAAAATAATATTTTTTGAGTACTTATTTTTTTTATCCTTTTTTAAAGAATTTATAATTAGAAACATACAAAGTCCGTAATCAAAAGCGTTACCTTCACATAAATATTTTATTTCAACATTTGAAAAACTAAAGGTATGTTCCTAAAAGGGTCGGCATTATTTTTACAAGCAACGCCAACGTTAGAAAACGCAGAAAGTGTAGAAACGGTAATGGTTTCGCAAAGTCCTATGTCTATATTAGTTTCTGGCGGACTGATAGGTATTTTTATTTATGTAGTTCTGTTAATTTTATCTATTATAGCTGTTTATATATTTTTTGAAAGGTATAGTGCTATCAATAGATCGGAGAAAATTGATCAGCATTTTATGAATAATATCAGGTCGAATGTTGCTGCCGGAAATATTACAGCAGCCAGAGCGCTTTGTCAGGCTACTGATTCTCCGGTTTCGAGGTTGGTCGAAAAAGGACTTCAACGCATTGGAAAACCTTTGAGAGATATTGATGCCGCAGTGGAAAATGCCGGAAATCTGGAGGTTTTCAGGTTAGAAAAAAATTTATCTTCCCTCGCAAGTATTGCCGGAGCCGCTCCTATGGTCGGTTTCTTTGGAACGGTGACAGGTATGATCCTGGCTTTCTACAACATGGCCTCTCAACAAAATGTTACCCCTTCTTTGCTTGCAGGTGGTATCTATCAAGCGTTGCTTACTACCGCTTTTGGACTGGCTATCGGTATTTTTGCCTTCGTTGGCTATAATCTTTTGGTTGCCAAAGTAGATAAGGTCATTTATATGATGGAAAGAACCACCACAGAATTTATGGACATGTTGCATGAATAATTTATTGGCCTAAAATATCATAACATGGCTTTAAAAAAAAGAAGTAAGATTAGTGCTGAATTTAGTATGTCCTCACTAACTGATATTATATTTCTTTTACTCATTTTCTTTATGCTCACTTCTACTCTGGTGAAAATCGAGGCAGTAGATTTACCAGAATCTGATTCGAAAACGGTCGCCCCAGTGTCAGTTGCAGTTATGTTATATCAATCTGGAATCTATAAAATTGAATCAGCAGAAATTGAGGAATTGCAGTTAGAAAATGTATTGAGAAATAAATACCAGGAATCAGGGGCTTCAACTGATTTTACCGTGACGATAGTGGCTGAAAAAGGTACCCCGTTTGAAAGAGTAGTAAGATTAATGACGCTGGCAGAAAAAATGAAAGTTAAAGCTATTTTGGCCACCCAGCCCAGAAAAAATTAAGTGCTTAATTATGCCTATCAAGAAAAAATCGAAAATTTCGGCCGAGTTTAATATGTCTTCTTTGACTGACATTATTTTCCTTTTGTTGATTTTCTTTATGCTTACGTCGTCTATCGTTGCCCCCAATGCATTAAATCTTAAATTACCAGGGACAAGTCAGAAGAAGGCAACGCAACAAGAAGACTACGATGAGGTTTTTATATCGAAGTCAGGCGTTTTTGAGTTAAATGGGAAAGTCAAATCTTTACCAGAAATTGAAGCGTTTTTGTTGGAAAAGTCAATGGATAAACCCGAGGATTTTAGTTTTATCATTCAACCAGAAAGAGAAACACCGGTCGAATTTGTTGTATCTATTATGGATATTGCCTTAAGACTTAAAATTAATGGGGTTTTGGCTACCGCTCCCGTTGAATAAGATTTATTTTTTGCCTTTAAATAATATGTTATGCAGGTTTTGCATGTAGAAAAGGAGAAAAAGGAAAAGAGAAGAGCAATGATACTTAGCTTCTTTTTCCATCTGGGAGCTATCATTCTGCTTATGCTCCCTCTTTTAGAATATCCAGATCCTCCTCCCGGTCAAGACGGTATCCTAATTGCTTTGGGTAATCCTGATGAAGGCACCGGGCCTATAGAACCCGGAGGTCCAGAGGAACCTACTCCCGCAGAACCCATTGAGGAGCCTAAGCCCGAACCTAAACCTGTGGAGGAAGTTAAACCTAAGGAGAAAGTAAAAACAACTGATCCGTTAGTTTCAGAGAAGGAGTTCGAAATTAATAGAAGAAAAGCAGCGGAAAAAAAAGAAAAAGAGGAGCGGGATATTAAAGAAAAAGAGGAAGCTGCTGAAAGAGTAAGATTAGCAAAGGAAAAACAAGAGGCGATAGATAAGGAACAGCAGGAAGCTGCTGAATTAATTAAAAATATTAAAAAGGGTTCAGGGGGTTCCTCAGGTAAACCAGGCAAAGGCGGACAAGCTAATGGCGATGAAAATGGAAAGGTGGAAGAGGGGATTTCTACCGGAACCGGAATGGTTGGCGGTGGTTTGGGTGGAAGGGGTGTCGTTTCTTCTCCCGCTTTAAAAGATGATTCGAATAATAGGGGAAGTGTCGTAGTTGCTATTTGTCTCGATAAGGAAGGTAATGTTACCGAAGCAAAATTTCAATTGCAAGGCTCTACCATTACCTCGGGGAAATTAAGGGATCTTGCCGTGAGTAATGCTCGTCAATGGCGTTTTAAACCTGGCAATGAAGAGCGACAGTGCGGTAATATTACCTATTCTTTTAAAATCCAATAATTTATTTCAAATGGCATTAACCGAAAGGTATGCAGCTACCCTGGATTTTTTATTTTCCAGGTTACCTATGTTTCAACGGGTTGGCTCCATCGCTTTTAGAGCAGACCTGACAAATATCCTTAATCTATTGGCTGGCTTGAATATGGAACTTAATAAGTTTCCTACCATTCATATAGCAGGTACGAATGGAAAAGGTTCTACCGCCCATCTTATAGCAGCTATGCTGACGGCACAAGGGTATAAAACAGGCTTATATATTTCTCCTCATTATGTAGATTTTAGAGAAAGAATCAGAATAAATGGTCAGCTGGTTTCAAAACGTTTTGTCATCGATTTCACTGAAAGGGTAAAGCCCTTACTGGATGAAATTAATCCCTCGTTTTTTGAAATTACCTGGGTCATGGCGCTCGCCTGGTTCGAAAAGTCAAAAGTTGATGTGGCGGTCATAGAAACCGGGCTGGGCGGAAGATTGGATAGTACCAATGTGATAACTCCTGTTTTAAGTGTAATTACTAACATAGGTATGGATCATACGGCCTTTTTAGGAGACACGCTGCCTAAAATTGCCACTGAAAAAGCTGGTATTATTAAACCTGGCGTTCCCGTTGTCATTGGTGAAAAGCAAGAGGAAACAACCCCTGTTTTTAACTATTTTTCGGAAATGAATGAGGCTCCTATCTTTTTCGCCGATGAATGTTTTTATGTACAATGTCTCGACGCTAATCTCCTTTATGCTACTTATAATGTCAGGAAAATTGGTAGTAATGATTTGTGGTTCAATGACTTAAAAGTAAATTTAGCAGGCGGATATCAGTTGAAAAATGTAAGGACCGCTTTGTGTGCCATCGATAAACTAAGGCCATTTTTTAAGGTGGAAAATGCAGCTATCATTGAAGGGTTATTACACCTGAAACGTTTGACCCGGTTTATGGGGCGGTGGCAGAAACTGGGTGATGATCCTCTCATTATTGCCGATAGTGCCCATAATATAGAGGGTTTAACCCTGGCAATGAATCAATTAAAAGAATTATCCGCAACGGCGCTTCATCTGGTCATTGGTGTCGTTTCCGATAAGGATATTGCTGGTATGCTCTCCCTTTTACCTAAAAACGCTACTTATTATTTTGCCAGACCTGACCTACCGAGGGGCTTAAATGCCCTCAAGTTAAAAGAACAGGCACATAGCTTTGGATTATATGGAAAAGCATACTCATCTGTGAAAAATGCGCTCAAAGCTGCTAAAAGAAAAGCAACGCCTTCCGATGTAGTCTATGTCGGAGGGAGTACCTTTGTGGTGGCTGAGGTCATTCGTTTTTCATATCCTTAATATCAACTCATGAAATCAATTTTTTCCGTCGTATTTTTCCTTTTTGCTCTTTCCCTTTCAGCGCAGACAAAGACCACCTTCCCGGTTTCTTTATTACTTGTTCCTGAAAAAACAAATTTTGAAAAAACCTCTACCTATTCTGATGTAATGTCTTTTTTAAACGCAATTAAACAGCTTAGTCCTTATATTTCTTTGCATAACATAGGTAAAAGTACCTCGGGATTAGATATTCCTATGGCGGTTTTGGCAAATCCAATGATTTCAAATGCAGATCAGGCTAATGCGTCAGGGAAACCAGTAGTTTATATTCAGGCAAATATTCATGCCGGGGAAGTGGAAGGAAAAGAGGTAGCTATGATGTTGATGAGAGATATTTTATTGGGTGACAAAATGGATTTACTCCAAAACCAGATTATCATTTTTGTACCTATTTATAATGTGGACGGAAATGATAAGATGGAAAAGGGTTTAAGGGCATCACAGGAAAATAGCCCCTTAGAAACAGGTACCAGGGAAAATGGTCAAGGGCTCGATTTAAATAGAGATGGCGTTAAAATGGAAGCCCCTGAAACTAAAGGAATGATTGCTAACGTTTTAAATCTTTGGGATCCTCAGCTTACGGTCGATTTACATACAACCAATGGAACCTGGCACGGATATTCCCTGACCTGGGCGCCTGGTTATTTGTCCTCAGGTGAATCGGGTCCTTATAATTATTTAAATGAGGTGATGCTTCCTTTAATAACAAAAAATGCAAAAGAAAAATACGATCTTAATTTGGGCCCATTTGGCGATTTTAGTACCAGAGAGGGTTGGCCATTGAAAAAATTTTATACCTATAATCATCATCCAAGATATATTATTAATCAAATTGGCCTTAGAAATAGAATGTCTATTCTAAGTGAATCTTTTGCTCACGAACGTTTTTATCAACGTATTCATAGTACTTATCATTTTGTGTATGAAATTTTGAATCATTGTAATAATCATTCGGAAGAAATTATAAAAATCAATAAACAGGCAGAATGGTCCGCCATTGAAAAGGTTAAAAATCAAGCTGGTACCCTTAAAAAAGGCGTTCGTTTTAAAATGGTACCTACCGATAAACCTCTCCAACATTTTAGAACTTACGATTATGAAAATTTCTTAAAAGAGGATGGAACAACGACTTTATTAAGAACAGGCAAAGTAGTTTATTATGATAATATAACCTATTATGCTGCCTTCAAAGATACTGTAAGTGCTTTATTGCCAAGAGGATACATCATTCCATCGGGTTTAGATACTATCGTTGAACTTCTTCGACAACAAGGGGTAAAAGTCACAACGCTTGAAAAAAATCAACGTTTTTCAGGGGAATCTTTTTTTATAGAAAAATGGAATAAATCTCCAAGGAAATTTGAAGGACACAATATGGTATCCGTAGAAGGTACATTTAATGCCAGGGAAATGTTGGCAAAAAAAGGCGATTTTATCGTTAATATGGCTCAACCATTAGCTAATCTTATATTTTATATGCTTGAACCTCAATCTGATGATGGGCTGCTTTCCTGGAATTTTTTCGACCATATTTTGAAAGGTTCCAATATGCCATTTTCACCCGTTGACTATCCTGTGTTTAAGTATTTTTAAGAGGATTAAATTTAAGATGGTCTGGATTTTAGGTTATCGATAATCTGCTGAGCAAGTTGCAAAGCTTTTACCCCATCATTTACTGTAACAACGGGCTGTTTCTTATAAAATATAGCTTCTGCAAAGGAACGCAATTCTTCCTTCAAGGCATTATGATGCAAAAAAACAGGCATTTCTGTTTCATAATGTAAAGATGAACGTGAGATAATCTGGCTTTTTTTCTCTAAAAAATCCATGCTAATGTAAGCATCAGGTTGAAACAAACGCATTTTCCGCATTTTTTTCATCGAAATTCGAGAGGAGGTTACATTGGCTACTGCACCATTTGCAAATTCAATTCTTGCATTGGCAATGTCAGGAGTAGGACTTAAAATAGCTACCCCATTTGCTCTGATATCTGTGATTTCGAAGGGAATAAGTTGTAATATAAGGTCTAAATCATGAATCATCAAATCTAAAACAACGGAAACATCAGTTCCCCGTGCATTGAAAGGTGCCAGTCTATGGACTTCTATAAACATCGGATGTAATCCGAGATCTTTGACACTTAACCAGGCAGGATTGAAGCGTTCGATATGTCCAACCTGAACTACGGGGTAAGTTTGTTTATCATTGAACCAGTTTTTTAAGGAAATAGCTTCCTCCAGCGTATCCGTTATGGGTTTTTCAATGAATAAATGTTTATCATAGGATAAAACCTGTTTTGCATAAAAATAATGAAAAGAGGTTGGGACAGACAAAATAATGGCGTCAGAAGCTTCAATTAAGGAAGCTGCATTGTTAAAAGAGGTCCATTGGGATAAATCAGGCGATGAGTCGCCTATTTGTGGGTCATTATCGTGAAATCCAGCGACGGTGAACCATTCAGGTAATTCATTGAGTTGTTTTAATATTAACTTCCCTAAATGACCTGCACCAATGACTCCAACTGTAATCATAGCCACGGTTATTCTCTAAAATACATTAAAACAGCCCCCAAGAGGGTGATAAGTACCATCAAAACAGAGGCCATTTTAATGGCTAATCTTATATATTTTGAGAAATCTCTAATAGCTTGGGCCTGATTTGGATATCGTGGTATAACTTCCCTTTCCAGTTTATCTGGATGAAAAACATCCATCGCATTGAATTCTACCTTATGACGAACCAGGATTTGATAGTTATTTAAAACCTTGACACGAAAATAAAAGGATAGGAAGAGCATGCTTAAAAAGAGCAGCGTAATAATGATAAATAGGGTAAGGAATAAACTCATTTATTTAATTCTTTTTCTTTTTTCCAACCTGAACTTAATCCGGCAGCTATAAGAAGGTGTAAAGAACCTGCCCGAGCATCAGGATTATAAATAAACTGACTTAGACTGAGCAGGGTATGAAAAAGGATGAGTAAAATTATCAGTCCATTTCGTTGGGCGCTTCCCGGAACTTCCCGTAGGGCCCAAAAAGAAATGGCTACAGGCAGCATAGCGGCAGAACCATACATAGCCAATAACATTTTCGGTGTATTTTCACCGTGTAAAGGCTGTAAGGCGGAAATAAATTTTAGGTACAAAGGGAAAAACCAGCATAATATGGCTATTCCTCCTTCTAAAACAATGGTAGTATAAAGTAATATCTTAACAATTTTCATCGGCTCATTTTCTATTTTCGCGAAGGTAATATGCAGACATCCAAATAACGACAGCTTCGGGTAATCTTTTCATAATTGAAAGTAAAAAAGATAGTCCTTTACCTGGGACAACCAGATTTTTGCCATTTTTAATACCCTTAAGAATATCTCTAACTACCGTGTCGGGCGTTACTACCATCCAGTTTTTGAAGGTTCTGGACTTTTCCATTCCCGCCCGTTCCATAAATCCTGTGTTTACTACGGGCGTTGGACAAACGGCCATCGTACGAACAGCAAACCCCGCTTCTCTTAATTCAAAATCAATAGATCGGGTAAACTGCAAAACAAAACTTTTAGTTGCACCATAAGTTCCTAAACGAGGGTTTGGCTGGAAGGCTGAAATGGAGGAAATGTTTATTATCCAACCACTATTGCGCTGAATCATATCTTTCAAAAAAAAACGGGTTAACTGGTAAACATTCAACATGTTTAACTGAAGCATTTTAAATTCGCTCTCCTGATCTGTTTCCCAAACATAGCCGTAGGTGCCAAATCCAGCGTTATTTACCAGGATATCAGGAACAAAATCGGCTTTTAAGGCCTGTTGATATACCGATAGGGCACTTTCCGGAAGCGTCAGGTCAATTTCTAGACCGATAAATTGCAGATTTGGAAAATCTTTTTTGAGATTTTCTATGGCCAAAGGAAGTAATCCGTCTTCCTTAGCCACTAAAAACAAAGCGTTCCCTTCTCGTGCAAATGCATTGGCAAGTTCAAGTCCAATGCCTTGGGAACCGCCAGTAATGAGCATTTTTTTCATGTAAAATCAAGACAATTTGAAGGCAAGAAAAGAAACCAGTTTCTGTTTAAACCCATTGTAAGGAGGATAAATAAAGGATAGGGTTCCAAAATTTCTTTTAACAATACCCCGCTCATTGGAGAAATCAACAAAAGAATGAAATCCCATCGCTTTGCCAATCCCACTGTTATTAACGCCACCGAAAGGAAGGTCCGGATTCAGGTATCCAAGTAAATAATCATTTATCACCGTTCCACCGGAGGACGTTTTACTAATTATCTCGTTGATGAATGCGTTGTTTTTTGAGGCAACATAAAGAGAAAGTGGTTTAGGTTTTTCGTAAATAATCTCTACCACCTCATTTATATCCTTGAATGTCATCATAGGCATAACCGGGCCGAAAATTTCTTCCTCCATGATTTTCATATCATGAGAAACATTTCCAAGGAGGGTAGGGGAAATAAATCGGTCTGTTTCATCAAATTCTCCTCCGGCCAGTACTTTGGCTCCTTTAGAGATTGCATCATCAAATAATGCTTTTATTCTGTTAAAATGCCTGTTATTTATGATTCTGCAATAATCAGGAGAGTTTTTAATTCCTTTATTTTCAGGATTATAAAATGCGTTTATACTTTTTTGATATGCTTTAGTAAATTCTTCAGCGACGCTTTCCTGAACTAATAAATAATCGGGAGCGATGCATGTCTGACCATTATTAAAATGTTTTGCCCACACACATTTTTCTGCAGCATCAGATATTGGTGCTGATTTTTCAATGATGGCAGGAGATTTTCCACCCAGTTCCAGGGTAACTGAAGAAAGGTGTTGGGCAGCTGCGGCCATCACTACTTTTCCAATTTGAGGACTTCCTGTGAAATAAATATGATTGAAAGGCAGAGATAATAGTCGGCTTGCCAGAGAGGCATCTCCTTCCAAGACAGTAACTTCATCTTGTGGATAAAGTTCTGATAGCATATTGTTAATAAAATGAGCTGTGTGCGCAGCGAGTTCTGATGGTTTTAAAAGAACCGTATTTCCAGCGGCTATGGCATAGATTAAGGGAAGAATGGACAGATTAAAAGGGTAATTCCATGGAGAAAGAATCAGGCAAACCCCCTTCGATTCGTATTTAACCCATGAAGAAGTTCCAACGAGGGTGATAGGTGTATCCACCACTTTGTTGGCCATCCAACGCGCGAGATTTTTTTTAACATGAGTTATTTGCTGAATAATAGCACTTATCTCACTACTCATGACTTCGACGGGATGTTTCTTGAAATCGGCATATAAAGCGGTTTCCAACGATGTAATGTTTGCCGGGTTTCTCAAATAGGCTTCCAGTTTTTTTAATTTGTCGATTCTTTCCTTAACAGATGTGCGGGAAGTAATGCGAGCCTTCGATTTTAAATTTTGGAAAACTAACTGAAGATCGTCGGTGGTATTTGTTGAAATAGTCATGTTTTTACATTTTGTTATAAATATATGTTATTTTAAATCATTCCCAAATGATAGGAAGGTCAGATTGGCTCCATGCGTCAAATTTATGGCTAAATAGCTGATTTAAATGATGTCTCTTTATTTTTAGGGTTGGGGTTAATACGCCGTTTGAAACATCCCAGGGTTCTGAAAGAATCACAACGGAGGATATTTTTTCAAAATTCGAGACTAGCTGGTTAACTGCATTGAGCGTACTTTCCAAACGCTTATTTATATCTTCTTTGGGTAAAGTTTGAGCAAATTCAGATAAATTTATAAGCGCTAGTGGCTGAGGAAGCCCAATACCGACCACACAAACTTGTTCAATAAGATCATTGACAGCAAAGGGGAATTCAAGGGTAGCGGGCGAAATAAATTTACCTTTTGCCGATTTAAATGTTTCTGATAATCGTCCGGTAATGTATAGATAACCCTCATCATCTATTTTTCCCATGTCACCGGTATGTAACCAATTATTCTCAATAACTGTGTTGGTTAAAGAATCGTCCTCGAAATAGCCCCTCATTAGCCAGGGAGCTTGCATTAATATTTCACTGTTTTCCGGATCTATTTTTAATTTAACGCCAGGCACGGCTTTACCCACTGTGCCATTTTTTTGAACATTTTGTGGCATGAGCGTGCAGCCTCCGCAGTTCTCAGTCATCGCATAAACCTCCTGAATAGGAATGCCTAATTTGTCAAAAAAAACTTTTAAACTATCTGAAGCAGGAGCAGCACCTGTGAGCCGGATTTTAGCATTGGAAAGACCTAAGTTTTTCTTGAGCAAATACTTTAAAAAATCACCCAGAAAAGGAATTTTCACGAGGTTAAAAAGCAATGGTTCCGGAATTTTTGATACAATTCCCATTCTAAATTTTGTCCAAATTCTTGGAACAGCCATAAAAACAGTTGGCTGTGTCTGTTTCAGATTATAAATAAAAGTTTGCAGGGACTCACCAAAGGAAATACTTCCACCGGTGTGTATCGCAGCTGCAGCGACAATAAGCCTCTCTGCAATATGATTTAAAGGTAAGTAGGAAAAAAAGCGATGGTGTTTTGTGTGGGCTAGCCCTAAAAAATTGGTTTCTTTTTCTAATTGCATAAGAGCGGCAGGACCATCAAAATCGATCATAACCCCTTTGGGTTTACCTGTAGTTCCCGATGTAAAAAGGATGGTCCAGATATCATTTAATGCGGGCAACGGGTTGCCCAACAGGGGCTGATATCTATTGATCAAAACATCCCATTGAAAGCCATTGGAAACTAAACTATTACCTGCATAATGGGGAAATGAAATCACCGGAAGATCTGTGGGAACCCCCTTTTGCTGGTTTTCCCAATCGTCTAATTTTCCTATAAAAAGGAGTTTTATTTTACCAGCTTCAATAACTTCTGATAATTGATCAGCCGTTTGATTCGGATAAAATGGGACAGAGATCAGACCAGACATCATCAACGCGAGATCGGTGATAATCCAGTGGTAACAATTTTTTGAAAGAATGCCTACGTTATCGCCAGGTACCAGGCCCATATCAAGAAGCGCAGCGGCCATTCTTCTTGCCTGAGATCCGGTTTCTTTCCAACTTATATCCTTCCATTTTTTACCTTCGGGTTGACGAAGAAATATACGATTGGGCTGTAACTCTTCCCATTCATAAAAATATTCCAGCAAGGATAATCTGTTTGTTTCAAGGGTTGTATTTTCCATCTAATCTATAAGAAACTGGGGATTTAAGGTTTGAAATGAGATTAAAGCAAATAAGGACTACCGTGTAAATGTTGTCCTCCGTCCAGGTAAATAGTATCACCGGTCAGATAATCAGCGGCTTGTGTACTTAAAAAAAGCGTTAAGGATGCTACTTCGTCCACTCGACCCAATCTCTTGGCGGGAATATTTTCTGCCAGGCCATGTAACATTTGTGGTGGATAGTTGTCCAGGCCGGATGATAAAATGATCCCAGGGGCAATGGCGTTAATTTGAATATTGTATTTACTCCATTCTACGGCCAGCGATTTAGTTAGATTATCCACACCAGCTCTCGCGGCACCAGTATGAACCATTCCTGGAAATCCTCTGTAAATGTTTACGATAATAGTGACGATTTTTCCTTCTTTTTGAGGGATGAAAAATTGATTTGCCATGGTCTGGGTCATAAACCAGGTGCCATTTAAATTATTATTAATGACAGCGAGCCAGCCTTTTTCAGTAATATCTTCTGCAGGCGAGAGGAATTGGCCCCCCGCGTTATTTATTAATATATCTAATCGACCGGTTTTTTCTTTAATGAAATTGGCTAAATCTAAGATTTGTGCTGTTTCCCTAATATCTGTCGTTTTCTCAAAACAAGTGCCCAAAAGGCTTAGTTCCTCTATGGCCGCCTTTAATTTGGCTTCTTTTCGTCCACAAATAAATACGGTTGCCCCTGCTTTTAGAAACTGAGCGGCAATTTCTTTACCAATTCCCGTTCCGCCACCCGTTACTAAAACAGACTTATTTTTAAACAAATCATCTCTGAAAATCATGCCGTTTCAAATTTATTTTTTCTTAATTCTTTTTTTAATTTATTCATAAAAGACTGATAATGCACTTCTATGGTGTGTCTTTTTGCTGAAAGGAATTCTTTTGAAATGTCATTTGCATCCTTTTCTGCTAATAATTTTAAATCACCCTCTGGCTTCCATTTTTTCATAATATACTTCGCTGCTAATTTAGCCTGATAATCACTTAAGGGCCAAACAGCGCCTTGTGGTTGAAATAAACCAATGAAAATCAAGTTTTTATAATCAGGGTGAAACATTCTCAAATAGAGCGGCACGCTATCTCCCTCTTCCCATTGAATGAACTGTTTACTAAAAAAGGGGAAACTAATTTTATAACCTGTAGCAGCTATGATAGTATCAAAATTTTCATGTTTACCATCTTGAAAATATACTTCTTTATCTTCGATTTTTTTGATGCCAGTCCTTGGGGTAACCTTTCCGTGTCTTATTTTATATAATAATTCAGAATTTAGGGTTGGATGAACCTTAGTCACTGCAAAATCTGGCTCGGGTAGCCCATAATCTTTGTATCGCCCAACCTGAATAAAAACAGACAATCGCCGGAGAGGATTGGATATAAAGGTGGGAAGCCATGCCATGCCCTTATTAAAAGTATCTGTAGGTTTTCCAAGAAAAAATTTGGGAATGATATATTGAGGATTTCTAACAGAAATGGCAGTGTATTCGGCCACCCGGCTTATTTCAACAGCACAGTCACATCCTGAATTTCCCGCTCCAACGACTAAGACTTTTTTTTCCGTAAACGGTTTATTTGTCTTATAAAGGTGCGAATGTATTAATTCTCCTTTAAAAGAGGTAAGTTCCTCTGGAATTCTCGGTTTTGAATGATGACCATTGGCAATAAGCAGGTAATCAAACATTCTAATCTCGCCAGTACTCAAAGTGAGTTCCCATCGTTCATTCTCCTGGATTTTTGCCTCTATGACCCGCGTATTAAATTGAATATGAGGGAATAAATTAAAATGGGTAGCATAATCATGAAAATAACGCCATACTTGTTGGTGTGACGGATAGTCCGGATAATTTTCGGGCATGGGGAAATCCTCAAAGGACGACATCGTTTTCGAACTTATAATGTGGGTGGTTTCACACACACTGGAATGAGATTCCTTTTCAGAGAAAAGCCAGTTTCCCCCAATTTGATCATTTTGTTCAAAACAAATAACTTTACCAACATTGGCTTGAATCATGTTTTTTAAGGTCGTAAGTCCTGAACAACCTGCCCCAATGATGGCAATAGATGGTTTATTTGGGTATTCTTTGCTTAACATTGTTATTTGCTTGTTTTTATCAGCTTTCATAAATATGGTAAAAATTATCTAAAAAAGAAAGGCTTTTTACATTCTGACACATTTTTATTACTTTTAATTTTCACAAACCTTATTTTAATATTATGAAGCAACTATTTATCTCATTTCTATTGTCACTTACTTTTTTAGGCGGGTTAGCAGGCCAAAAAGTACCTTTATCTTATTATTTGCCTGAAATAGAATACCAGGCAAATATTCCTACTCCTGAAGCATTTTTTGGTTTTCAGGTGGGTGACTGGCATCTTTCTCATGACCAGCTTGTGTCATACCTCAAACACATTTCTTCGCTTTCTTCTAAAGCGAAATGGGTTGAACATGGCAGAACCTACGAGGGAAGACCTTTGATTCACTTGGTTATTACCTCGGAGGAGAATCACAAAAATCTGGAAGCTCTTCGTTTAAAACACGTGGCTAATACTAATCCGGAACAATCTGCAAAGTTGAATCTTGAGGAGGTACCGCTCGTTTTTTATCTGGGAAATGCCATCCACGGGAATGAAGCCAGTGGATTCAATGCCGGTCCATTGGTCGCCTATTATATGCTGGCTGGCAAAAGTCAGTCTATTGACAAATTCCTGGAAAAATGTATTCTCATTTTTGACCCAAGTTTAAATCCAGATGGTGCGCAACGTTTTTCTACCTGGGCAAATATGCATAAAAATGAAAATTTAACAGGTGATAATCAAGACAGAGAATATAATGAAACCTGGCCTGGTGGTCGTTCTAATCATTATTGGTTTGATTTGAATAGAGACTGGTTGTCCATGGCTCACCCGGAAAGTAGGGGTAGAATTTCCATTTTTCATCACTGGAAACCTAATGTTTTAACAGATCATCATGAAATGGGTACCAATGCGACTTTTTTCTTTATGCCCGGTGTGCCGAGTAGAGTAAATCCTAATACGCCAAAGAAAAATCAACAACTAACAGCTAAAATTGGTCAGTATCACGTGAAGGCCTTAGATAAAATAGGTTCTCTTTATTATTCAGAGGAAGGATATGACGATTTTTACTACGGTAAAGGTTCTACTTTTCCAGATGCCAACGGATGTATCGGCATTCTTTTTGAACAGGCCAGCTCGAGAGGACATTTGCAACAATCGGAAAATGGACCTCTTGCTTTTCCCTTTACTATAAGAAATCAGGTAGTTACCGCGCTTTCTTCCCTGGAAGCTGCGTCTGAATTGCGCGTTGAGTTGTTAGAGCATCAAAGGGAATTCTTCCAGATCGCAAAAAAGGAGGCAGCAGCAGATACGAGAAAGGCCATTGTTTTTGGTGATAAATTTGATCCGGCCAGGGTAAATCATTTTATCGAAATATTGAGAAGGCAGCAAATTAAAGTTCATCATCTGGCTAAACCAGTGGCAGTTGATGGTAAATCGTTCGAGCCTTCTTCCTCTTTCATTATTCCAATGGAACAGGATCAATATAAGCTGATATTAGGCGCTTTTCAGGTGTTAAATCAATTTGAGGATAGTATTTTTTACGATATCTCTACCTGGACTTTACCTCATGCATTTAATCTTGCTTATCAGTATTTGCCAAAAGCTGGATTTGATAATGCCTTGTTTGGTAAGGAAATCGTCGGATTAACACCGGATATGAATCCTCTGCCCGCAGTTTCAATGTCTCAGTATGCCTATTTGATGGAATGGGATAATTATTATGCGCCCAAAGCATTGTATCATATTCAGAAGGCGGGAATCAGAACAAAAGTATTTAGAGAGGGTATGACGCTGGGAGATAAAAAATATCAACCGGGAACGATTATGATTCCTGTACAAAATCAGGTATTGTCGCCAGAAAAAATACATGCTGTCCTTGCTGAAGCATCAAATAGCAGTAAGGTTGTTATTGAAGCGGTGAATACTGGTTTTACCATTAAAGGAATTGATTTGGGAAGTAATGGTTTGACAACCCTGGAAATGCCTAAAGTGGCTATAATCGTTGGGGAGGGAACTACCTCTTCTACTGTAGGTGAGGTTTGGCATCTTCTGGATCAAAGATATGGCATGGTAGTGAATAAATTAGAGGTAAACAGGCTTTCAAGGTCTGATTTGTCCAGGTATAATGTCATTGTATTAGGTGGGGGTTCTTACCAGGGCCTGGGAACAGCGGGTGCTGCACAAATAAAAGAATTTGTCCAGGGTGGGGGTACTGTAGTAGGTATTCAAAACGCTATAAACTGGTTGAAAAGCCAAAATTTAGTATCTGTTACTTACCGTGAAGTTCCCAACAGCGAAAAAAATCGCAGACCTTACAGCGCTATGACAAACGATTTGTTTTCCCTTGAAATTCCAGGTACTATTTTTGAAGCAGATTTAGATATTTCACATCCTCTTGGATTTGGCTACAGACAAAGTAAAATTCCCGTTTTTAGAGATGGTGATTTAATTCTTGAGCCTTCAAAAAATCTTTATGCATCCCCACTGGTCTATACACAAAATCCATTGTTAAGTGGCTATTTACCAAGAAAATACATTGGTAAAATGGGAGGTACTGCAGGAATTATTGTAGGAAGTGTAGGTACTGGAAAAATAATTATGATGGCTGATAATCCTAATTTCAGAGAACATTGGTTCGGGACAAATAAGTTATTCGCCAACGCCATTTTCTTCCCTAAAGCTATAAATAGCATGGGAACAGAATCGGCTCCCCGAACAGGAAACGAATAATTCACAATAGACATGTGACCCCTCCGGGGTCAGGACACTATTTAAAAATAACCTTTCGAATCAAACCAACGACGTTATAGTTAATCCTCGAAATCCTGAAAATCCTGATTCAAACCAATGGCTGCTGCGCGCAAAATTTCCCACTAAGACTGAGGGAGTTGCTTGTTTTTGGGGGATGTTTCCTGTAACTAATTTTGAATCAGGATTTACAGGATTTCCAGGATTACAGAGGACGTCTTCGTTTTTAAAGTAATGGTGATTTGTAGATTATTACTTTACATCCTTCTTTTCGCCGATGCGTAACGCATCGGCGAGGGGCCGGTAAATGAAAGCAAGATTTAAAAATAATCTTTCGAATCAAACCAACGACGTTATGTTTAATCCTGGAAATCCTGAAAATCCTGATTCAAACAATTGGCTGCTGCGCGCAAAATTTCCACCCAAGCATGCGTGCTTAGTATTTTATTTTTCCTATTATCGAAGGGCTGGTATCCTTTCGCGAGGGTAGTCGCTCTTTAAAGGCTTGTTGGCTTCACAGCCCATTTTTTATATCTTATACGCTGCGGCGTATCTTGCGATATACTTTCCTAAAATATCAAATTCAAGATTTACGGGATCGCCTTCTTGTAAAGATTTAAAACTCGTATTTTCATAAGTGTAGGGAATAATGGCTACTTGAAAAGCAGATGAAGTAGGATTTATAACCGTTAAACTTACCCCGTTGATGCATACTGACCCTTTATCGACCAATAAATGCTTGTTCTCTTCGGGAAAGTTGAAAGTGAAAATCCAGGAACCATCTTTATCTAATACACTATTTACGATGCCCACCGTATCTACGTGACCTTGGACCAAATGGCCGTCAAAGCGAGATAAACCAGACATGGCTCTTTCCAAATTGATAGATTCACCCATTTTCAAAGCACCCAGATTGCTTCTTAGTAAGGTTTCGTCAATAGAAGTAACATGGTGTTTACCATTTTCTATGGCAGTAACGGTAAGGCAAACGCCATTGTGTGCAAGACTTTGATCCACTTTTAATTCATTGGATATAGCGGAGGAAATGGTGAATTCTTTATTAGAGCCATTCAGCCTGATTTCTTCCACTATGCCCATGGTTTCTATAATTCCTGTAAACATAAATTTCTTTAATCGTTTCCGTTTTGTAATTCAATATATCCACTCAGGGTGCCTCCAAATGGAACAACACCATCGGTTCCATTTTCAAAAACTTTACAAACATAGTAATAAGTGCCCGAGGGTAATTTTTGTCCTTGTAGCTGATTGCCATTCCAGTTAATAGCCGGATCTGTTGTTTGAAAAACAAGTTGCCCCCATCTGTTAAACACCTTAAAATCGACAGAAGCAATAAAACATGACTTTCTTGGTTTAAAAAAGTCATTATTACCGTCATCGTTAGGCGTAAACGCGTTGGGAAGGTCATAAACGGGGCAATTAACGGAACAAACCTGGCTGCTTGGCTTACTTTCATTACCATTATTATCGAAAGCCGTCAATCGGTAACAACCAGCAAGCCCATTTACAGGAGCATGTCTGGTGGAACTCACATTGGCTCCGGTGATTGTTTTAACCTTTTCCTCTGGTTTTCCAACACCTGTAGAATAATAAAGGTAATAGCCAGCAATATCCGTATCGTTACAACCCGGCGTTTTAGTCCAGTTTAACTCATTACCCGTTGAGGCGATTTCATCGCAATCGGGATAATTCCCCGTTTCGCAAAAATTATTCACCTTTAAAACAGGCGGACAAGGAGGAACATTGTCCCTGGGTGTAACACATATTTCCTGTGAAAAATTAATTATAGGGTCTGGTAAGCCAGACACGCCGTAGGTTCCCCAACTTTTAATCAAATAACAATAGGATCTCCCATTCGTCAGATTCTCATCGGTGAACGTTTTTTGATTTGTAAATCCAATAGAATCAAAAACACCGGCATTATTCTTCCTGTAAATGGTAAATCCATAATTTTCCCAGGTTGTTTGAAAATTCCAACCAAGAAAAGAAGATTTATCTGACCCTGAACCCGTTAAAAATACAGATGAGGTAGGATTAGTAGTACCCTGAATACGATTATTTGGACCAGTTACAAGGGTTATTTTATAAGAATAGGCATTTTTTTCAGTATCCACCGAAGCATCCTCAAAACAGGTATCACTTAGGGTAAAAAAAGATAAAGCAGGGGTACTTCTCCAAATTTCACTGAAAGTCGCTGGATTATTACCTGTCCCTCTGGTTAAAACAAAGGTGTAAGGCGGAGGATTATTAATGGTGTCTAATACATCAGCTTTTGGCCTTATCCAGCAAATTTTCATCAGCCCATTTACAGCCGTTTTTTTAACATTTACCTCAATAGGTAGGGGTAAATCCCTTCCAAGTTGAATACATATCTCTTCTGAGGGTAAACTTTCCACCAGGTTGTAAGCATATCGACCATTAGGCGTGGTTCTTGCAAATTCTGCGAGAATCCTGTAGCAATAGGTTTTACCTGATTCAATAGATTTATCCTCATAAACATATCGATTATTTTGAATGTTAAGGATACTGAAATCGGTTAATTGCGTATAACCTTTGCCAGCAAGACCGGGTTGACAGGTATCGAGCGGAAACTGGCTGGTATTTACTTTTCTCCATACCGTAAATCCTCTAAAGTAATTTCCACCCACTGTATCACAGGCGTAGGGTTTCCCCCAGCTTAAGAGAATTGATTGTGGATTACTTTTTATCTGGAGGTCCTTTGGGGGCGGGCCTACTACCTTTATCCGTACTGTTTTTAGAATAGCCAATCCGGAGGAATCGGGAAAAAAGTTGTCTTGAGCTTTGAAGACGACAGAGTAATATTGCTCTGAAATATGTTCACAGGAGGTTTTCCAGGTGAACACCTTGGTTACTGGATCTTGTTCAAAGAAACGGCCTGGGGGTAGAAAAGTGGCTGGACTCGGCTGAACCACAAAAGGTCCTCCTAAGGCAGTCAGTTTTACTCTTTGATTTGTTTCAATCAATGGTGCTGTTGCAGTAACCTCAAAACGCAGGGTTTCTCCCGCAATGACGCATATTTCGTCAAATGGAACTTCGATCTCAGGGGGCAGATTATCGCAATTCTTTATAAGTATTTGCATATCCCTTATGATGGTATCAATAGGGAAACCATCGCGGTATTCTACAATAAAAATGGACAAGTTATATTCACCCGCGCGCTGAGGAGCGTCCCATACAATATCGCCTGTAACTGAATTGAGGGTCAAATTATTTTTAGGTCCCGGGCTGATATTACTTGGGAATATATAATTTGGGACCGCTAATCCTACATCTTGCAGAGGAACAGAAAAATGATACGATAAACTATCACCGTCACTATCATAAGCATTAGGATTGTGTATGAATTTCTGTCCTACACAACCTATATCAATTGGAGGTTGTAAAAGTACCGGGGTATTGTTACAACCCTGGAATTGAGGATTTGGAAAAGAGTAGGTGGTTTGGATGTGAAATCTGATCTGTTCAGAATTGGGATAATTAACATTTAAAATACCTCCATTTCTGTTCGGATCCGTGGTTGAAATTACATAAGTACCTCTGGACGGAAAGGTATGATATGCAATATAAATATTCCTTTTTGTATCATTTTCAAGAGGTTCTCCCTTTGGAACGCTTCCACCTCCGTTGGAACGGCCTACTTTTTCGCATTTTCCGTCACCCCAGCAAATGAAAAGAGTATCTCTGTCTGCCTGAATACTACTGGTCTTTGTATAAGTAGTAATTGTGGCTCTTATGGTAAGACTGGAGGTACAATCGCCTACTTGTGAAATAGAGATTTCGCCTGCTCTATTATGGGTAGCATATATGTTAGGAATAAATATTACAAAAAGGACGAGTAAAAAAAGACCCCTTTGAAGGACATTATTCCGAAAGTCTGACTGGAAAAAACAGTTGAATTTATTCGGCATCGTTCTATTATTATGCGTTTATTCCAATATACAATTTTATTGGTTAACGCCGATTATTTTTTTATATAAATAGAAAAATGAAGGCTTTAGTTCAATATTTGATTAATCGTGGAATCTATTTAAACATTTTTGTAGAGCAGCGCGCCAATGTGGAATGTCCAATCCGAAAACTTCCTTGAAATGTGACTTATCCATAGCACTAAACGGTGGTCGCGGTGCAGGTAGGGGAAAAGAGGTAGTCCTAACGGGAGTGATTTTAGTCGAATGCCCACGGAATTGCATGATAGATAGTGCAAAGTCATACCAGCTGCATATACCCTCGTTCGAGTAATTAAATATGCCTTTTGCTTCTCCGGCTTTTCCGTTGTCTATAATGGTTAATAGCATATTTGCTAAATCATAGACCCAGGTTGGAGAACCAATCTGATCAAAAACAACGTTAATTTCCTCTCTTTCTTTGCCCAATCGATCCATCGTTTTCACAAAGTTTTTACCATGTTCTCCGTAAACCCAGGAAGTACGGAAAATTAAATAGTCTGAGCTGTTTTGTTTTACCGCCTCTTCGCCCGCTAATTTAGATCTGGCATAAACTCCTTTGGGTTGAGGCAAATCCTTTTCTGTAAAAGGCGTGTTTTGTAAACTATGGTAAACGTAATCTGATGAAATGTAGATAAACTTCGTATTTTTTAAGGATAAATATTGTGCCAAATGCTTTACCGACATGGCATTCACCTGAAAACATAATTTTACATCCTTTTCAGCCTGATCTACTGCCGTATAAGCTGCAGCATGGATATAATAATCATAATGAGTTCCTAATAATTCATTAGGCCAGGCTATTTCTACACCTTTCGTCCCTATTTGTGATAAATCGAGTTGGTATCTATCCAGAAAATCAATCTTAAGATCAGGAAAATGAAGGGAAGCTTCTTGTAAAGCTTTTCCTAACTGTCCGTTTGATCCACTTACTAAGACTGATTTTCTCATGGGATAAAAGGTATTTCAGAAGAGGAATGTTTCCCTAAAAGGGGAAGTATAGTATCCTTTTCAGATAAAATAAGCTGCGAAGCGGAAAAACTCCAGTCGATTTTCAATTCCGGGTCATTATATCTTATGCCCGCTTCCGCATTTTTATGATAATAAGTATCGCATTTGTATAAAATATCAGCAGTAGGACTCAGCGTTAAAAATCCATGAGCAAACCCTTTGGGAATATATAATTGTCTGTGATTCTCTTCACTAAGAACAACACTGTATGACCTTCCGAAGAAGGGTGAATTTTCTCTCAAGTCAACGGCTACATCTAAAATTTCTCCCCTTAATACGCGAATTAATTTAGATTGAGAAAATTCACCTGTCTGATAATGCAATCCACGAAGGACACCCTGGGTAGATCTTGATTGATTGTCTTGAACAAAAGCAGTATGAATTCCTTGTTTTCTTAAAAAATCATCGCGAAAAGCTTCAAAGAAATATCCTCTGTCGTCAGGATAAACAGTGGGTTCGAAAAGCAAAAGTCCGGCAATAGGCGTTTCAAAACACTTCATAATATTAAAAAGGGCACCCTTATTTTTGTCTGAACAATATGTGAATGGGAACGCCGGTAAAATTAAAATGTTTACGCATTTGATTTTCCAGAAAATTCCGATAATGGTCTTTAATATGTGTAGGGTGGTTACAGAAAAACACAAAAGAAGGGTTCCTCGTTGGCAGCTGAGTGATATATTTTATTTTAATATATTTTCCTCTATGTGCTGGCGGAGGCATATTTTCTATAATAGGTAAAAGGGTGTCGTTTAATTCTGACGTCTTTATCTTGCGTGATCTATTTTCATAGACAGATAACGCGGCTTCGAGCCCTTGAAAAATTCTTACTTTTTCAGTAGCCGAAATAAACAGAATAGGAACGTCGGTAAAAGGAGCGATTCTTTCACGAATTTCTTTTTCCAAATCACGGGAAGTATTCGTCTCTTTATTTATTAAATCCCATTTATTAATGAGGATGACAATACCTTTTTGTCTTTTTTGAGCCAGGGCAAAGATATTAACATCTTGCGATTCCATACCTAAGGTGGCGTCAACCAATAAGATACAGACATCACATTCTTCCATTGCTTTAATAGCGCGCATAACTGAATAAAATTCAAGGTCTTCATGTACCTTTCCTTTTTTTCTTATACCTGCAGTGTCAATGAGAATAAATTCCTTACCAAATTTCTTGTAATGACTATCTATGGCATCACGGGTAGTTCCGGCAATTTCAGTAACAATATTTCTATCTTCTCCCAAAAAAGCATTGGTTAGCGAAGATTTTCCTGCATTTGGCTGACCGACAATAGCAAAACGGGGAATCTCGTCTGTGGGTGCTTCCTCTTCATGAATATGCTCCACCACGGCATCCAGGATTTCCCCCGTTCCCGAACCTGTGATGGAAGAAAGGAAGAAGACATTTTCGAAACCAAGGGCATAAAATTCATTAGCCTCTAACAAACGGGTGCCATTATCGACTTTATTAATGGCCAGAAAAACAGGTTTGTCTGTTCTTCGCAACATATCAGCTACCTCATCATCAAGGTCAGTAATACCGGTAGTTACGTCAACCATAAAAATGATGGCTGCAGCTTCGTCGATAGCAATTTTTACTTGCGTTCTGATGGCCGATTCAAAAATATCCTGGGAATGCTTAACAAATCCGCCAGTATCAACGACGGTAAAATTTTTACCGTTCCAGTAACTTGGACCATATTGTCTGTCTCTGGTTACGCCTGAAACGTTATCAATAATGGCTTTTCTCTCACCAATTAAACGATTGTATAGGGTTGATTTTCCTACATTGGGTCGGCCAACAATGGCCACTATATTATTCATGTTTGACTTTTCAAAAACTAAATGAAAGGGTAAAAATACGTATTATACCCCAATTATCCTTCATATCCGAACTGCTTTAATGAGTGTTCATCATCGCGCCAATTCTCTCTTATTTTAACGAACAGCTCTAAATAAACTTTAGAGGCTAAAAACTTTTCAATATCCATTCTCGATGCCTCACCCAATGCCTTTAAGGAACTTCCCCCCCGACCAATTAAAATGGGTTTCTGGCTTTTTCGGGAAGCAAAAATGGTGGCTTGTATCATTACAATGGGTTTTCCCGAGGTGGTTACGTCTTCTTTGAAAGACTCCACCCGAACTTCCACAGAATAAGGTATTTCTTGCTTGTATTGAAGTAAAATTTTCTCGCGTATAATCTCTGCCACAAAAAATCGCTCATTTCTATCGGTTAGTTGATCAGCGGGGTAATATTCAGGACCTTCAGGAAGATTTTCCTTGATAAAAGTCAATAAATCTTCCGTTTGGGTTTGCCTGAGGGCAGAAACGGCGAAAAAATGAGCATTGGGAAATATATTTCTCTTCCTCTCAATCCAGCCCAAAATTTCATCGCGGGTGAGTAAATCTATTTTATTTAAAACTAAAACTAAGGGGATTTCTAAGGTATTTAATGATTCATGAAGTGCCTCCAAACTATTGTCAGGTTCTGAAAACTCTGATACCCAAACCAATAAATCAGCATCCTCAAAACTTCCCCGGACAGAACTGTTCATTGTTTTTTGCATCCTGTAGGCAGGATTATCAATGAAACCAGGGGTATCAGAAAAAATGAGTTGGAAATTTTCACCACTTAAAATGCCTAATATTCTGTGTCTTGTCGTTTGGGGTTTAGGTGTAATGATGGACATCTTTTCTCCCACTAAGGCATTCATTAGTGTTGATTTACCCACATTGGGTTTACCAATAATATTTACAAAACCGCTTTTGAACATTCTGCAAAGGTAATCATTCGAATAACTTTAAACCTACATTGAGGGTAAAGATTTTATGGAACCTTCAATTCGCTCCTCCAGTAATTTGAAAATATAGGGTGGTTTGAATATTCGCCAGTTGAAAGTATTATAATCGGAACCCATAAAAAACAGGTGATGAATGCGCGCATCCTTGAAATCGTTGTAAACATGTTTCGGCAGATTCAATAAGGCTACCCAACCTCCTTCCTCTGATACTTCTTCTACCCATTCCTGATAATAATCGTCATCGCCACTGTGAAACGTTAATATATTTTCTCCTATGAGTATATAATGTACAATGCCCAACGCTAACATTTTATCAATAACAGTCCTTTTTAAAACCTGACAATCTTCCTCGATACAATCATTCCATTCACCTAAAAATTCAATGATGGTAAATTTTAAATCGTAATCAACCCATAAGATTTTAAGGTATAAGGTCTCCGAACCCATATCATCCCACTGCGGGTGAATTAGATAATTATAGATTTTATTATCATAATAAAATTCATTATAAGTTGTGTTAAAAAAAGGCGACCTTTCGTCTTTCGATGCAGAGTAATCGTCAATCCATTTGAAAAAAGGTTCAATATCATGCATATCTTTAGGTATTTAATTTTTGAAAATCTCCCTAATATCGATAAAAATGATAAAAATTATAATCACTGGGCCAGAATCAACGGGAAAATCAACGCTGGCTAAAAGTCTATCTAACTACCTTAAGGAACCTTTTGTTCCAGAATTCTCGCGTTATTTTATACCTGCTTTGAAAGAATCATATACAGCAGCGAATCTGGTGGACATAGCTCTGGGGCAGCTTTATTGGCATCAATTATATAAGTCAAATGCTAACAAAGTACTCCTTTGTGATACTGGCGTGGAAGCGATAGATATTTGGTTTCAATATCGTTTTGGTGACATCGATGCCCAGATACGGGAGCTTTTCACTGCCGATGAGGATTGTTTTTATTTGTTATGTAAACCAGATATTTCCTGGGTGGATGATCCTTTACGTGAGACACCTCATCAAAGACCTCAAATATTTGATTCTTTTGTATCTCTTTTAAATCAATTCGGGAAAAATTACTATATCATTGAAGGCCAACACGAAGAGGATAGATTTCGCTGTGCTTTGGATCATTTAAAGAAAATATTACCATAATTATTTTTTTAATCCTCTTTTTTTATACATTTGCATTCTCTCATTTGGGGTGCTACCATTTTGGTACGCTGAGATTATACCCATTGAACCTGGCCGGGTAATTCCGGAAAGGAAAATGAGCATCGTTCGCGGTGCCTGCTGAACGAACTTTCCGAACCCCAATGGATCGTTATTTTTAATTTTAATATTTTATTAAAAATGAAGATTCTATTTTCTATTTACCTTACGCTGGGTTTTTCCTTTTATTTATTTTCTCAAGGTTCTGTCGCTGGAAATATTAGAGATGAAAATGGAAATCCCATGGAAGGGGTGTCTATTTCTTTAGAAAATGTCTCATTTGGCGTTGCATCCAATAGCAAAGGCGATTTTTTAATTGACAAAATCCCTTTTGGTGATTATACGATAGTAATTTCTGCTATCGGTTATACTACCTATAAGGAAAAATTGAGGTTGACTGAAAAGCCGATAAACCTTCGGGTAGCGCTATCTCCTGAGAGCTATTTGCTCAATGAAATTGGTATAGTTAGCACGCGCGCGACAAACGAAACCCCCGTGGCTTATCAGTCTATTTCAGCGGAAGATATAAAAGATCATAATCAAGGTCAGGATTTACCCTATCTTCTGCGATTTACCCCGTCGCTGGTAGTTAATTCAGATGCAGGTGCGGGGATTGGCTACACGGGCATGAGAATCAGAGGTGCTGATATTACCAGGATCAATGTTACCCTAAACGGTATTCCAGTGAATGATGCAGAATCGCATGGTGTATTTTGGGTGAATATGCCCGATTTGGCCAGCTCTATCTCCGATTTGCAAATACAACGGGGAGTGGGTACTTCTACAAATGGTAGTGGGGCTTTTGGTGCCTCTATTCATTTGAATACCAAAGTAAATAGTGAAAAAGCTTATGTTTCTTCTCATCAATCTTTTGGCTCATTTAATTCCTGGAAAAGAAACCTTAAGCTGGGTACCGGAAATATGGGTAATGGTTTTTCATTTGATGCCAGATTGTCGAAAATTTCTTCGGACGGTTACATTGACAGGGCCAAAGCTGATTTAAATAGCTATTCCTTGTTTGGAACCTGGAAACAAAATAATTCAGTAATGAGGTTCTCTATTATTGACGGAAGTGAAAGGACCTATCAGGCATGGAATGGTGTTCCGCTCTCCCTGGAAGCTGATTGGAATACCAGGACATTTAATTCTGCCGGAGCAGAAAGACAGGGTTCTCCTCATCCCGATGAGATTGATAACTACCGCCAAACGCATTATCAATGGCATTACGATAGATTATGGTCATCTAAATTTAGCTCCAATATTGCTTTACATTATACAAAAGGCAGGGGCTATTTTGAGCAATTTCGAAGTAATCAAAATGCATCCGATTACTCTTTTTCTCTACCTCAGGGTATAGATCCTTCAACCAATATTGATGTGATCCGTCGTCGCTGGCTCGATAATGATTTCTATGGTGGTATTTTCTCGGTTACCTATAAAGATACTAAAATGCAATCCGTTTTTGGAGGCGCAGTGCATAATTATGAAGGTCAGCATTTTGGAGAACTCACCTGGGCATCCATAGCTGGTAGTACATTTCCTGACCATAGGTATTACGATAATTTGGCAACAAAATTTGAGGCAAATGCTTACTGGAAAAATAATATTGAGATTTTACCCAATGTTTCCGCCTGGACTGACTTTCAACTTCGACACATTAATTATGAATTCGAAGGATTTAATGACTCGGGTCTGCGTATTCCCTCCGTTGAAAAATTAACTTTTTTTAATCCTAAAGCAGGTCTGTTCTGGGAATTTAAACCAAATTACAATCTGTTTATTTCCTACGCTATTGCAAATAGAGAACCAAACAGAGACGATTATGTAGATAATTTAAAGTCATTCAGACCAAAAGCTGAAAATTTACAAGACATAGAATTGGGTTTTCGGGCCTCAAACAAGGCCTTTCAATGGGAAGTAAATGGCTTTTACATGAAATATAAGAACCAATTGGTACAAACAGGAAGGCTAAATGATGTAGGTGCATATATCAGGGAAAATATGCCTGATGCTTATCGTATTGGGGTTGAATGGCAAGCCGGCTGGCAAATAAACTCAGTGCTTGAAATAAAATCTAATCTGGCAGTGAGTGCGAATAAAATAGGTTCTTATACCGCTTTTATTGACGATTATGACGCAAATTGGGAATGGCAGGGGCAGGTGGCTTTACCATTTACCGGCACAGATATTGCTTTTTCGCCAGGAATCATCGCAGAGGCAGAGGTTAAATGGTCACTTTTTTCTCAGCTCCCTTTCTTTTTGGAAAATCCATTGGAGGTCATTTGGAATGCTAAATACGTAAGCCGGCAGTATTTAGATAATACAGGGAATAATCAAAACGTAATTCCATCTTTCTTTATTAATGATGCCTCCGTCAGATTTCAGTTAAAGAAGAATATAACCATTTCTGGAAATATTTTCAATGTGTTAAATCATCGTTATTTTAGTAATGGCTGGGTGTACAGCAGTTTCCTGAATGGTAAATTGCAAAGCGATATTGGCGTATATCCACAAGCGGGAAGACATTTTTTCGTTGGTTTTGAATTTGGATTTTAATTAAAAATTTACCGTAAATCCAAATCTGAAGGTGAAAGGTGAAATAACATAAAGATTAGATTCCGGCGTCTGCAGGTTGTACAAGGCAACAATTTCAAATTTAGTGTTGCCTTGTCCACTGCTATAGCCACCACCTACATAGACATTGTTTTGTTGCAACCTGTCGGCGTATAATTTCACACCGTCAAAAGAAACAAAGGCTTGATTAGCTATTTCATATTCTGCATGAGCAAAGATGGCAGAGATAACTTTTACCCGGGTGAATGCACCCACCCCCCAATTTACAGGTGTTATCTTGTTAATGAAAGAACGTCCTGAATATCTCGACGCAAGAAAACTAACTCTGGGACCCACGCTCCATCTGGGTAAAATCTTGTATCCAACCATTGGACTCGCCCCAAGTTGTAGCACGTTTAGGCCGGATTGTCCTGAAAAACCTAAATTTAATCCCCCGCCATACCAGATTTTTGTGGACACAACACTAGGTTCTTTCGTAGGTTGTTTTTGATACTTTAAGCCAGAACTTGCCTGTCCGATTACATCCGATAATTTTAAAACAAAAATTATTCCAATAAATAAACATTTTGTAGCATTCATGTTGTTTGGTTTACTTTTCTTTTAGTCGTTGATTAAGTCTAATTCCAAAAAAGACTGTAATTTACACCTTCAATTGAAAAAACAGAAAGGAATAAATTTTATGGTCTGTCGTTATTATCCCATGACACAATATTAATGCAATGAGACATTGTTTAGTTTTATTGTTCTCCATTTCGTTTTTTTTTAATGCAAAGGCTCAAAACTGCGGTTTTCAAGGGCCTAGACCTATTTATTTTGACTCCATTTTTACTTATGATATCAATGTATTTGATTATATAAACGATGATTTATCGGGTAGTCAAAAAATAGATAGCATAACTTTGCGCTTTATCTCACCTGAATTATCAAAACTTTCTATTTCGCTCATTTCTCCCAAAGGTGATACTGTTTTTTTAGTAGGGCCAATCAATGATTATGTTGAAAATGATATTTTAGGGGGCATTTACAGACTAACTTTTATTCCAACAAGTATGTCAACGGATACTTTTCGATGGCAAAATGATTATCCCGGCATTCCACCAAATGGGGTGTATTTTCCTTTTAAAAATGATTTGCAGGGTTTTACAGGAAAGGTAAATGGTACCTGGAAATTACTTGTTAATACGAAAGGTACTGAAAATGAAATCAGTGGTGATTTAAACAGCATTCGGGACGTTAAAATCCATTTTGCTATTATCGATGGGGATAATTGCTGTAAAGCCAATGCGGGGGAGATTAAGGATACCATCATCAATGCTTGTGCCGGCAATACTGAACTTGTTACTTTGCCTGGTCCTGCCTATGCCAGTGCAACAGATATACCCGATACCACTTTATATGGTTACGGATACATGATTTATAGAAATGATACCGTTTTTGACGTGTCGGCCAACAGAGATCTTAGAAACCTTCCTCCGGGAAATTATAAAGCGAAGGGATTTTCTTTTATAAAAGATTCTATTTCCATTTTCCAATCTTTCATTGGTAAAAAAACCTCTTCAGAGGTTCTGGCTATTTTACAAAATCCATTGACAAAAAAGGATACCTGTGGCGCTCTTTCTAACGGTGAGTACGTGTTTAATCTAAAGCCTGCCAACTGTGTTAAAAAGTTAACCTGGATCCTTCCAAAAGGAGATAGCATTCTTTTTGATGGAAAGTTTTTGAAACAAGAAGGTGTTTATAAGCAGGTTATCCCCAAAATAGGGGCCTGTGATAGCATAACAGAACTTAATATTAAATTTATAGACTTCATTTGTCCAAAAGAGACATTTCAGGTAGGTGATTCTACTTTTAGAAAAGAAGGTGCTTTTTTAGTTAAACTGTCGGCAATATCTGGTTGTGATAGTTTGGTGAATGTGAAACTTAAATACTATAGTAGAGATCTTAAAATTATTTTGCCTGAGGAATTAACCTGTGTCAGAAATTCGGTTTCTATAGATGTCCGTGGAACAAAGTCAGCTATTTACAAGACTACCTTTGAATGGAGGAAATTAGATGCCTCCATTGGCACCCCGATGGTAGTGGGCACTAATCCATTATTAACTGTTTCTGAGGCTGGTTTTTATCAGTTGAATATTATGTATGATGAAGACAGGATTTGCACTGATACCTTGTTGCAGGTAATTGAAAACAAGGCTATTCCACAAATAACGAAAGGCACTATCTTACCATACACTTGTAAGGTAGATTCGGTCATTATGGGCGGTACCTTAACGTCTGAAGGAGTTGAATTCAGCTATTTTTGGTCAACCTCAGATGGTAAGTTGGGGGTAAAGAAAAATGAAAAATTTGCCTACGCCTTATCTCCAGGCAATTATAAATTTAAGGTCTCAAACATTATAAATGGATGTCGGGACAGCACAGATATTAACATTCAGGCAGACACCTTAAGACCATTGGTTTTGGGCGGTGGAGATAAATTTTTGACTTGTGCGACAAATACTGTAACCATTGGAAGCGCTCTTTCGGATGGAGGAAGCGGATTTATTGCCAGATGGACGATAGTTCAGTCAAATAACCTTTCTTTTTTCTCTCAGCCCACAAGAAAAACCCAAACATTAAGTTCTCCGGGTATTTTTAAGTATAATGTGGAAAACACCAGAAATGGTTGTAAAGATAGCGTTACCGTAATGGTGGCAATCGATACACTGCTTCCAATCATCAGTTTACCTCTTTCTGATACCTTAAATTGTGTAACGGGTAATGCTACATTGAAACTTTCAGTGAGTAGTCTCAACAGAATAAAGTTCAGTTGGAAAGGAGAGCAGGGTGGGGTGATAGAAGCTGAATCGAATTTGTTGCAACCTACCATTAAGAATGCTGGTTTTTATAGATTCACCTTGTTGGACACTATCACTAGTTGTAGCAGAGAAACAGGTATTACCATTACAGAAGATTGTACACCAAAACTTTTTTCCAACAAAGCGGATTCAATAAATTGCGTAAGGGCTATTGTAAATTATAAGGCAGGTATTACAAATCCAAATGCAGTTACCACCTATAATTGGAACTCATTTCCGGGAAATAATTGTTTGCTTAGCGGGCAGGGGACGACGGATATTAGCCTAAATTGCCCGGGGGTGTATCGTTTAATCGCTACCAATACGGTGTTTAATTCTTCAGATACCTTGCTGGTTGAAATTATTGAAGATAAGCTTAAACCTACCGTGGTTATAGCAAAACCTGATACCATTACGTGTAATGAAAAGGTGATTAAAGTAGATGGTTCCGGTTCTTCCTCTGGCAGTATCTTTAAATACGTTTGGTTGAATGCCAATGGAGATACAGTGACCACTTTTCCCACTTTTATTACCATAAAACCAGAGTTATATTCCTTAGAAATTACCAATAAACAAAATGGTTGTTTTGCCACGGGGCAGGTAAATATTTTTCAGGATGAAGCGTTGCCTGTCATCAGATTTTTTAAAACTACCTATCCATGTAATCAGGATTCATTTGCGTACGCACCGCAGGTAATCCCTGTAAATCCAAGGTTTATTTATAAATGGAGTGGAACGGGCATTTATAAAAATGCAGATAGTTTGCAGGTCTGGATAAACAAACCCGGGAAATACTTCCTGGAAATTACCGATCCCTCCCAAAATTGTATAGTTATTGACTCTGTTCAGGTTGACGATCAGCCCTGTCCTCCCTGTTTAAAATTGATTGGAGCGCCTGATACTTTAACTTGTTCCCGCAGAGAAACAACCCTGCAAGTTGACTTGTGCAGACCCTGCCTGAATTGTGATATTAGGTGGACAGGACCTGGTATTTTACCTGGTAGCGACTTTAGAAATCAACGGGTGGACAAACCAGGAACCTATACGCTAAGAGGATTGGCTGCCAATGGATTAGAGACGACCTTTGAAGTGATGGTGATAGGAGATTTAGTACCCCCACCTATCAAAGATCCTGAAAGTTATACCTTGAATTGCTTGATTGATACGGTCAGTTTATCTGCCCCTGTTTTAAGACCTGATACAAATTTTCAATACAGGTGGTTACCCCCAATTGGGGAAAATATAGCGGTTTTAAATGGCTACAATCTCCTGGCAACCTCAGCGGGTTTATATCAGGTATATATTACAAATAAACGTAATGCGTGTATTAACTTCGCGGAAGTTTTAGTGCGTGTGGACAGGAATAAACCAAGAGCGAATGCTGGAGCCGATAAATTATTGACCTGTGCACAAACCCAGTTTAATCTGGATGGTTCTGCTTCTGCGAACGAAAGAGACAGATTCACTTATTTTTGGGAAGGTAAAAATGGAGGTCGTGTTCTTGGCGGTAAGAGCACACTCAATCCGTTTATAACCGAGTCTGGTTCGTATTATCTTACCGTCACGGATGGTGTTAATGGTTGTTCGTCGGCAGATAGTATGGTGGTTTTAAAAGATAATAATTTACCCATTGTACCTTCTTTCAATGATTCAACGTTGCTTTGTAAAAAAAGAGAATTAACCTATTTAGGAAAATTACCCTCTTCCACAGGATTTTCAGGAAAGTGGTGTGAGTTGGACACCTTAGGAAATAGAACCAATTGTAGCAGCGATCTAAGAAAGGTATTTTCTGTAGGGGGACTTTATCGTTTTGAAGTACAAAACACCTTGACGGGGTGTGTAAACGGTATAAGTGTTCTTATAAAAGAAGATTTTAATAGTCCCGCCGTTGATTATCCTTCCAGAGATACCTTAAGGTGTAATAAGCCAATTATTCAACTTAAGCCTAATCTTTTTGGTGATACCTTGAATTATACGTTTAGCTGGATAGCCAATAGTGGCAGATCGATGATAGAAAGGACGAATATTTCACCTCGTTTATTCAGAGAAGATATTTACAGAGTGCAGATCACAGAAAAGAATAATGGCTGTACCAGAACAGATACTATTTTTATAAAAGCAGATTTAAATCAACCTTCGGTCAATGCGGGAAAGGATACACTGCTCACTTGTCTGCATCCTGCCATAAAACTTCAAGGGGTAGCGAAGCCCAATGCTACGTCGGGGGTCATTTCCTACAAGTGGTACTCTGAAAACAGTGTTATACAGTCAGGTGCATTAACAGCCAACGCCTCGGTAGATAAAACCGGACTTTTCTGGTTATTGGTAGAAGATTCGGGGAACTTTTGTCAGGCAGTAGATATTGTTCAGGTGGGAGATGGATTTAATAAACCAAAAATAAATTTGAATTTAGAAGAGGGGCTTACCCTAAGTTGCAAAAAGGACGTTATTCGCCTGGATGCAACGCCTTCTGTAAGTGCATATAATTTTCCCTTACGATTTTTATGGAAAGAAAAGGTTGGGGGAAAAATAAGTTCTGTGCCCGATATGGCTGCCGTAAATGTTACTCAAACAGGAACTTATGAAGTTAAAGTTACAGATATTGTAACAGGTTGTGCATCGGAGTTACCTCTTGAGGTCATTGGCGATTTTGTTAAACCAGGATTTAAACTCTTTGATACCGTCGCTCTTTCTTGTCGCGTTAAAGAGGTTTGGATGGCTCCCACGGCAATTTTCCCAAGTTCTGCTTTGTTTAAATGGATTCCCCCTTTGGATTTAAAGCCCATAGTAAATGGAAATCAACTCTTAGCCAGGGAAGTAGGTTTGTATAAGTTGGAATTAACGCGTCCAGACAATGGTTGCTCATTTACCGATTCTGTTTTGGTATATTATGATAACAGACCTATAGGATTAAAAGTAGAGGTACCTCAAACATTGAATTGTTCCAGAACACAAACGTTGGTAACCGTTAAAGTCCCTTCCAATCAGGCGTATAGATATTTATGGTCAACGCCCAACGGTGAAATCTTTGGTTCTCCCAATGGTTCATCTACCCTGGCCAGAAAGGAGGGAAATTATAATGTAGTCGTTGAGGAGGTTTCTTCAGGTTGTACAGAGGAGGCGTCGGTTCGGGTTATTTATTATGCTCCTGTGATTGATTCAGTCCAATATGATATTATACCCCCAGGTTGTCTTGGCGGACCAAAAGGGGAGTTGAAAATCAATAAAATATACGGAGGAACCCCACCTTTTTCTAGTTTTTTAAGTAATTCCAGTTCATTACAGCGACTCGAGTTAACTACTGCCGGGCCACAAATTCTCATTTTAATAGATTCCCTGGGGTGTAAAAAGGAGTTTCCCTTTTTAGTACCCGAGCCGGTAATTCCGACGGTGGCTCTTGGAAATGATACCGTGATAGTAGCGGGGGACAGTTTGATTTTAGGCGCAAATATTCCGATCATTCCCGGTGCAAACTATCGTTGGAATCCCTCCTTAAATCATTTGAATGTAAAATCTCCTTTTATTCAGGTAGCGCCAGTTAATACCACTGTTTACAGGCTTGAAGTGATTTCTTCCAATGGCTGTAAAGCAACCGACGTAATTAATGTGAGAGTTACTCAAGATATTGAAGTTTTTATTCCTAATGTTTTTTCACCAAATGGTGACGGTGTAAATGATTTTTTCACCATTTTTGCGTCTGAAATAATCACAGAAATTGCTTCATTAAGAATATACAGTAGAACGGGAAATTTATTATATGATGGTAAATCTCTTGTTCCTGGCGATGAAATGATGGGATGGGACGGAAAACATAGAGATCAATATATGACCTCGGGTGTTTTTATTTATCAGGCTGTGGTTAAACGTCGGGATGGAAAATTATTCCCTTTGCAAGGTACTATTACTTTAGTGAAATAATAACAAGCTGGTAAAATGAGCGTAAAAAAAGAAAAAAGTATGATGATCTTACCCAATATGACTCGTTTTTATAGGGGTAAAGTCAGAGATGTTTATACCTTTAAAGATAGGATGCTCTTAGTAGCTTCAGATAGAATTTCTGCCTTTGACTATATTTTACCCAAACCTATACCTTACAAGGGCCAGGTTTTAAATCAAATGGCTGCTTATTTTCTAAATAATGCTAAAGATATTGTGCCTAATTGGCTCTTGGAGGTTCCCGCTCCAAATGCTGCTTATGGTCTTGCCTGTGAACCTGTGAAAGTGGAAATGGTTATCAGGGGATATTTGGCCGGACATTCCTGGAGAGTGTATGCCAGTGGATTAAGAAATCTTTGTGGTGTTAACCTACCAGACGGATTATGTGAAGGGGATAAATTACCCTTTCCCATTATAACGCCTACCACTAAGGCAGATGAGGGACATGACGCTGATATTTCCAGAGAGGAAATTTTAGCCAGTTCATTGGTTCCCGAAAAAGTTTACGAGCAAATGGAGGTTTATACCCGTTCTTTATTTGAAAGAGGAACTATATTAGCTGCAAAACAAGGATTAATATTAGTAGATACTAAATATGAATTTGGCCTTTATGAAGGTAAAATTTATTTAATTGATGAAATTCATACACCAGATAGTTCCCGTTATTTTTTAGCAGAGGGGTATGAGGAAAGGCAAGCCCAGGGTATCAGGCAAACCCAGTTGTCTAAAGAGTTTGTTAGAGAATGGCTTATGTTAAATGGTTTCCAGGGTAAGGAGGGGCAAACTATCCCCGAGATGCCTGAATCTTTTGTAAATGAGGTGTCTGAAAGGTATATTGAATTATTTGAAAAGATAACCGGATTGACCTTTATCAAAGCGCCCGTTGAAAATTTAGAACAGACGCTTACCGATTTTTTACATCGACAGTCTTAAGGTTAATCTTGGGATGAAGTTTCAAAGCCTGTTTATTAAATTTAACAGGAAGTTCTCCTAATGAACGGGATGATATATTTAATGTATTAATCAGTAACACTTTTTTTTGTTTCTCTGATTAAATTGTTGATTTATTTTCCAGGCGATGCAATCTTTTCTATTCTTGTATAAACGTAATTGACCCGGGTATAATAAATTATTTACCCGGATCAATTACGATGTACCTTATTTCGCACAAATCTTATCTGGTCAGGTACTAATTATGGTAAGCAGCGTTATGAGCTAACATGCCACCACAGCTTGAACATGCAGTAGCTGTTCCAGCTCCTCCGGCGCAACCTTTTGCACAGGTATAATGCCATACTCCCGCTGCGTTTTGTGCAGGTTCTGCAGTTGGTGTCGCAGGATTAGGTGTAGGCGTAGGCGGCGGTGTAACCTGATTTTGAGCATCATTGGCATGAAATGCCTGGTTATGTAAATAGGCTGTTCCACAAACAGGACAATTTCCTTGTGCTTCGCCACCACTTCCCTGACAATTATTTGGACAAATGTAGTGCTGAACACCAGCCAAAGCGCCACTTACAGGCATTTGATTAGTATTCGTCTGCGGGGAAGGCTGTGGCAATGTTCGTGCTGCTTTTTCGCGTATAGCACTATCGTTATCACAAGAAAGGAATAAAGAAAACAGGGCTACTGTTAAAAAAATACTAAGAATTTTCATAGTTGGTCGTTGAAATAGTTAAATTAACGCTAAACATTAAAGGTAATATTTTAATTTGGAAGATAAATGTCTAAAGATTAAACTTTCAACTTTATTTTATTTAAGGCAAACTGTTAAAATCTATATCGGGTTTTTGGGTAGAAGGAGGCAGACTAAAACTACTGTTTAAAGGGGTTGTGGAGTTGAAAAAACCCCCATTACGGAGAAAGAATGAGGCACCTTTAATACCTCCGTCTGCATCTAATCGATATTGCCTTCTGGCAATATCATCGCCGGTGAATTTAGCCTTATGCAAGGAATACCAATTTCCATTATCATCCACAACCCATTGATTCTGATATTGAACTTCTCTGTTTAAATAACCCAGTTCGTCATTAAAATTTTCAAGAAAAGAATGCGCCCTGGTGTACCAGGTACTGGTCTGTGGTCGCAAAAAACTGGCGATTAATATCCACTTCGCATTTTCAGGATCTTTAAAATAAGCTGTGTAAGTGGTATTCCCTTGATTATCAGGTTCCACTGAAGTTAAAAATTGGTAAGTAACGCCTGATTTCCATGGATAAACAAGGTAGCTTTGACCACCAGAACCTTCGTTTCCAAATTCCCCTGTATAGACATTTTCTCCTTTTTTCAATAATTTGATTTTCTGATTTTCTGGAATTTCCTTCGGATTATCTGTTGGGAAAGGGCTCCAAACTGAAAATAATATTCTTCGTTCTTTCAAACTATTCACCTGAATGCCAAAATATCCTTCCCTAAATCCATTGGACATAAAGTACGAACCTATGGGGTCTTTATCTTTTGGTATCGTCATTTCATTATAAAACCATTTCACCTTTACATTTTCTGGCATTTCATAAGACAAATGGACGGAAGGTCCCCTTCTTCCCCAATAAAATCGTTGATCAATATTATCTCTGACAAATTTAAAATCATCCTTTCCCTGAAAATAAATTTTCAAATTTTTTACTTTAGGAAAGGGTGCCTTTCCTTTTGCATTGGCTTTTAAGTGGATGATATTATACCCTTTTTTAAAAGTAAATTTACCTGCCTTAGATACTTGATTAGAAGATTTTTTTAAGACGATAGACTTAAATTTTCCTTCATTTAAGCTTATGTCCAATACATTTTTAGTTTGAACAGATGAATATTCAATGGAAACAGATACTTTCCTGGCGGTTTCCGAATAAAAGTAGGTACTCCAAACACTTTCTGCATCATTCCAGCGTTGAATACCATTTTTATCCAGTTGGTCGGTATTTGCGCCATTGGTTTGAAAGGTATTTCCCCCCATCGGCACTTCAATAAAAATTTTTGACAGTGAGGGGGGCTGAAAGAATGCGAAATAAATGATTAAAAAAGGTAGAAAGATAATTTTCATGAGGTAATCTTTGGGGTGACTATTTTTTCTTTTTAGCTAATTGTTCGGCCAGACGAAAATGGACTATTTTAGTTACCAATGAAAGGGGAAGGTTTTGATTTGCAGGAAATTGAATAGCCCCTTTTGATGTTTTATAAGATGCCAGTTCAGAGGAAAAGTGAAGAATTGCAGCGGGTCCGGGATAAAAGCCAATGTGATTTTTGAAGGCAGCAAAATGTACCAGATTACCATGTAGAACAAAGGTAGGCATAGCATATTTTATGTCTTCGGTAGCCTCGGGTGCTGCCGTCGAAATTGTTTCCCACATTTGAATAAGCAAGGCCTGATATTTTGGCTCAAATTCACTGATGTAATCACTAATATTTTTTGCAGTTGATTCTCTCAAAGGAAGTTAGATTTAATGAGCAGATCTTTAATCGTTTCTTTTTGTGCATCAGCCAGTGGAAGAAGCGGGCTACGGACAAAGCCACCTTTGTACCCTAATAAATCGGCCGCATATTTTAATCCAGCCACGCCAAAAGTTGCGGTAATGGCATGATTTATTGGGAATATAGCTCTATAAAGCTTTTCTGCCTCATGCATTTTACCTTCATTTACTAAAGATTGGACTTTCACACATTCTGCGGGAAGTATATTAGCCAGCGCCATAACGCCACCATTTATTCCAAGGGTTAGAGCAGGGTACCACAAAGCAGCAGTTCCTACCAACAAACTAAAATCAGATGAAATAATAGATTGATATTGAATTAATTGACTAATATTTCCAGCACTATCTTTCATTCCAATGATATTTGGATGATCCTTAAGGGAAGCTAAAAGGCCACCACTTACATTAACATGAGCAAATTTAGGTACATTATAAATAAGGATGGGAATGTCAACCTCGTCGGCTATTTTAAGGAAATGCTTCGTTAGTGCGGCATCGGACATATTACCTAAATAATAAAATGGAGTGAGAATAAGGGCTACCTGAGCGCCCCTTTCAGCAGCTTTCTGCGTCAATGAAATAGTTTCTTGCGTAGATTCCATTCCCGTTCCAGCCATTAATAATCTATCTTTTGGCATAGATTCAGCTGTTTTTTCTACAAGTAAAAGCTTTTCATTTTCAGTTAAATAAACCGACTCACTATTGGACCCCAATACCAGATAGCCTGAAAGAGGAGTCTGGTTCCATTTTTCCATGTTGAACAAATGACTCTCAATATCAAACGTGCCATCCTCTTTGAATGGGGTGAGCATAGGTGGAAAAACACCGCTTATAGATAATTTCATCTTTTTTGTACTAATATACAATCGTATGATTGATTTTTTAAAAAATCATAGGTCATATTACAAAAAGGATATTATATTGGAGCAGAATTGCCACACAAACCTTTATATGTTAACTATTGGAATAATTCGGGAGGGTAAAAATCCTCCTGATCATCGCGTTGTGTTGAGTCCATCTCAATGTAGATACCTTATTGACACTTTTCCTGTGAAAATAAAGGTACAACCTTCAAATAACAGATGTTTTTCAGATGCCAAGTATGAAAAGGAGGGAATATATCTTTCTTCTGATGTAAGTGATTGTGACCTTCTAATTGGTATAAAAGAAGTGCCTGTTGAAGATCTTATGGCAGAAAAAAGATATCTGTTTTTTTCTCATACCATAAAAAAACAACCCTCAAATAAAAAGTTGCTTCAAGCCATTTTGCGTCAAAATATTGAATTAATTGATTTTGAATTAATTACAGATGCTAATAATCAACGCTTAATAGCATTTGGGGAATTTGCCGGTATGGTAGGCGCTCACAATGCTTTATTAACCTGGGGGAGGCGAACTAAACAGTTTTCTTTACCCAGAATGTATCAATTAAAAGATTATCAGGAAGCAGTAGAATCTTATAAGCATATTCATTGGCCTCCGGTAAAAATAGTGTTAACAGGTACGGGAAGGGTAGGACAGGGTGCTGCCAGTGTTTTGATGGATATGGGGATAAGGAAAACAGATGCTGCCACTTTTCTAAACCAATCTTTTGATGAACCTGTTTTTGTGCAATTAAAGAGTGAGGATTACCTGTTGCGTAAGGACGGAAGTAAATTTAACAGAGCGCATTTTCATCGTTTCCCATCTGAATATATTGCCAATTTTACGCTGTTTACAGAAATGGCAGATATTTTTATAAATGGTATCTACTGGAATTTTGAAGCACCTGCATTCTTTACGAAAGAAGAAATGATGAAAGATACATTCAGGATAAAAGTGATAGCAGACTTAACCTGCGATATTGCTCCCGTTAGCTCCGTACCATCTACGCTGCGAGCCAGTTCGATAGAAGAGCCTATCTACAGCTATGTTCCCGAAACGAATGGGGAATCTTACCCAACAGATGAAAAGGGAGTGGATGTAATGGCCATTGATAATCTTCCCAATGAACTTCCACGCGACGCTTCGATTGCCTTTGGGGAAAAGTTTATTGTAGGAGTATTGTCTGATTTATTAACTGGCAACACCCCTAAAATAGAAAAGGCTACCATAGCAAGAAAAGGGGCATTAATGCCATCCTTTTCTTACCTGGAAGATTATATAAAAGACTAATTTATTCTAAAACAAAAACTTCCTCGGCGGTTAATCTACCATTATCTTTGGCTTCAATTTTAAACTCAACGCGGTCACCAATTCTAAGTTCTTCAAAATCAAAGTCTTTAAGACTTGAGAAATGGAAGAATACGTTATCCGGTGGGTATTTAATAAAACCATAACCATCTTTTATAGACAGTACAATACTTTCAAACCTGTCAGTGTCAAGTTGAATGATATCATCGTGATCTTCCAGATTAACGGGAGGAGGAATAACTACAGGTTCTGACGGTTCTAATGGTTTAGTTCCGAACGCTTTATCAATTTGTTTTGGAACGAATAAGCGGTTTAAATCAAATTCACTTTCACTCGGATCGTCAATAATTTCATGCATAGGCAGCGAGTAGGTTACCTCTTCCAATAAATCCTGAGACGTTCTGGTACTGAATCTATGTCCCTCCTCGTCAGTATATTCAAAATCCCAACTAAGCAATATGGTGTGTTTTCCCATACCGTTTAGTTTTCGCATTAAAGGCACATAGTCGCTATCAGAACCTACCAAAACAACCACGTCAAAATGATCGTTAAAAGCCATTTCAATAGCCTCTAAAGAAAGCCATACATCGATACCTTTTTCCTGCCTTCTACCGTTGATGATTTTCACAGGCAAATAATGAGAGACGATCCCTTCTCCCATTAGAATATCGTCAAATACTCGTTCGTAATAAAGCAAATTTCCTCGTTGACTAGCTTCACTAGCACTTAATCTACCTCTGAAATAATGAGAATCAACTACGCGGCAAAGGCGAACTTCTTTGTCTTCGAGTTGACTGATTTGTTGTCTGATATATTCATGAAGACCTTTCAAGCTTAATCTACTTCTTCTCTCATGAACATAATGATAATAATTACTTACGTGGAGGAAATAATTTCCGTCGTAAAAAACACCGATTCGGGTTAGACTAGTTGACCCATTTACAGCAGCAGCCATTTTTAAATAGTTTAGGGTTGTGGATAGTTGTTTTCAGCCAAAATATAAAAAACCCTGTTCGCATTATTTTATCTTTAATAAGATGCTTAAATTATTAAGATTAAAGATTCTTTTAATACTTGGAAGGGTAAATCCAAACTTAAAATATTAAGTTTTCTTTAAGGTTAGCAAATTTATATTTTTTTTTGAAGTTTGCAACAAAAAAAGGAATAATTTTGTATATCATTATATATTCTAAAGTGAATATCAAATAAGGGGGACGTTCTGGTATCGACAGGATGGTGAACTTGTAAGTAAGCATGTCGAAACTTGATGGTTAGTTCCGTTATCAAATGGCCATCGAAAAACAACCGGCGAAAATAACTACGCCTTGGCTGCCTAATTTTAGAAATTAGTAAGCCTTTACACGAAACGCCTGCTATTTTCAGCTCAGCTGATATAGCCTGCACGCCGCCTGAGAGAGCCTGCGTCTAGTGTATCATCCAAAAAATCGGGCTGGTTTTTCTTTGTGGCTCATAAAGAAAAATAAGATTCAGAGCTGGGTCAGAAAATGTGTCCTTTGTTGTACCTACCTTCTGATTGAGATCAAAAACGGCAAATAAACATGTAGAAAGCTTACGGGTGCTGTTTTGGACGCGAGTTCGACTCTCGCCGTCTCCACAATGAACATTACATTATTTATGAAAAAAAGCCCTTCAGTATTCAATACCGAAGGGCTTTTTCATTTTAAATTTTTACTTTATTTTTAAGAGTTAATCTTTCTAAATGAAGCATGAAAATTTAAGGATTACTCATAATTCAGACCAAAACCAAAGGGGAATAAGGTATCTTTTTCAGGATATCCCGGTGCATCTGGATCTTGTTTTATAACCGCAGCACTTGTTTTTGCCAGAGCAAAAGGCAACTTTCCTGTTGGGTTAAATTTACCCATTATGATGTCCATTACGGCCGCATCGCTCACACCAAAAGTAGCAATTATTCCCGCGGCATTAAGTAAACCACTGGCTTCATCAAGCACATAAGGCTGACGAAAGTCAATGGATAAAATGGTTTTATTGGCACCCACTGACTGCATAACGGCTTGAATGTCTTCTAATGATGGTGACATCTTCCAAGACTTTGATTTTGCCATGTCTGAAAAGGAAAGAAAGTCCAGTTCTGTCGAGTCAGCACCCCCAAATCTTCTGTCGCTTCCTCCGTCATTATAAACTTGAATACGTATTATCGCAATATCTGTTTCTTTTGAAATGGCAGGCAATGTTTCTTTTTTCGCCTTATTGTAATCACCTGAGGTAACCTTGTAATTTGTCCATTCGCGCTCTTTGAATAGGGCAGTGTTCATGCCCATAGTAAATATTTTCAAAGTGTCTTTACCTTTAGGTTGAGCCAGAGGAAGCGTCATTTTGTTTTGTAACAGCACAATTGATTTGCGTTGGGCTAGGTCAGCCTTTTGCTGGAAAGAAGGATTGCCCACCAAATACGCAGCTCGATTTGGATCAACGTAAGGGTTTTCGAATAAGCCCAGTTCAAATTGTTCTTTCAATAATCTCGTTACAGACATATTTACGCGACTTTCTGAAAGTTTACCCGATGTTACCAGGTCTAAAATTTGCTTATTATTGCTAAATCCAGAGAGAATATCCGTGCCGGCATCTATGGCAATCAAAATCTGTTCATCTATACTTTTATCTTCTATTCCCCAGGCTCTGTCTCCAATAATGCCAGTATCGGAATTCACGTAACCTCGGAACTTAAGCAAAGTGCGCAATAAATCTGTTAAGATTCCTTTTGAAAACGCCATCCCAACATTGTTTGGAAGGTATGGCTGACCTACCGGAATGCCATAGTAAGCCATAATAGACGAAGCACCTGCCTCAATAGCCGCTTTAAATGGCGCCAGATGATAATCAAATTTACCGGCAGGATACACCTGGTTTTTTCCAAAAGTATAATGAGGATCACCGCCGCCTTCCTGTGGCCCACCACCCGGAAAATGTTTGATAGTCAAGGCAATGCTTTTTGAATTCAGCTTTTCTCCCTGCAGATTTTTAATGAGCACTTTGATAATGTCAGCTGCCAGGTCACTGTCTTCGGTAAAGGTTTCATGTACCCTGTACCACCTCGGTTCCGTGGACAAATCAGCCATGTAGCCATACATTCCGCGTAAGCCAATGGCTCGCCACTCTTCTGCCATGATCTTAGCAAAGTCGGCAATGAGCGCCATGTCCCGGGTTGCGGCCAGTCCACTCTCTTTTGGCCAGGACGAAAAAGACCCAGATTCAATATTTATGCCAGCGCGCGCGTCAAACTCTATATGGTTTCGGGAATTAGATTTAAATAAAGCGGGGATACCCAGGCGGGTACGTTCGGAAAATTCCTGCACGGCATTCATAAATTGTGCCGCCTCAAACGGGCTGATTTGCGCTCCGGCAAAACCATTTCCCGCTCCAGTAATTACAGGATTACTTTTAATGGTGTTTCTGAAAACGAATCGGGTCATTTTCTGCTTTTCAATCAAGTCCACAGCAGCATCAGTCATTTTTCCCTTTTCACCTGCGTTGAGGGTGTTAATAAGTAGCATGCCCACTTTTTCTTCCAACGTCATCTGACTTACCAGATTCGCTACGCGCATATCCAACGGTTTACGCCAGTCTTCATAGACATCCAGGATATTATTTTTGTTAAGATCTTTAAAATGGAACTGTTTTTCATGGAGAAGATTAACTGCCCTGTTTTCAATTGCAGGTTGGTATAGATTGCTTTTCTGGGCAATGATTTTTCCAGCCAATAAGAGGGTCAAAATGATACTGGTGAATATATTTTTTAGCATTGAAATAGGAGTTAATGTCCAAATAAAAGAGCGAAGGAAGTAGAAAATTCCAAAATATTATAATAGTATTACTACAAATTTAACATATAATTTAACTCAACCGGTAAAACTTGTAGTAAGTTTTTAACCACAAAATAAAAAGATTAATGATGTATTAAAGGCAACATTGATTAAACAGACCCACATTTCAAGCCCCAGGTCATGAAAATGGTCAAGTGTTAGACCATTATTTCAACCATTCACTAAAATTATTTATGTTTATCAACTCAAAAGAAGCATCTGGATAGGCACTTTTCCATTGGGTTGGTATTTTAACTTTCTCTTCTTTCCATTTGAATTCATAACCAAACAAGGAACCATCCCTTTCTTCGACCCAGTCAATTTCTTGTTGTTCATAGGTTCTCCAGAAATAATTGTTAGATGAAATCCTCCTGTATTCCTGATATTTTAATCTTTCGCTAATCATATAGTTTTCCCACAAAGCACCAATATCATTTCGTGCCTGCAGGGGATTGAAATTAGCAATTACAGCGTTCCTGATGCCATTATCCAGGAAATACCATCTTGAATTTTTAGTAATTTCTTTTCTTAAATTTCGACTAAATCCTTCAACTTTATGAAGAATGAATACTTTACTTAATAAGTCCAGGTATTTTTCTACCGTATTTTTACTTATGCCTAATTGGATACCTAATTCTTGAAGGGATACTTCTCCACCAATTTGAAAGGCAATCAACCGTAAAAGATTAAATATTTTCTGGGAATTCTTAATATGCTCATATACCAATATGTCTTTAAGCAAATAAGAACTAATCATTTCGTTTAAATAATCTACTTTATCCTGGCGATCAGGCAGATGCAATAATTCAGGATAATTACCGAAAATCAGTCTTTCCCGAACCTTGTCCATTTTATTAATATTATTTTCAATCTGGGTATATTCATTTTCAGATAGCGTATATAATGTAAAAGTGTATTTTCTTCCTGTTAAAGGTTCTCCGGCATTTTTATGTATGTCAAATGAAGATGAACCAGATATAATAATTCTAAGTCCTTCTATTTCATCAATCATAAGTTTGAGTTTCAGACCTATTTCAGGAATTTTTTGTGCTTCGTCAATGTAGAGTAGTTTACAGGTACCTAAAATCTGTTTATAATTTTCTATACTTCTTATGGAAAGTTTATCATGAACATTTATATCATCTCCATTTAGCCTAAGTATTGGCTCATTCACTTTGGCAAGTATTTCATTTACAAGCATCGTTTTTCCAACGCGTCGTGCGCCATATAAGATCACCACCTTGTTAGGTTGCAACTTTTTTAATATCAAATTCGATAACTCTCTGACTAAATAAATCATAATCCCGTCATTTTAATGACGCAATTTAGGTAAAATTTAGTTATATTATATAATTTGTGGTCAGTTCATTGAAATTAATGGATTATCGCACAATATTGAATTGATTATTAAGGGGTGAAATGGTAAAAAAATATATTTCTCTCACTGAGGACTAAACTTCCCACTTCCAATGCTTCTGTATCAAACAAAAGTTGAACGTTTATTTTTTTTACAGACTTCATATTCTGCGTTTTTTATCGCTGAATAATCGCTCAATCTCTTTCATGTTTTCAAAGGGTTTCAGTATCGTATCAAGGTCGTCAAGCCTTCCCAACACATCGATTAACAGGAATAGAGACTGGATGGAAATCTGCCCACTTGTTTCAAAACGTTTTAAGCTACCTAAAGAAACACCGGAGCGGCGCGCCAATTCACTTTGGGTAAATCCGGCTTGTTTTCTTAACATTTTATGTCGCTTTGCCATTTCCAGCATCCAGTCAGCTGGTTTTTTATTTAATCCATATTGCATAAAATAGATAATATTTTAACTAAAATACGCATTTTTATTATAAATAGCTAATATATTATCTATTTTAAATGCACTTTAGGTTTAAATAAACCTGATGAAATAGCTTAATAGGTAAACTTCATTGGTATTATTTAAAAATGGAGTATATTAACATTGTAGAACTGATTATCTGCTTATATTTATTTAGAATTAGTTAAAAAATAGATATGAATAAATATCTCTTAGTCGTCTTTTTTGTCCCCTTTTTTCCAAATATGGTCTTCGCTCAGACGAAAATGGTCCAGCCTATTTATCAGGATAAACCTTACCTACAAGACTATAGTGTAAAATATTATACTCAAAGTGCTGAGGTTCAACTTGAATCATCGCATAGTGACAGAAATGGTAACGTAAGTGTTTTTTCTAATAATGGTTTGCTAATTCCTCACAATGGGCAGTTTTTGTACCCGGGTACTTTTCAAGCCGATAAAAAATATCGGACCATTGGCAACAAAACGGTTCAAGGTGCTTTTGCTTACAAAGATCAATTTGTTTTAATCGATGATAAAGCCGTTTTTAGTAACGCCTGGGCTGGTTCTGTCTATTGTCATCACGAGCTTCCAAAGGCAAATAAAGGCGTTGGGGGTAAAAATTTTGATTTTTTGATTGCTTACGAAAATGATTTTCATTATGTAAGTGAATCTAAAACACGGTTTACATCGACATTAGAGGATAAAATACTAAACCTTCGATATCAGGCGGGTTCCAATTTGTTCTGGTTACTTAGTGCGAAGGGCCTCTATAAATTTAATCCTGCAACGAATACTAATCTTTTGGTTTATAGCGGTACTGAACTTACCTCATTTGATATTCAGGGTAATAATGCCGTGATTGGAACTAAAAAGGGGTATTTTTTAGTCGATGTAGTCACCGGAAAAGCTTCCAGCTTAAATCAAAAATTACCTGTTACAGATATAACGGCTGTTTGCGTGATTGGGGATAGAATCTGGTTCGGTTCCACCAATGGTGCGTTTGCTTCGCGGAAAGATGGAAAGTATGATTATTATCAGGGGGAACGCTGGCTTCCGGGAAACCTTGTTAAAAGCATTAATCCAGGTCCAAATAATAGTGTCCTTGTGGTTACCGATGCTGGCCTGGGTCAGATTTGTTTTAAATCTATGACCTTACATGAAAAGGCACAGTTTTTTCAACAACAAGTGCGTCAACGTCATATTAGAAATGGTTTTAACGCTTCGCTGGTAGGCATGGAAAAGGGAAATCTAAGCAGTGGATTTTTAGCAGATTCCGATAATGATGGGCTTTGGACGTCCATGTATTTTGGTGCGGAAATTTTTCGCTATGCGGTAACTAAAGAGGCTGATGCCTTGGCAAATATCAGGGAATGCCTCGATGCTATGGAGCGTTTATATACGATTAATCCTATACCCGGCTTTCCATCTCGGTCTTTTGAACGACGCGGATTTATTGAAAAATTAAGTGATCCGGAACGTTGGCAACATTCTCCGGATCAGGAATGGGACTGGAAAGCGACTACTTCTTCAGACGAGGTGATTGGCCATATTTTTGCCTTTGGTGCCTTAGCTGAATTGGTGCAGGTTCCAGATGTGAAATCCCGCGCTATTCAACTTATCGATACCCTAATGTCGCATATCATTAAAAATGACTGGTATCTCATAGATTATGACGGGAAACCTACTCTTTGGGGTAAATGGAATCCTTCTTATGTGAATGGTTTTCCTACCAATGTGGGTGACCGGAAATTAAATTCCAGTAATATCGTTGCTATGCTTCAAACAGCTTACCGCTTTACCAATAAACCAATCTATAAGGAGAAGGCTTTTGAACTCATGAATAAACATAAATATTATGAAAATTTAATGAGACCTATGGCTTTTATAAGCATGGCACCCGCAAATGCCGATGATTATTCCAAATATCTTTCCGAAGCGTGGAATCATTCCGATGATGAAATGTATTTTATGGGCTATTGGGGGCTTTTTAGATATGCTTTTAATGATACCCTGAAAACGAGTTTTAAAAAATCTATTATAGACCATTTTCAAGCGGAACGTCCGGAAAAAGAAGGTCTTTGGAATATTTTTACTGCCGTAACGGGTACGCCTGATTTCGATTTAAATGAGGGGGTTTGGTATTTGAAAGAACATCCCTTAGATCTTATCGATTGGGCCATTGCTAATAGTCATAGGGCAGATATTGAGAAAATAGCGCCTAATTTTAGAAATCAAACCATCAAGGAGGTACTTCCTCCCGATGAACGTCCTGTTCAACGTCATAATGCCAATATGTTTAATCTCGATAGGAAGGCAGGTAACGGTGTTTCAGAACACAGTGCCGGCGATATCTGGCTTTTACCCTATTGGATGGGCCGATTCCTTGGGGTAATTAGTGCCCCATCAAAATAATGATTTAAGAGGCTGTTTAAAAAGATAATCTCTTTTTTTAGGACGAGTTATTTAGTGGGGTTCTGAATCAGGATTTGCAGGATTTTGAGGATTAAAGAGAACGTCTTCGGTTTGGGTGTAAGGGTTATTTGTAGAGGATTACTTTTTACACTTCTTTTCGCCGATGCGTAACGCATCGGCGAGGGGCTTAGCAATGAAAGTACCATTTAATAATAATCTTCAGAATCAATCTAACGACGCTATGGTTAATCCTAGAAATCTTGTAAATCCTGATTCAAATAACTTGCTACTGCACGCATAATTTCCACCCAAGAATGGGTGCATAATTGCTCCAAATTATTTTTATTTTACATTTTTGTAGGTTTTAGTGCCTTTAAGATAACTTATTAGGAGGGTATTTTTTATCTTTTTATACTTTAAATAAACAAGCTATTATTATTTATAAAGTAGGACAATAGCTTTATATGTAGTAAATTACAAAAAATTAAACAAATTGATTTTCAGCTTGTTTGAACCATTTTATCACCTTGGAATGCCTACTTTAATCTCTTTTAAGTCCGTTGTCGGGTTATTTTTCCTTGTTTTTTTGCTCTCTTGCAAGAAAAACGAGAACGAAGTTGTGCCAAAAGAAATAGTGGGTTTTAATGGAGAGTTAGTTAAGTCATTGACCTGGCTGGCATTAGGTGATTCTTATACCATTGGTCAGGGGGTAAAAGAACAGGAAAGATTTCCGGCACAGGCAGTTAAATTATTAGATGAACGAAACTTTTTTGTTAATGAGTTGAATTATGTTGCGGTAACTGGCTGGACCACAAATGATTTAATGGTTGGATTAGATTATTATAAACCAAAATCACATACTATCGTAAGTTTGTTGATAGGTGTGAATGACCAATACATAGAATGGGACACGGTAGGGTACAGGGAGAGATTGTCAGTCCTTATGAAACGGTCTATTGTGCTGGCAAACAATAAACCTAATCATGTCTTTGTTTTATCCATTCCAGATTATAGCGTAACCCCTTATGCCCGTTTTCTCGATGCTAAGGAAATTGCTCTGCAGATTAATCAGTTTAACCAGATTATTTATGAGGTGTCGGAAGAATATGGTTGTCCATTTGTCGATATTACCCCATTTACCAGGGAGGCCGAAAATAATCCGTCCTTAATTTGCGATGATAATCTTCATCCTTCCGGCTATGATTATGGCAGATGGGCAGAAAAACTGGTAACCGCTATTCGGGGTGTTTTATAATTACCCTGAATAGCAGGTTACAGATATTTTATTTTTCAAATTCAATGATGTATTCAGAAAAATATCTACCAAGATTAGAATATTTAAAGAAAAGTCGCGCTTTTTTACCAAGTTTCAAACTGGTATTTTTTGCTGCAATATCTTCTTTTGTTTTCATAGGTTGAAGGGAAGGGTACCAAAGAACATGACCAGGTTTTTGAACCAGAACCTGAGGTTCAGTCCATTTTTGAGAATGATCATCCATCCCTAAATCCTTATGATAATTAAAGGAAATATATAGTTTATCGCCTATCCATGATTGTCCTTCTACATGTCCCATCAGCATGACCCAGCAATTTAAATAGGTATTCCAGCTTACGGAAGGACCCCAATGAAATCCACCAGACTTAGATGAAGCGGGACCCCCGCCTTTTTCTATTGGAATCTGTAATGATTTGATAGGTTCACCGATACCGTCCCAGGGAGCATTAAATCCCGTTCCGTCCCAACGATTTGCTTTTCCCCGGGGTTGATCGAGATCTGAAATGAGCATTCTTGCCACACTAATACATTGTCCGGAATGTTCTTTTTCAGGCGTATAGGTGGCAGGGTCATATATACCAGGATAGCCGTATTCACCATAAAAAAGATATAAATAATCGCCCACGGCAACGGCGGAAGGATCACCAATTCCCCCGGCAAACGTTTTAGATATATTATGTTTATTTAAAATCATCCGAGGTTGTTTATCCTCGAGAAATAGCCCTTTATTTTCCCAGTGCCAGCCTCCGTCGGTCGATTTCATAACACCAATTCTGGGAACTGCGGCAGGGGTAATTCTATCCGTTAGACCCAGGGGCCAGTCTTTATCGAGGTAACCTTCCTTTGTTTCAGGATTAAAAGGCAGGGTTTCCGGATAGTTTTCATTGTGATAAATGGCGTACAAGGTGCGACCAGAGGAGTCGTTTTTAGCCTGATAAACCGTTTCAAACCAAATGGCACCATGTAAGCCTTTTTGCCCTACTGGAGCATTCAGTGGTAAGGAAGGGGCTATATATTTATCTGCCGGCGTACTAAAAACCTCATCTGCATTGAATCCAGAGGCGAATTTCAAATCTCTGGCATACCCCCAAACAGGATCCTCTCCATATTTTCCAGGAAAAATCCTGAGGGTATCGCCAATCCAGGCTTCCGCCATATTACAGTCAACAAAATTATTGAAATGAAAAGTATCCGTAGTTATCAACTTAAATTCAACCCCGTTAGACTGGTCAGTTTTACCTTCATTTTCTTTATACGAAGGTTGACACCCTGCCAACATTATTACTAAAAATAGAAGATTTTGGGCAGATAAATAAGGGCTGCTCTTGTATGCCATAATTTCCTTAGTTTAAATATAAAAATACTAAAACTTTAGATTTATTCCTCCGGAAATCATGAACGGAATGCTTTGGTATCCATATATATCAAAGAATTTTTTGTTGAATAAATTCTGAGCATCAATGAAAAAGGAGACCTTATCGCTCATTTTATACGACCCATATCCATTGAATATTGTGTATGGTTCTAACACTACATCTGCCTGTTCATAACCTCCTATGTCATATCTGGCACTCAAAGTTTTGCTGCTTATGCTGGCAAATAGCTTAGTGGATATCTCATAATTTAAGGTTAAGTTCAACGTATGTGCTGGTCTGCGCAATAAATACGGATAGGTAATGGATTCTTTGTTTGTCTCCCTGTTTTGGGTCAATTCCTGTCCACTTAAATAGGTGTAATTCATATTTAAATGAAAGGATTTAGTTACATCAAGATTCGATTCAAGTTCAAAGCCATTAACTCGTTGTTCCACAAAATTGAAATACTTAAAGTCCACGAAATTATAGTCTATTCCGGAAGTTATCTGTCTTGAAAAAAAGACGCCTCTAAAAAAAGATCGGGCAGATTTATATTGAACGCCCACCTCGACATTTATAGCTTCCTCTGGTTTTAAATCTAGATTTCCAGCGTAAAAATCATATAATTGATAGATACTTGGTACTTTGTAAGCAGAGGAAATACTTCCCATAATCATCCAATGTTCATTATACCGAAAAGAAGGATTGAGCGTAAAGGTAGAATTTACGCCATAAATGGAATGTTTATTAAATCTACTGCCCAATTCAAGTTGAAACGGATTTTTATCAGAGGAGTAAAGGATAGAACCGTAAACGGAATATTGGGAAATACGCGAATCCTTAAATTCATTTTCGAACGGACCAAAAGAACTGACAGACAAATACAAACTGTTCATAGAAGAAGTGCGAAGTTCACTGCCCATTATGGCAGTTACGTTTTTTAAAATTTTGATGTTGCCAAACAACTCCGTATAATCCGAATATCCGTTCAGAGAATGAGTAGAAAATAGGGGACTCCCTGCACTAAAATCTTTATCGTAATATCTACTATTATTGACCTTTTGATAATTTCCGGTAAGGGAAAACTGCCCTTTTTTGTAGGTAAATCCAGCGCCTGCAAAGAGCGCCTGGTCTTCAGAGAAAAAATGTATGGCATCAGAAAAAGGCCCGTTATCTAAGTCAGTCTTGTAATATCTGTGTTGGATAAAGGAGTTGAAAGTTAGGGTTTTGTTAGCTTGATACGCTAGGGATGCGCCAAAATTATTTCCAAATAGGGCATCGGTATCAAAACCTGAGGTGCCCGTGCTGTCAAATGCGGAGGAGAATCCTGCACTACTTTGATGATTAAAACGGGCAGTGTATTTAAATTTTCCGAATTTACCGGACGCATTTACATTGCTTTTAAAAACGCCATAATTACCTGCCGTCAAATTGGCGTTCAGGTGAACGAGTTTATCTATATCATTTTTAGTAGTGATGAAATTAATTACACCACCCAGCGCATCACTTCCATAGAGCGTACTTTGAGCTCCTTTACAAATCTCAATCCGCTCTATATCATTTACAGAGAGGAGATTAAGATTAAATTCATTGTTAATCATAGAGGGGTCATTCATAGGAATTCCGTCTATGAGAATCAATGTTCTACCACTTGATGCACCGCGGAGAAAAACGGTTTGCGCACTGCCAATATTATTGAGGGCACCGTTAACAATGAGACCTGCTTGTTCATTTAAAATTTGTGCGACGGTTTTACCGGCACTTTTTTCCAGCAGATCTTTTGAAATAATAGTTATTATTTTCCCCGTTGTACTTTGTTTTTGTTCCGTTTTATTTGCGGTGACAACAATGGGGTCAAACAGGACAGAGGTAACGGTGTCGAGTTGTGAATAAACAACAAAAGGAATAGATAGGGCGGTTAAAAAACCAAACATTTTTTTACTCATTGTAATGAAATATTAGATGACACAATGAGCTCCCGGATAATACGACAAATGAGATAAACCCCACTTTAGAGGTAAACAACACTAGCAGCCTTTCTCCCGAAAGCTTGAACGCTTTTTCAAAAGGCAGGTCTTCTGGCTCATTTTAAAATAGACACCTTCCCATTTGAAAAACAGTGGTGTATCGTCTATTTTTTATATACTTTTTATAGCATATCAAAATTTACAGCTACGGGGATAGCTCCTGATTTAAACAGGATTCCCTTTTAATTCCGCTTGAACGGAAACCAATTGAACCTCAAATATATTTTTATTTTATGTCAATCCAGTTTTTTTTGAAGGGAAAAATATTTAATTCTTATTCCTTATGGTTATTTTCAACCATTCATTTTTAAGATTGTTATTATAGCAAATTGTATTTTTTAAGCTTAAACTTTATATTAAACCAATGGGAAACAACGAACATCAGAATCCGTCGGGTTCAAATGGTGAAGCAAAATGCCCTTTTACAGGTAGTATTGCACCTAAGAAAGCGGCAGGAGGCGGAACAGGAAATCGTGATTGGTGGCCAAATCAGTTAAAACTGAATATTTTACGCCAGCACTCAGCCTTGTCCAATCCAATGGGTGAAGATTTTAATTATGCTGAAGAATTTAAAACTCTTGATTTGGCAGCGGTTAAAAAAGACCTTTATGATTTAATGACTACCTCACAAGATTGGTGGCCGGCCGATTATGGTCATTACGGTCCATTTTTTGTCCGGATGGCTTGGCATAGTGCAGGAACTTATAGAATAACAGACGGTCGTGGTGGTGGAGGAACGGGAGCTCAGCGTTTCGCTCCTCTGAACAGCTGGCCTGACAATACTAATTTAGATAAAGCCAGATTATTACTTTGGCCTATCAAACAAAAATATGGAAATAAACTATCCTGGGCAGATTTAATGATTCTTGCTGGTAATTGTGCCATGGAGTCAATGGGTTTCGAAACTTTTGGCTTTGCCGGCGGTAGAGCAGATATCTGGGAACCTGAAGAGGATGTTTATTGGGGCGCCGAAAAAGAGTGGTTAGCTGATAATCGTTATACTGGTGATCGCGAATTGGAAAATCCTCTGGCTGCCGTGCAAATGGGATTAATTTACGTTAATCCAGAAGGCCCAAATGGTAATCCTGATCCGGTGGCTTCCGCGCGTGATATTCGTGAAACTTTTGGCCGTATGGCTATGAATGACGAAGAAACGGTAGCATTGATAGCGGGTGGTCATACGTTTGGTAAGACACACGGTGCGGCAGATCCTTCTAAATATGTTGGTCCTGAACCTGCAGCAGCAGGCATTGAAGAGCAAGTTTTAGGCTGGAAAAATTCCTTTGGTACAGGTCATGGCGTTCATACTATTACGAGTGGTTTAGAAGGTGCCTGGACAACTACGCCTACCCAATGGAGTAATAATTATTTTGAAAACCTATTCGGTTTTGATTGGGAGCTGACAAAAAGTCCGGCAGGTGCCCATCAGTGGAAACCAAAAGGTGGCGCAGGCGCAGGTACAGTTCCTGATGCTCATGATCCAGCACTAAGACATGCTCCAACCATGCTTACAACGGATATTGCCATGAAAGCTGATCCAGCTTATGAAAAAGTTTCCAGGAAATTTTACGAAAATCCAGATCTTTTTGCTGACGCTTTCGCCAGAGCCTGGTTCAAATTAACCCACCGTGATATGGGCCCTCGTGCCAGATATCTTGGGTCTGAGGTTCCAGCTGAAGTGCTGATCTGGCAAGATCCAATCCCTGCTGTGTCGCATAAATTAGTAGATCAAAAGGATATCGATGCACTTAAAGAAAAAGTGCTTCAAAGTGGTCTTTCTGTGTCAGAACTAGTGTCAACTGCCTGGGCTTCTGCTTCTACTTTTAGAGGTTCAGATAAAAGAGGTGGGGCAAATGGTGCCAGAGTAAGATTATCTCCACAGAAATACTGGAAGGTTAATAATCCGGCTCAGTTGACAAAAGTGCTTGATGCTCTTGAGAAAATTCAGGCTGATTTTAACCAGTCTCAAAAAGATGGAAAAGTTATTTCCCTGGCCGATCTCATCGTATTGGCCGGTGGTGCTGCCATTGAAAAATCGGCTTCTTTGGCTGGTGAAAAGGTGAGCGTTCCTTTTACTCCTGGTCGTGGTGATGCTACTCAGGAACACACGGATGTTGATTCATTTGCCGTTCTTGAACCTTTGGCAGATGGATTCAGAAACTATCAAAAAGCCATAACTAAAAATATGTCTGCGGAGGAGTTGTTAATTGATAAGGCTCAATTACTGAAGTTATCAGCACCTGAATTGACCGTGCTGATAGGTGGAATGAGGTCGCTGAATACCAATTTCGATCACTCAAATCATGGGGTATTCACCAATAAACCAGGCGTACTTTCTAATGACTTTTTTATCAATTTACTTGATCTGAATACAACCTGGAAAGCAACGTCAGAGGATCAGAATATTTTTGAAGGTCGCGATAGAAAAACAGGTGATTTGAAATGGACCGGTACCAGAGTAGATTTAATTTTTGGTTCAAATTCAGAACTTCGTGCTTATGCTGAAGTCTATGGCTTTGAAAGTGCAAAATCTAAGTTTGTTAAAGATTTTGTCAAAGTATGGGCAAAAGTGATGAACCTGGATCGCTTTGATTTGAATTAATGAAGTAAGTTATATTTTGTTAAAGAGGTTATCTAAAAAGGTAGCCTCTTTTTTTTTGTTTTTTCTTGGCGAAAATTACCCCTAACGCTCGGCTTTGAATAAGGATTTTTAGGATTACAGAGGACGTCTTCGATTTGGGTGTAAGGTTTATTTGTCGAGGATTACTTTTACTATTCTGCTTCAAATGAGTTACACGGCAAAGGTCTAATATTCGAAATTTTTATAAGATAGATATGTGTTAGATAATGAGCGTTTTAATAAAACCTATTTATAGAAAAGAAGAAACTTGGAATATTTCAACGATGATTTTTCAAGAAGGCTAATTAAATCAAGGCTTTTAGCATTATTTTAATAAAAAAAATTTATTATATTAATAAATAAAAATAATTAATAAATAAAAACTACCTTTAAGAAAACCAGATTTATAAAATTTAACACAAAGCGAGATGAATGTAAGAATCATTATTCTTTTTCTCTTTCCGATGTTTGCTTTAGCCCAGACACCGCAAAAGATTAATTTCCAGTCTGTCTTGAGGAATAGCTCGGGCGAGGTGGTCGGAAATAGGGGAGTCAATATGCGAATTAGTATATTGTCTGGGAGTTCGAATGGAAGCAGCGTATTTAGTGAAACGCATGTTAAAACGACGGATGCCCTGGGATTGATTAGCTTACAAATTGGGATGGGTACGTTGCTATCTGGCGCGTTTAATAATATTAATTGGGGTAATCTGGCTCATTTTATTAAGTTGGAAGCTGATTTTAATGGGGGAACCAGTTATGAGTTGTTGGGTACACAGGAACTGATGAGTGTTCCTTATGCACTTTACGCTATTAAGACAGATACATCAGTACTGAACCTGACGAGCAGATTAGCTACGAAGTTGAATGTTACGGACACCGCCTTTTTGT